>CALMWS010000178.1 GCA_937870795.1 uncultured Bacteroidota bacterium | reverse complement strand
TTCTATGGGACCAATGGGTTGGTATTCCTGTTGGAAAAAATTAAATACACTTGGCGAGGTGAGAGGCTTCTGTTGTACATATCGGTATACATAGTCCATGTCGTTCCGATAATTGCCACTGAGTGTGCTGGCATCAAAGGCCTTGTTGATCTGCACGTAGCGGAAAAATGGTTCTCTCAGGCTACCATAAGCATCATTTTCGCCATTATTGCAGGACTTGGCTTCGGGATCCAGGAGGATGGCTTTGATGATGGCTTTCATATCACCTCTTACACCCTGACCATTGTTGACAAAAACATTGGCTACCCTTGCTACATAAGCTGGACTGGGATTGGATGTTACCAGTCGTTGGATTAAAAATTTAGATACAAAGGGAGGTGTATTGGAATGATTAAACAAATTGGTAATCGCGTCTTGTATATCGGCTATACCATCGGTTGGCACACGGTTGGGTACTACAAAGCCGTTGAGCAGGTATTTTACCCCTGTCTCGTGTGATCCATTAAACATGATCATGGGCAGGGTATAGCTGGTATCATTGGCTGCACTTCGGTTGAAGGTGGTGCGATCTGCCCAAGACAAGCCCGTAAATACTTTGGCGTATTCTGCAATGTCGGTATTGTTGTACGTAGCAATGGGTTGACCACTGGCGTTGAGTACCTGCGTACCATCCATATTAAGCTTTACTGTGCCTATGGTAAAAAGTTGCATCAACTCTCGGGCATAATTTTCATCCGGAAACTGATTGGTGGCAGGATTGGATTTTGGATTGTTGAGATAGGTCAGGTAAATGCCCATCGATGGGTGAAAGGTAACATCCTCCATCAAATCCCTGTAATTGGTGAAGGCATTGGCAAGCAATACATCGTAATAACTGGATAATGCATAGGAATTAGCACCAAAAGCCGACTTATCAGAAATTACAAACAATTCACTAAGTGCAAGTGCCACACGTTGCCTAAGGGCATCGGCTGAAGTCATGTGGTATTGCCACCAGGCATACGACCACATGCGGTAGATCTGACCCGCAGCCGCATTGTTGGTGGCTGTTTTTACAAAGTTGTGGTAAAGTTTTACCTTGTTTTTGAGTGTAAAAGGTATGGGTTTCACAAACTGGCTGTCGATCCAGTCTTCAATGCCCAGCTCACTTAGCTCTGCAATGTCTTCCATGTTGTAGCCCAGGGTAGACTGTCCTAAAAACCGGGAGGCTGCATTAAGGTTGGGTAGATACCCATCCTGCTTTAAAGTAGTTTCAGGTGAATATTGGTAACTGTTGCTGGCTGTGACGGCCACGCCCTGGTATTCGCCAAAGCCAATGGTAATGGTATCAACCTGCCCAAAGCCAGGCATAGATACCCAAAGCAACAACATCAAAACAAAATGCTTACTCATGATGACGGAGTGTGAAATGATCAGGAATACAAAAAATTACTTTTCCTCGAGCGCCTTAATTCTCTTTTTTAAAGCCTCGTTTTCGGCACTGAGCTGTAGGGTGTATTGCCACAACCATTCAATCTGAGCAAGCAATTTTGCATCCATGGTGGTCACTTCATAGCCGGATTTGACCAATTCTGTGGCCGCCGGCATTTGAGGCAGGTGGCTGTTTTGCTCAATTGATTTTTTAACCTCCTCAAGCGAAGGGGTCTGCGCAAAAGCGTGATCCGACCAGTCGCTGGTGTTTTTTAATGATACTTTTACTTTTTCGGTCAATATGCCGTGCTGTACATAAAGGTTGTAGTTGCCTGGTGTGGTGATCTGCGTAGTGTCTCCAATGACCACCTTGCCCGATGTCTTCAACAACATGATTTCCTGAGCATTGACACCCAAAGCAGTAAAAAGTAATAAAATGGTGAGTTGTATTGATTTTACCATGGTTATATAGATTTCTAGATAAATTGAGTAACGTAAATATACAAGGAAACCCTAATATAATACTTTTTTCTAATATATAACTATGAAATTTGTGGAATGTAGTGTTACAACTAGACAATTAAGTACCCTGCCAATCCCTATGCCATGAACAAAGTTTTAGTCTTGTTAATTGGTTTGTAACTATTTTAAGGTGGATACAGGTTTAATAATTCAGCTCATAAGATGTTTGGTTACAGCAAGCTCAACGGCAAAAGTACTTATGGCTTTGTCATCACATTAAATTTGCATTAAATCTTTAATGTCCATTCAATTTGAAACAAAAGTAAATATGGCTTAAACCATCTTTTGCCGTGATTTCCAAATACATTACTTATGAAAAGCGCAATGATTGAGGGTGGTAAAAACCAATATTGAGATCCTTACATAGTAATCGCAAAGCAGCCTCCTGTGGGATTTCCTCATTTTTAGTAGCTCATCTATCTTTGCCACCGAAAATCAAAGAAAAAGACGGGAAATGAAAACTTCCAAAATAAATCGGTTTTGCCTCATGATTGGTTTTGCTTTGTTTGGTGCATTGATGACAGCAACTATGGTACCAGCCTACTCCCAGACTACAGTGGTACTCTTTGATTTTGGTGCCGGGCCTACCCCTCCCACCAGCAATTGCACCAATGCAGCCACCACCAACAATACCATTGGTACACCACTGTTTACGGAAAGCAGTGGCCTCACCAACGTTACCTATTTTAATGGCAGTGATGAAAATTGTGTGTCTTTTAATCAAACCGGTTGCGCACGCTCTGCCCAGGGCTGGAATGCCGCTAACCAGTTTTATCAGCTTTCATTAAATACTACTGGTTTTTCTTCGATGATCCTTACAGCCTGTATGAGATCTTCTGCTGGCGCCAACGCGGGTAGCTTTCAGGTAAGGGCTAGTCTCGATGGGGTAAACTGGACAGATCTGGGTACACCCTATTTTTTTACCGGTACAAGCGCCAATTTCCTGGGCATCAGTGAAGTCATACCCCCTTCTTTCGACAATGCCCCGCAAGTGATTATCCAGTTGGCCAATAGCGGTGCGCTGTTGGCAACTACCGCAGTGAGGATCGACAAGGTAAGGGTGAGTGCTGCTTCTGCCTTACCCATCCGCTTACATCAATTCGAAGCCAGCTCCAAAGACTCAGATGTATTGCTGTTTTGGTCAACCATTTCCGAAGTCAACAATGATTACTTTGAAGTTGAAAGATCCGATGACGGCATAGATTTTAAAAGGCTGGCAAAGGTCAAAGGAGCTGGACAGTCTCAGGAATTTAAGAAATATCGTTACACAGATTCGAACGCTGGCAATTCCAGAAGGTATTACCGACTGAAACAGGTAGATATGGATGGCAACTTTACCTATTCAGATATAGTTAACATTGGGGTCAACGATGAAAATGAGTCGCCAAAACCCCATCTTTACAATACATCGCTCGACCTTTCGGAATTTGATGTTACAGCACCAATGACCATTTCTATATTCGACGGCATGGGTAGAAGTTTGTACACTTTAAATACATTGGATGTCAAAATGGTAAGCCTGCCGCTTAATGACCTTGCACCCGGCATCTACCTCATTCGGGTTTCACCTCAAAACAAAAAACCGGCGGTCATCAAGTGGGTAAAATAGTACAATCCATTTTTTGTAATAAAAATTAATTATTAATATT
>CALMWS010000177.1 GCA_937870795.1 uncultured Bacteroidota bacterium | reverse complement strand
CATTTAATTTATAAAATATATAAAAAATTATTGAAAAATATTAGGATTACAAATTAGAAAATTTCTATATTTGTGTCTGAATTTGTATTTCGACTTAATAGACCTACTTATCCTTCCTGAGATACAATAATATTTCCTATCAATTTAATTGGTTTTACCACCCTGGTTTTGATATATAGATCCAATAGCATTTGTATTTGTGCTATTTGAATTTGTTTTTTCTAGGAATTCAAAATTCCATAACAGTATAATTTTTAAACAAACTCAAAAAAATTGGATCTCATGAAGAAAACGCAACTTACGTTTTTACAAAAAGCAATCAGAAGCATGCTTTTGATAGCAACGGTGATGCTGGTGTACTCCGCGTCATCATTCGGCCAATGTTCTTTGGGGTGTAACAGCCATGTTCAGGTGTCTTTGGATAATGCCAACTGTGAAGCTGTGATCACACCTCAAATGATGCTTGGCACCATTCCACCTAGTTCTTGTCCCAACGGCTCATTTATCGTTGAGGTAAGACACAATGGTATTATTGTACCTAATGCAACCGTCAACCACGACCACGTGGGCAAAGTGCTGGAAGCAAAGGTAATCGACACTAATTCCGGCAACTCATGTTGGGGTTATTTGCACATAGAGGATAAACTTCCTCCAGTAATTTTGTGCGATGATCCGGATGACATTTATTGTTTTGAATTGGACAATTACGAACCTACCGTTGTTGAAAATTGCGGTACGTATACATTGGAAATCACTGCTGAATCTATCACAAACAACAATTGTAATATCGGCTTGCCTGCCAATGTTTTGAAAGTAGTTTCAAGAACTTATGTAGCCATCGACAAATCAGGCAACAGATCTCAACCTTGTACCATTGAATTTGATGTATTGGCAATCGACGATTTGTCAGATATCGATGCACCTTCTAATTATTTGTATCCAAGTTTTAATTTGCAATGTGATGGCAACTGGCCAAAAGATGCAAATGGCAACCCTCACCCATCTTACACAGGAGTACCTGAATTGGATGATGTGAAATTGTGGCCGAATCCATATGTTGACTGTAACATCCTGGTTGACTACAAAGACCAGAGACTTCCTGCCATTGGTTGTGTAACCAAGATCATGAGAACATGGACCATCATAGAATGGACATGTATAACACCGCAAAGGACAAGAACGATCTTACAAATGATCGAAATTGCAGATACAAAAGGTCCAACCATTACTGGTGCAAAAGACTTAACTGTATCTACAACGCCGCACAAATGTGAAGCTGTGGTTAACGTGCCTGCTATTTCAGTAAGCGACAATTGTACGCCTGCCAATCAAATTACCGTTACAGTATCTGGTGGCACTCCACTGATCAACGGCAACGGTGGTATTACTACATTGGAAATTGGCTATCATACATTGACATACCGTGCAACAGATGGTTGCGGAAACGTAACAGAAAAAAACATCAGCGTGTGGGTTGAAGACCTCACTCCACCTGTGGCTGTGTGTGACCAGAATACAGTAGTAGGCCTTACCTCTGATGGTACGGCTTATGTACACGCATCCTCTTTTGATGATGGATCTTATGATGAGTGTCAGTTGGCAAAGATGCTGGTAAGAAGAATGGATCCGGCTGCCTGTGCTCCTTGTAAAGAACCAGAATTCCCAGGCTTCCACTACCTTGGAAGCAGAGAAGGACACTACTACTATGTATCCAGTCACCCGCTTATTGGTAGATTGGGCTTCAAACATGCAAAAGCAATGGGCGGTTATGCTGCCTCTATTGAAACTTTGGATGAAGGACTTTGGTTGGCAGACCAATTGGCACTTCACCACAAAGATGAATGTTATACTCTTGGTTTGAACATAGATTTCCAAAGTCAGACATTGCGTTGGGAAAGTGGAGCTCCATTCAATCCTGCAGCTTATACCAACAGTGCATTGCAAATGCAGGCATTTGTTGATCCAAATGATGCGTATGTTTGTTTGACAAGCTATCCTTCAGTTGGCTTCCACAGAAATGATGTTCCAAACAAATACATCGTTGAAATCACAGATCCATGCGGATTCAGCTCATATGTTAAATTCTGTTGTGCTGATATTCCAAACAATGTAATGGTTCAGTTCCGTGTTATCGACTCAAACTGCAACTGGAATGACTGTATGGTAAATGCAACCGTTCAGGATAAATTGCCTCCAACCATCACTTGTCCTGCCAACGTAACCGTTGACTGTGATACCCCATATAGCTTGAGTAACCTGGGTTCAACATTTGGCACTGCAACAGCTTATGATAATTGTAGTGTGACAATGACTGAAACAGCGGCAGACACCATCAACCAGTGTAATGTAGGTAAGATTGTAAGAACATTTACCGCAACAGATGCCGGGCAGAGAAAGGCAAGCTGTAAGCAGACCATTTACTTTGAGCAAACAGAGCCATTCTGGGTTAACGTACAAAATCCATTTGACACACATGACGATATTGACTGGCCGGTAGATGTTACACTTGAAGGATGTGACGACCCAACTTCAGATGCATTCCTTCCTGCAAATACAGGTAGACCAGTACTTCACGACGGTGTATGCCAATTGGTAGGTGTGGATTATGACGATCAGATCTTTACTTTCAACAATCCAACAGGCAATGCATGTTTCAAAATCTTGAGAACATGGACTGTAATTGACTGGTGTCAGTTTATCAATGGAAGATATTATACAGTAAGCTATACACAAGTAATCAAGGTTCACAACACCGTTGCACCTATCATCAGAAGCAGCTGTGCTGCCAAAGAGGTATGTACATATGATCCTACTTGTGTAGATGGATATATTGAATTGACAGCTTCTGCAACAGACGATTGTACTCGTGGCCTAAAATGGTATGCCAAAATTGACTTAAACAATGACGGCTCTTTCGAATCAGGTCTCTCAAAATCAGGCACAGGTACATCTGCTACAACCGCTAATCCTACAGTTGCCAACGCATCTGGAGAATATCCGGTTGGAACACACAAAGTAATATGGACATTTGAAGATAAGTGTGGTAACCTCACATCTTGTGAGCAATACTTCACCATAGCCAACTGTAAGGCACCAACTCCATACCTTCTCAATGGTTTGGCTGTTGACCTGATGCCACAGGATGTTGACGGCGACGGTGATATCGACTGGGGTATGGTTGAAATATGGGCAAGCGACTTTGACAAAGGTTCCAGCCACCCATGCGGTTATAAAGTATTGCTTTCATTCTCTCCAAATGTTGATCACAGGAGCAGAGTATTCACTTGTGACAACAAAGGAAGAAACAACGTAACCATTTACACCTCTGTAATCACACCAATGGGTGATACCATCAGAGCATGGGCCAACACTTTCATCGATGTACAGGACAACCAACATGCATGTCCTACCAACACTGGCAACAGAGTAGCCATCAATGGTAAAGTAATGACAGAAACACAGCAAGGAGTTGAAAATGCTACCCTCGTACTTCAGAGTACAGAGCAGATGATGCAACTTTCCAACAATGATGGTGCATATACATTTGCAGATATGCCGGTTGGCGGTAACTATACTTTGAGTGGTTTGAAAACCGATGACTACCTCAACGGGGTTTCAACACTTGACCTTGTATTGATTCAGCGCCACATCCTGGGTATTGAGAAATTAAATTCCCCATATCTGTTGATTGCAGCCGATGTAAACAAAGATCAGAAGATCACTGCTTCAGACCTTGTAGAATTGAGAAAACTAATCCTGGGCATCACTGATAAGTTGTCAAACAACAACTCATGGAGATTTGTCGACAAAGGATTCACTTTTGCAGATCCTTACAACGCACAGGCAGGAGACATCAAAGAATCTTATGAAATCAACGGTTTGAATACCGACATGAACGTCGACTTCATGGCCGTGAAAATCGGAGACGTCAATGGATCAGTAGTAGCAAATGCAAACAATATTGTTTCCGAAAGCAGAAGCCATAAGGCTTTAAGTCTGGTTGCCGATGTAGTTGAATTTGCAAAAGGAGATGTGGTCAACATGAACATCAGAGCAGAAGAATTGACCAAAGTATCAGGTATGCAATTTACCTTGAACTTTGATCCTCAAACAATTGATGTGAAGAACATCGAAGGTACTGCCCTCAACATTGGTGACAAAAACATTGGATGGAACAGAGTAAGCGAAGGCGTAATAACCTTTAGCTGGAACAAAGAAGAAGCACAGGAAGTAAATGAGGTAATGACCATTCAGTTTGTTGCCAACAAGGCTGGAAATACAGCAGACCTCTTCAATGTGACTTCAGATGTTACCCATGCAGAAGCATACAATGGTGATATGGAAGCAATGGATGTAAGATTGAGAAATGCAGGTGAAGCAGATGGATACGCATTGTTCCAGAACACACCTAACCCATTCTCTGCAACAACCAATATCCAATTCAGATTGCCGGTTGCAAGCGTTGTAAACTTTAAAGTCTACGACGTAACCGGAAAAGTGTTGAAGCAGGTTAACAAAGAATTTGCTGCCGGTATCAATACCATTACCCTTGACAAGACCAATTTGGGACAAGGAGGAGTATTGTACTATCAGATCGAAGCAGGCGAGTTTACTGCTACCAGAAAAATGGTGGTCATAGAATAAATTGTAAAGCGTAAAGTTTACTGTTTTTGGGATGGGACCCCCTTCTGCCACAGCAGAGGGGGTCTTTTTCTTTTATACAAATTCTATGTTTTATCTTTGCCACCTGAATGGCGAGAATCCTTGGCATAGATTACGGAGAAAAAAGGACTGGTCTGTCGGCAACAGACCCCCTGCAAATCATTGTAAATGGCCTGGAAACAGTGGAAACAAAGGATTTAGAGAACTTTTTATCCCGTTATTTGATTGTAGAGGAAGTAGATAAGATTGTAATAGGTTTGCCCAGACACAAAGATGGAAATTTTACCCACCTCAAACCCAAAATAGACGCTTTGGCCTTATTTTTAACCACCCATTTTCCCTCCATTATCATCGACTTTGAGGATGAATCGTTCACATCCAGTCAATCCAGGGATATTATTTTCCAATCAGGGGTAAAAAAATCCAAAAGAAAAGACAAATCACTCGTTGATAAGGTGAGTGCGGTATTAATTTTGCAAAAATATTTAGGACACATCTGATGATATTACCGGTTTATGCATACGGTCATCCCGTATTAAAAAAAGTAGGAAGTCCCATTGATAGCGATTTTCCACTTTTGGAGCAGTTGATAGAAGATATGTGGGAGACCATGTACCATGCCAAAGGGGTGGGCCTGGCCGCACCTCAGATTGGACAGGCCATCAGACTTTTTATCGTTGATACGGTTCAGATTCAGGAAGAAGGAGAAGAAGAAAAAGGAATAAAAAAAGTTTTTCTCAATGCCCTAATGTTGGAAGAAACGGGAGACAACTGGTCGTACGAAGAAGGTTGTCTGAGCATTCCCAACATTACAGGTGATGTAGAGCGCAAAAAAAGCATTACCATCCGGTATATGAACGAAAAATTTGAGGAAATCACCGAAAGTTATGAAGGCATGAATGCACGGGTCATACAGCACGAATACGATCACATCGATGGCAAACTCTTCATCGAAAAGCTCAATCCCCTGAAGAAAAAGTTGATCCAAAGAAAGTTGGAAAACATCAGAAAGGGCAAGGTGTCTGCAGAGTACAGGTTGCGTTTTGCTGCTCAATAATTACTTGCGTCCAAAGTCGGCAGGTATTTCTCCCCAATCTGGGGTGTTCCAATGTTTAACGGGGTTTGGAATGTGATTGAGATCAAGCCATCTCAGTGCACGATCTACCAAATCAAAAAGTTCGCGGTTTTCCGGAATGCGGGGCAATTTACTTTTGACCTTTTTATCCCTTACCCAGGCTATGGCAGTAATAGAATCTGTATAAATAGTTACGTCCTTTCTCCCCGAATTTTTAAAGGCAGCTGCCGCATGAACGATGGCCAGAAACTCGCCAATATTGTTGGTACCATAAGTCAAAGGACCTACATGAAACAACTGTTTACCTGAAACAGTTTCAACCCCTCTGTATTCCAAATCTCCTGGATTGCCTGAGCAGGCTGCATCCACACAAATACTGTTGGCTATCACGAGACCGGAAGAAATTAATTGGTTGATGTCCATGCCTTTGCCGCTGAGCTGGTTGCCATGGCTAGGTGCCTCATAACCATTTTTAAATGCTTCCTGGGCTTCTGACGCAGATTTATACGATTTATACCTGGCACCCTGGACCCCCTGGATCTGTTTTTTTGCTTCATCCCAGCTTCTGTACACCCCAGGTTGCAGTCCCTTCCAAACAACGTAGTATTTTTGTCCCTTCACAAGCCAATATATTAATGACAAAGATAAAAATTATAGACAGCCATTGCCACCTTTATTCGGAAGAGCTCCGTCACGATTGGCCTTCAATTATCCAAAGGGCGGAAGAAGCAGGCGTTGAATATATCATGATGCCCAATGTTGACGGTGATTCAATTCAGGCTATGCTGGAAGTTGAGACGCTATATTCACAATGCCTTCCCATGATGGGACTGCACCCATGTTCTGTAAATGAACAATACATGGAAGCATTGCAGGAAATTGACGAATGGTTCGCCAAAAGGTCATTTTATGGGGTAGGGGAGACCGGCATAGATCTTTATTGGGACAAGACATGGGTTGAGGAGCAAAAAATTTGTTTTGACCATCAGATCGGACTTGCCAAAGAGTTGGGCTTGCCGGTAATCATTCACTCCAGAGATTCGCTTGATTTGACCATCAGCATGATTGAAGAGCGCCAACATGGTGCCTTAAAAGGCATTTTCCATTGTTTTACAGGCACTTTGGAGCAGGCTGAAAGGATTGTAGACGCAGGCTTTTTAATGGGCATAGGCGGGGTGTTAACCTATAAAAATTCAAATTTACCAGATGTTGTCAAGCAGCTTGCGCTCAGCAATTTGGTTTTAGAGACCGATGCACCGTATTTGCCACCGGTGCCGCACAGAGGCAAAAAAAATGAACCCGCATTTTTACAGTATGTGTTGGAAAAATTGTCAGAAACGACGGGTAAAGAAAAAGAAGAAGTTGCCGCCATTACGACAAGTAACGCAATAAATTTGTTTGGGCTTGCGCCAAAATAAATTGATAGTTAATCTTGTATATACTACAATTTATCTTCATTTGAAAAATAATGCAGCAAACCAAAAATTTAATTTTGAATAGTTGTTAAAATTTTCAAAATTTGCACGGCTTGCGAGGGAGAGTTGCTCGAGTGGTTGAAGAGGCACGCCTGGAAAGTGTGTGTACGTCACAAGCGTACCTAGGGTTCGAATCCCTAACTCTCCGCAATTTATTTTGTAATTTTATTAATTATTTATATTTTTAACTCACTTTTTGAAATTTATCAACTAAAATTCTAAAATCAATAAATTATGCGAAAGTTTTATTTGTTTTTAGGTGTTTTCTTAGTGGCTATGTTGAGCACTAATGAAATCTTTGCCCAAGAGGCTGCTGCCGCTGCGGCCAATACAGCAGATGCAGGCGCCTTCCAAACATTAAAAAGATACTTCATTGAAGGCGACTGGGTATGGATGAGCCCTGTATTAACTGCCTTCATCTTTGGTTTGGCTTTCTGCATTGAAAGGATCATCACCTTAAATATAGCAACTGTCAACACTGACAAACTCATTTCCGGTATCGAAGAGAAATTGGCTCAGGGTGATATCGAGGGAGCAAAGGAAGTAACAAAAGCAACTCCTGGCCCAACTGCCAGTATCTTGTTTGAAGGATTGAGAAATGCAGGTAGTGGTCCTGATGCAGTAGAAAAAGCAATCGTCAACTATGGTTCTGTTCAAATGGGACTTTTGGAAAAAGGATTGGTTTGGATTTCATTGTTCATTGCACTTGCACCGATGCTTGGCTTCCTCGGTACGGTTGTAGGTATGATCCAGGCATTCGACAGGATTGAAGCAGCTGGTGACCTTTCTCCATCAGTAGTTGCAGGGGGTATCAAAGTTGCCCTTTTGACAACGGTATTTGGATTGGTTGTAGCCATGATTCTTCAAATCTTTTACAATTACATCGTTTCCAAAATTGATGGCATTACCAACAAAATGGAAGATGCCTCTATTGGCTTGGTAGAAGTGATGACCAGACACAACATCTTTAAATAATTTATTAAACAATAGATTATGTACAATTTTTTTGCAAAAAACGGCACAACTGTAGCCATGCTTACAGGTGTGTTTGTCACCCTGATCTTCCTCATCACAGCCATTTCGGGTATGTCTGGGGATGGATATGCGGTTGGGACAGACCTCGCCGGCTTAGGCAAGGATAAGGTAGCCCAAATGGATTACTTCGACATCGGACTGATGCTTACAATTTTTTTACTTGTTATTTCAGTTGTATTGTTGGTGTTATTTGGTGTTTGGACCATTATCAAATTCCCAAAATCTCTGAAGTCAACACTCATTTTTTCGGGACTTTTATTTGGACTCTTTCTCGTCTTATATTTTACCGCTACCAAAGAAACCACAGGAAGATTGGGCCACGTCATTCAGGAGTTTAAAATCTCTGATGGTGTAAACAATTTTATTTCCGCTGGCCTTTGGTCAATGATTATACTTTGTGTAGGTGCATTGGTCATGATGGTGGGAATGGAAATAAGGAACATGTTTAAATAATTGAAACCATGTTAAAAAAGAAAAAAGCGCACAGGATGAGCAGCGAGATCAATGCCGGTTCAATGGCAGATATCGCTTTCCTCTTGTTGATTTTCTTCCTGGTAACCACCCAAATTTCTGAAGACAAGGGTCTATTGGTAAAATTACCACCCTGGTCTACTGAGCCACCCCCTGATTTTAAAGCCAACTCCAGAAACCTTTATTCGGTGCTGGTAAATGCTCAAAATCAGTTGTTGGTAAGGGGCAATCCCATGGACATTGAGATGTTGAAAGAAAACACCAAATTGTTTATCAGCAATCCACGTCAGGAGTCCGACAAATCAACAAGCCCACAAGAAGCAATCGTTTCACTCAAAAACGACAGAGGTACAAAATACAGTACTTATCTGCGCGTTTACAATGAACTTCAGGCAGCTTATGCGGAACTTAGAAATGAACTGGCATTAAAAAAACATGCCAAGGAATTTGAGTTCCTCTCAGACAGTCAAAAAAAGGAGATCAGAGAAGCGATTCCATTGATTATTTCAGAGGCTGAGCCAACGGCATTCGGAGAAGAAAAATAATTATTAACCAGACAACTTTATCTGATGTCAAAATTTAAAGAAAGTGCATTAACAAAGGGAGCGCCGGGACTTAATACAGCGTCGTTACCCGATATCGTATTCATGTTGCTTTTCTTTTTTATGGTTGTTACCAAGCTTAGGGATACTGAATTGAAAGTCTCTGTTAAGACTCCAGAAGCCTCTCAATTGACAAAGCTGGAAAACAAGTCATTGGTAAACTTCATCTACATTGGCAGACCTACTGTAAAATACGAGGCAGTTTATGGAACCAAGCCACGTATCCAATTGGGTGACAAGTTTGCAGATATGAATGAAATTCCGCTTTTTCTTGAAAAGCACAGGGCTTCAGTTCCTGAAAATCAGGTGAGCCAGGTTACTTCTTCTCTGAGAATTGACGGAGATGTAACAATGGGCATCGTAGGAGACATAAAAACAGCCCTTCGTAAGGCCAATCAGTTGAAAATCAACTATTCAGCCAAGCCCATTCAAAAGAAAGACTAATTTTGAATTTAAATTTTACCAGAGTCCCGGTGAACTTCACCGGGACTCTTTTTATTTATACGCTTACTTACCACTATATTTGTGGTGTTCATACATGAATCCAAACTTAGATCCATCTCAATCCGGCTTTACTCCTGATGATAAACAGGTAGAGCGGGCACTCAGGCCCAAGGCATTAGACGATTTTTCGGGACAACCCAAAATCGTGGAAAACCTTTCGGTCTTTATTCAGGCCGCCAAACTCAGGGGTGAGTCGCTGGATCATGTGCTCCTGCACGGTCCTCCCGGCTTGGGCAAAACTACCCTTTCACACATCATTGCCAATGAATTGGGTGCTAACCTTAAAATGACCTCTGGACCTGTGTTAGAAAAACCCGGCGATCTTGCAGGTTTACTTACCAACCTTGATACCGGAGATGTATTGTTTATCGATGAAATTCATCGCCTCAATACTGTTGTTGAGGAATACCTGTATTCTGCTATGGAAGACTACCGAATTGACATCATGATTGACTCCGGCCCCAATGCCAGGAGCATCCAGATTAGCCTCAATCCCTTTACGCTGATCGGTGCTACTACCCGCATGGGCTTGCTTACCTCGCCAATGAGGGCAAGGTTTGGCATCAATTGCCTTCTGGATTACTACGATCACGATACGCTCAAAAAAATCATCTACAGGAGTGCTGACATTTTGGGCATCAGCATTGATGAAGCTGGTGCCGTTGAAATAGCCCGGAGAAGCAGGGGTACACCCAGGATAGCCAATGCTCTGCTTCGTAGGATCCGCGATTTTGCCCAAATCAAGGGCAGTGGTGTGATCGATCAGCAAATAGCCAGCTTTGGACTTCAGGCGCTGAATGTAGACGAAGGTGGCCTCGATGAAATGGACAACCGCATACTACAGGCCATAGTGGTCAAATTTAAAGGAGGGCCAGTGGGCATCAATACCATTGCTACCGCAGTTGGTGAAGAATCCGGCACCATTGAAGAGGTACATGAGCCTTTTTTGATTATGGAAGGTTATCTCCAACGCACTCCAAGGGGTAGAGAAGCTACCGACAAAGCATTCAAACACCTGGGCATCTCCAGGTATTCACAAAATATTCAAATGGATCTGTTTGAGTGATGGCTTATGCCATCGCTGTAGGCGTAAAATTAATGGGTGGGTACGGTTGGTCCTGTTGATGCTCAATGACGCCAAACTGGCTTTCGTATTTTTTTACATTTTCAGCCATGGCATGCAACAATCTTTTGGCGTGCTGAGGCGTCAAAATAACCCTTGATTTGACCTTTGCTTTGGGCACATTGGGCACCATTCTAATAAAATCTACTACAAATTCTGATTGATTGTGCGATATAATGGCAAGGTTAGAATAGATGCCTTCTGCTACGTCTTCTGATAATTCGATGTTCAGTTGATTGCCGTTTTGATTTTCCTGTGACATTTGTGCTATTTACATGAAAAGATAAGAGTGTAACATGTGAGACCCAAATTTGGTTCCCCGCCAAAGATGATATGAGAATTTTAACACATTTAATTATTTTGTATATACAGATTATCGTTATATATCTTATACATCATCATTTACTTATATATCTTACGCAAAATTCTGATAGGCAGTTGATTTACACATTTAAATTTTATTTAAAATATTAACATCCAAACCTTGTTTTTTTTGGAAGTAGCCATTACTTTTGTAGTACCGATTAACATTTTATCCCAAAATTCGATTACATGGATGTAAAAATCTACACACAAAACCAGTCTATTTTTTCCAGCTCACATTCATTTATATTCAGGTATTTTGAATATATCTTATTGTTTCTGGTGGCAGCTACAGGCTTACTTTGCTCTGCTTTTGCCTTGTCCAACAATGCCGGCCTTCCGGGTAATGATCATTACCGCCAGGTAGTAGGTTATGAAGCTAAAAAATCCGATTTCGACAAATACGTCAAAATTACGGGTGACAAAAAAATTGGCAGCACGCTCAATTTTGAAATTGGCCTCGACCTCAAAAAAGGCAGGTATGTTATGGAGATGGGAGATGGCAGAAGGATGATCCTCACAGCGCCCAGTTTTCCGTATACCTACAATACCAAGGGTGAATATACCCTTGAGTTAAAGGAAATTCAGCGCGGTCTGATCGTATTGATAGGCGATAAGAAGCTCAAGATCAAAGACTAAACGCAAGTGGATCCTCTGCCTCTGAGCAGTATATTGCTTGGGCCGTTGCTGGAATCAAAACAAAGTTTAAACCACAAAGGTAAAATGGGGTTATATTTGTAATATAATCCCTTTTTTATTTGAAGGAGCTCCAATACCTCAACAAGTTTTATTTGCGCTACAAGTGGCGATTGCTGCTAGGCATCCTATTTGTCACAGCCTCCAATTACTTTGGCATATTAATCCCGCAAAAAATAAGGGATGCACTGGATTTTGTGCATAGCCGAATTCAGGACATTAAAACAGGAGGCCTGCAGGCAAACAATGAAGATTTGCAGCACACTCTTTTGATCTTTGGCCTCACGGTCATATCATTTATGGTGATCAAAGGTGTATTTATGTTTCTGATGCGTCAAACCATCATCGTGACTTCCCGACTCATCGAATACGATATGCGTAAAGAGCTTTACGAGCATTTGCAAACCCTCGATACCGGGTATTACAAGATGAGCAAAACAGGAGACCTGATGGCCAGGATTTCTGAAGATGTCTCCAAGGTGAGAAACTACCTTGGGCCTGGCATTTTATATGGCATCAACCTGGTTTCACTTTTTGGTATGACCATCTATGCTATGTTTTCAGTCAACGCTCAGTTGGCCATCTACACGCTGATACCACTACCCATTCTTTCAATTTCGATTTATTATGTAAGTACACTTATCAATCACAAAAGCACCTTCATACAACAGCAATTGTCAAAACTTACTTCCATATCCCAGGAAGTTTTTTCCGGCATCAGGGTTGTGAAAAGTTACGGAAAGGAAAAACAGTTCAACGAATACTTCCAAACAGAGAGTGAAACGTTTAAAACACGGTCGATGGACCTGGCAAGGGTGAATGCTTATTTTTTTCCACTCATGATCCTGCTCATCAACCTCAGCACATTGATTGTACTTTTGGTAGGAGGCTACCAGGTAGGCAAAGGCACCATCACCACGGGCAACATTGCAGAATTTATCATTTATGTAAACATGTTGACCTGGCCCGTGACCAGCATCGGATGGATTGCGTCTATTGTACAGGAAGCGGAAGCGTCGCAAGCGAGAATCAACCAATTGCTGACGCAAAAACCAACATTGCCCGAAGGTGATTTAAATCTTGACCAGTGCCATGGCAACATACGATTTGATCATGTTTCTTTTACCTATCCAGATACTGGTATTGAAGCTTTGAAAGACATTAATCTGGAAGCCAAAACGGGTGAACGTATTGCCATAGTGGGTAAAACAGCTTCTGGCAAAAGTTCCATTGCAGAGTTGTTGCTGGGTATGTATTTGCCAAATACCGGAGAGATAACCATCGATGGAATCAACATACGCCGCATAGATAAGGCCAGCTTGCGACAATTTATTGGTTATGTGCCGCAGGATGTTTTTTTGTTTTCAGATACAGTAACCAACAACATCAATTTTGGAGCTCCTGATAAACATGTGGAGGATGCAGCAGTTTTTGCAGAATATGCATCAGTGAAGGAAGACATTCTTCGTTTGCCACAACAATTTGAGACCGTGGTAGGGGAGCGTGGTGTTACCCTTTCAGGCGGGCAGAAGCAACGAATATCCATAGCCAGGGCTTTGATCCGCAATCCGGAAATCGTAATCTTAGATGATTGCCTAAGTGCAGTAGACACAGAAACAGAGCAAAAGATTTTGTCTTACCTCAATACAGCACTCTCAGGTAAAACAGCCATTGTGATTACCCACCGATTGACGAGTTTAATAGACTTCGACAGGATCTACCTACTGGAGTTTGGTAAAATTACCGAACAGGGTAGTCACGAGCAACTGATGGCACTGAATGGTGCTTATTACGACTTATACCAGAAATCACTGCATCAAAAGGAAAAAGCAGAACTTATCTAAGCCAATCCTTCCAGGTTTTTGTTGCGGGATTTGACCAGATGACACAATTTTATATCTTTGTTGGGTCTCATCCTGCTTACCGGTATTTTTTCAACGAAAACCAAACTTATGTCTTTTAAGAACAACACAGAAAGTGTACTCACCTACAAAGTGGAAGGGGGAAAGAAAAGAACTTATTATATGGATGTTAAACAAACCAAGAGTACAGATCATTACCTGGTTTTGACAGAATGTGTAAAAAAGCTGGATGGCACCACCGAGCGCCATAAAATATTTATTTACAAAGAAGACCTCAATAAGTTTCTCAAAGCCCTTCAACAAGCCGGAGATGGTATGAAAAATTTAATGCCGGATTATGATTTTAGTGGCTTCGACAAACCTTACAAAGAATTCAGACCTGAATCGGGAGAAAACACAGAGATGAGTTGGTAAAATATTATTGCTCAAATGCCAAAGAGGTGTTGACTTTCATTGCGTTGCTAATAACCAAGGGATTGATACCATCAAAATCAACATCTTTGAACCATTGATCGTATTTTATCTTCAACTGTGTTTTCAACACCTTACCCCAGGTGATGGGTAGTGCCGGATTGAATGATTTTTGAAAGTCCCACTGTCCTTCGAAGCCAATATCCAATGTATCTTTTAGTCCCGCTCCTGCAATTATGGTAGCCTTATAACATAAATAATTGTTTGCTTTGGTACGCATTCCTGCTGTGGTTGTGAGGTCACTGTCTGTGGACAGCGAAAGGGTATCAACCCCGTTGAATAAAGGATTGGGTCCAGCAGCAAATTTCAAGTAACTGATGCCGCCACCCTCCCTGAAAGTATTGATCGAAATTTCGGTTAGGGTACCTGAGACAAGTTTGAAATCCCGAATCAATTCACGGGTATTACCGTCGGGCCACTTATAAGTGTTTTTACTAATAAAAGGAACAACCGCCCCCTCTGCATTGCCAATTTCGATGTTGCCCAGGAAAAATTTTTGGCTGATGACCACAAAAGAATCTCCAACATTGTTTACAAAAGTATCCTTGAGTATAAAATTACCATCTTCCCACTGATGGCTGAGTCCAATCGTAAAAGAAGGATAAACACAACAGTCGTCACAGGCTTCATCAGAAGAAACATCGTAGTTGGTTGCAAGCAAGTCAAGACAAGCTGTCTTGGGTTCATAACATCCCCCACCTGCAAGTAAGAAGAAAAGTAAAGTCGTATAAATTGCAAATTTTATCAAAGTACGCGGACTTATTTTTTAATGCTTTTTTCATATTGAGCAAACAGATCCCGAACAATTTGTTTGACTTGTGCAGAAAACTCTTTCTCGAGGATCCAATGATAATACTGGCGATCTTCGTATAAGGTTTTTGCCACGGGTCTGCCGATGTATTTACCAAAATTGAATACAATCTCGCCATTGGGGTCGTACCTTAGCCTTTGGGTGACATCCAGTGAACCGTGATCCGCCAAAAAGCCGGCAACCTGATGGATATCACGGGAAATGGGTGCTGGTGTTACCTTGCCGTCTCCATCGATGTAATCCACACCTTCATACCTAATAATCTGTCCCTGCAGTACTTCTGCAGTAGCTCTTACATCTGCCAATGCGTCGTGGGCATCCTGCAATTCTTTGTTGCAATACAATGCGTACGCTGCCTTCAGGGTGCGAGGTTCCATTTTATAAAAAATCTTTTGCACATCGATCAAATTGCGGTTGTCGATTCTGAACTCTATACCTATTCTTGCAAATTCTTCCATTAACATAGGAACGTCAAATCGATCTGAATTGTATCCTGCCAGATCTGCATCACCAATAAAGTTGAAAATTTGTTGCCCCACCTGTGCAAAGCCTGGCTTGTTGCGCAACATATCGGGGGTGATGCCGTGTACAGCCATGGCTTCATCAGAGATGGGTATGCCAGGATTGATCAGCATTTCCATTTCAATAGGATCACCTCCTAATTTGGGATATTTGATCAATGCTATCTGCACTATTCTATCTCTGATTACATTGAGCCCTGTTGATTCTATGTCAAAAAAAACGAGGTCTTTTTTTAATTGGAACATTACTTTGAAATTAAGTGTTTCGAAAATCCAGGGCTGAAATAAAAACTAAGGGTGTCGGCCTGGGCATCTTTGTAAATAAAAAAGGCAGCCAAAGTGGTATCGGCTGCAACAAATTTTGTGGCTTCCTTTAGTCCCAGTACCATACAGGTAGTAGCCATGGCATCGGCATCGAGGCATTGGTCTGCAATAATGGTAGCACTTAAAATGTCTGAAGGTCGCGCGCTGCACGTTCGGGGGTCAATGATGTGTGCCAGACGAATTGATCCTTTTTCATAAAAATTGCGATAGTTGCCGCTGGTGGCCAATGATTTGTTGGAAATGGCAATGGGCATGACTACATCGTTTACCTGTGCACCCGAAACGGGTTTGCTGATGCCAATGGTCCAGGCTTCGCCTTTTGCATTAAGTCCCGCTGTTCGTACTTCTCCACCAATTTCGATCATGTAATCATGGATGTTGTTGGTTTCAAAAAAAGCAGCAATGACATCCACGCCATGACCGGGAGCGGAGGCATTGAGATCCACCTTGACAGCGGCATTGTTTTTAACAATGCACACACTATCGCCTGTAGTATTTCTGTTAATTTGAATTTTATCAACACCTATCAAAGCTTTTAATGAATCAATGGTTGCCGCGCTTACTTTTTCGGGCTTTGCCTTTTTTTCATAGCCAAAACCAAAATAATTGACGGCCGGCATTACGGTAGGGTCAAAGGCACCTCCGGATTTTTTACTGAGCTCAATGGCTTTGGTCAATGAAAACTCAAAGTAGGGATCATCCTTGAGGGCATAACAATAGTTTTTTTCACTTTGATTGATCCTGGAAATGGTTGAAGTAGAGTCATACGTTGAAAGCGATCTATTGAAATCAACCAAAAGGGAATCCACTTTGTTGCCCGCATCATTGAGCTGGCCTTTATACTTTATTGTGTAGGTAGTACCCATGGCCTTGCCAGTCAAAGTGTAATAAGTGTTATCCTGCTTTGGAGATTCACTACAGGAAAGCAATATCATAGCCAGACATCCTGTCAGTAATAATTTGAGTTTTTTAAGCATCGACATTATTTTAAGAGACCGGAATCTTCGGCTTCTTCAGCCAAAGTATGTAGCTTAACAGGAGCCTCTTTCTTTCGCAAACGCATATTGAGGAACTCTACCATCAAAGAAAAAGCAATGGCAAAATAAAGGTAACCTTTGGGTACAGCTCCTATTTCTGAATCCAGGATCTTGAGGTGAGCAAGGTGACCTCCTTCAATGATCAGCATAAAGCCTATTAAGATCAAAAATGAAAGTCCCAACATCTGGATGGTAGGATTGCGATTGACAAATCTACCCACAGGCACAGCAAACATCATCATAATGATAACAGAGAAAACCACCGCTACGATCATTACTATGAGAGCCCCATACAAGCCATTGGTCATGCCAACAGCGGTCAGGATAGAATCCATTGAGAAAATAATGTTGATGAGGGTAATTTGAACTATAGCAGACTGTAAGGTCTGTTTTTTGCCGTGATCTTTAGAATGATCTTCATCTACTCCTTCGAGTTTGTGGTGGATTTCAGTGACAGATTTGTACAACAGAAAAATTCCTCCTCCAATAAGGATAAGGCTTTGATAAGATACACCTGCTGAAATCCAGCTTGCATTTATGTGCCAAAAGGGTTCTGACATGGCAATGAGATACGAAACACCAAACAACAAGGCGATGCGCAAAAACATGGCCAGGATAAGACCAATGTTGGTGGCTTTTTTTTGATCCTCAGGATTTAATTTGGAAGAGGCTATGGATATGAAAATAATGTTATCTACCCCCAAGACAATTTCAAGAAAGGTAAGGGTGAGCAAACTAAGCCAGATAGCAGAATTTCCAAAATCGGGCATATCCAGGGCCATAAGGTTGGCAAAAAGGGTCATATGACAAATTTTTGCAAAAGTAATGAATTCCACCCAATGACCTTCAAAATTATAGACCACCTGCGGTCAATTACAGATGTGCTGCGCATCATTGATGACCAATGAAATTGCTTACAATTTGCATAAAAAATGGTTGGAAAATATATTTTATTTGGTTTTCTCATCCTCCATGGAACTGTCCATTTTTTGGGCTGGCTAAAATCTTTGAATGCAGCATGGCTTCCAGCCCTAACAAAGCCCATTGGTACGGTTATGGGCTTGCTGTGGCTGCTTTGTACACTGATTTTTTTTTTGCTGCCTTTATGGTCTTTAAACAAGACCTCAATTGGTGGTTCTTTGCCTTAGCTGGGATGGTACTTTCCATATATTTAACAAGCCGGTTTGGAGCAGAAGCCAGGGCTGGACTTATTGTCAATTTTGTCTTGATTTTAGCAGTAATCATTGGTATTGGGCATTGGAAATATTATAAGAAGTATGAAAATGATGTAATTCTGGCATTGAAGGAGGAAAAGCAACATCAGAATGCTGTTGCACTTGATGCTTTGCCCAAACCTCTTTTGCGTTACCTCGCAATTAGCGGCCTCCTGGAGCAGCCCATTCCCAACTATGTCAAAATTGAATTCACTGGAGAGATGGCCGATGGAAATGGAAGTTCTTTTCCCTTTGTCACCGAGCAATATGATTTTTTCTCCCCATACAAAAGATTGTTTTTTATGAGAGGAAATATCAAAGGCTTAACTGTGCCGGGGTACCACAAATGGGTTGAAGGTAAGGGCATCATGGATGTATCAATCATGGGTTGGATACCCGTAGTCCACTACGAAGGGGCTATGATGAATCAGGCAGATGCTGTAACCTTATTGAATGATATTTGTCTGTTTGCACCTCATGTATTGAGGAAGGCAGCCTTTACCTGTGAAGAACTTGATCAAAACCAAGTAAAAGTGATTTACAACTATCCGGGAGGAAAGGTAGAAGCTATACTCGACATTGACGATTCCGGCCGACTTGTCAACTTCCATTCGGATGACAGATATGATGTTAAGCGGGGGGAGAAATACCATTTTTCTACCCCTATTTCGGCATATACCCAAAGGGCATCCTTTAAAAGCGTTAAAACAGGAAAAGCCATATGGCATTATCCCGAAGGAGAGGTAACCTATGGTATATTCAACCTCAAATCCATCGAATTTGGAACCGAATAAGTAATCAAAATTACAATCTTTCCACCACGCCTGCAATGCCCTGACCACCGCCTACACAGGCAGTCACAATGCCGTATTTTTGATTTCTTTTCTTCAACTCATCCAAAATCTGAATGGTGAGTTTCGCTCCTGTACAGCCAAGAGGGTGACCCAAGGCAATGGCCCCTCCATTGACGTTGACTATGTCTGGATTGAGTCCTGCTTCTTTGATAACGGCCAGACTTTGGGTAGCAAAAGCTTCATTGAGTTCGATGAGATCGATGTCTTTGAGAGTAAGGCTGGCTTGTTTCAATGCTTTGGGAATGGCAACACAAGGACCAATACCCATATAAAGCGGATCTACTCCTCCAACACTGCAGGAGGCAAGTCTGGCAATGGGTTGCAGGTTATACCGTTTTACCACTTCTTCACTCACCACCAATACAAAAGCAGCTCCATCTGAGGTTTGTGAGGAATTACCTGCCGTTACCACACCGCCATTTTTGAAAACGGCTGGTAGTTTGGCAAGGGCTTCTACAGAGGTGTCGAGCCTCACACCATCATCTACTGATACAGAAAAAGTCTTTTCAATTCGGCGGTTGTTTTCAACCATCACTTCGGTAACATCAACAGGAAGGATGGAAGATGCGAAACTACCCTGTTCAATTGCCCTTCCTGCCAATTGGTGGGATCGGTAGGCAAACTGATCAGCTTCCTCTCTTGTGACCTGGTATTTTTCAGCTACTGCTTCGGCGGTTGCTCCCATGCTCACATGATAATTGACATTTTCCATAGCCGCCTGATAAGAAGGAGCCATTTTGTAGCCCGTCATGGGAATCAAACTCATACTTTCTGCACCTCCGGCGATGTAGATTTCTCCCATTCCTGCCCTGATCTTGGCAGTAGCTATGGAGATGGTCTCCAAACCCGATGCGCAATACCTGTTGACGGTCATTCCTGCGACTGCCTTGCCCAAAGCCCTGCTCGCAATGTTTCTGCCTATTTGTAAGCCCTGCTCTCCCTCAGGATTGGCGCAACCCACAATAACGTCGTCAATAAGAGATGATTCAATCATTGGGTACTTAGCCATAAGCGCTTTGATCACCAAAACCGCAAGATCGTCTGATCTGAAATTTCTAAAACCGCCCCTCTTTGATTTGGTGACGGCTGATCGAAGTCCATCTATGATATATGCTTCCATATTTGTTGTTTTCAATTTCTTTTTTTCAATTACGAATTACGAATTTCAAATTACGGGTTCAATTACGAATTTCAAATTACGGGTTCAATTACGAATTTCAAATTATGAGTTCTAATCCCTAACCCCTAGTCCCTAGTCCCTATCACATCAATTTCTCAGAGGTTTATTGTTGATCAACATGTACTGAATCCTATCCAACGTCTTTTGGTTACCGAGGAGTTGAAGGAAAGCTTCTCTTTCTATATCCAGTAAATATTGTTCACTAACTTTTTGTTGACCTGTGAGGTCGCCTCCACACAGCACGTATGCGACTTTTCTGCTAATTTCTACATCGTAATCAGACATATATTTGCCTAGATAAAACTCATTGATGGCGGTGTAAAGGGTGGCAAGGCCGGTTCTGCCAAGTACGGTCACTTCTTTTGGTACGGGTGCTGTATAGTTTTCTGAAAGCGCTATCACACGACTTCTGGCCTGGTGCAATACTTTTTCAGTGCTCAAACATACCTGGTCTCTTCCAGGGAGTAGATAGCCGTGATTGAAGCCTTCATAAGCAGATGTGGCTACTGTGGCAGTGGCGATCGTTCTCAGTTTATCAATGAGCGTTGGGATTTGGGTATCACCTTCAAAGAAGGAATCGGAAGCCCTGAGTGCAAATTCTTTTGTACCGCCGCCACCTGGAATCAATCCTACACCCACTTCAACAAGTCCCATGTAGGTTTCTGCTGCACATACGGCACCATCGGCATGTACCAACATTTCAACACCCCCGCCAAAACAATAACCTTGCGTAGCAACTACCACAGGTATTTTACTGTAACGCATGGCCATGTTGATTTGCTGAAAGCCATTCACCATCGCTTCTAATTTGTCGAAGTTTTTTTGCATTGCTTCCATGCCTACTGCCATTAGGTTGGCGCCTACTGTAAAATTTTTGGCGTTGTTGCCTATGACCAGGCCTTTCCAGTTGCCATCCTGAGCCAATTGCAAAGCTTCCATTACACCTTGTCCTATACCTTCGCCTATGGCATTGGCCTTTGAGGTGAATTCAAGACACATCACTCCTTCACCAATATCGTGTAAAACGCATTCTGAATTTTTGTAAACTGCCGTTTGATTTCTGAGGTAGTCCAAATGAATGGTCTTACCCGCATTGGGCATTGACATATAAGTTAAGGTGCTTATGTCAAGGTATTTTTTCAGACCATTTTCAATGATGTAGAACTTGTCGAGCCCTGCGGCTGCCATCTTTTCAATCCAGGCTGGCATGGCATTGCCAAATTTGGTGGCCATTTGAATTCCTTTTTCCAAGCCAAACATGTCCCAGTATTCAAACGGACCGAAGCCCCAGGCATAGCCTGATTTCATTGCGTCGTCTATGCTGTAAATGGTATCAGAAATTTCAGGAATGCGGCATGCTGCATAGGAAAATAAACCAGCAAAATATTCTTCAAGAAATTTACCGCCCGCATCATCAAAGTGGATCATTTCTTTGATCCGCTTATCAATCATTTCAATTTTTTTGGCAATGCCCAAAGAGGGCAGAGCAGGTTTTTCGGTTCTTACATATTCCAATGTGTTGAGATCGAGCTCCAAAACAATGGTGCGTCCGTTTTCATCCTTTTCTTTGGTCTTTTTGTAGTAGCCTTGTCCCGACTTATTGCCCAAAAAATTATTGTCGAGCAGGAAACGGGTATGTGCAGGCATTGTCAGGGTTGCCAGGTGTTTTACATATTCATCATCAGGGCAGGTAGCAATGACTCCTTCTGTGACTTTTACAGAGGTATCCAGGCCCACGAGGTCGAGCAGTCGGTAGCTTCCGGTGGAAGGCCAGCCGATGGGATCAGAAGTAAGTTTGTCTACTTCAGACACCTTAAGTTGGTATTTAGAAGTGAGTTCATTGATTTTGTTGCCCGAAAAGAAGCCAATGCGGTTGGCAATAAAGGCAGGACTGTCTTTGCACAACACGGTTTTTTTGCCCAACCATTGATCTCCGTAGTGCATGAAGAATTCAATTACATCTGGGGAAGTTTCTGCATGTGGTATAATTTCGAGCAAAGCCATATACCGAACGGGGTTGAAAAAGTGAGTACCACAAAAGTGGGCCCTAAAATCATCAGACCTGCCTTTGGCTAGAAGGGAGATGGGTATGCCTGAAGTATTGGAGGTAATGAGTGTACCTGGTTTGCGGTACAGTTCAATTTTTTCATAAAGTGCTTGTTTGATGTCGGCTCTCTCTACAACCACCTCAATGATCCAGTCTGCCTCAGCTACTTTTGAGAGGTCGTCTTCAAAATTGCCGGTGGAAATGCGGCTGGCAAATTTTTTATCATATAAAAGGGCAGGACTTGATTTGATGGCTTTGGCAAGTGCCTCTGCAGCCGGTGCATTGCGGTTTTTGCTTTCTTTGGCCGGCAAATCCAGCAGCAGCACGCTTACACCAATATTTGCAAGGTGACAGGCTATGCCGGAGCCCATGATACCCGAACCCAGGACAACCGCTTGTTTTATTCTGAATGACATGGTAATACTTTTAGATGGCTTAAAATTACAAAAAGATCAGGTAAAGTTATAAAAAATTAACTCAGAGTTAAGAAAAATTATATTTGGAAAAATTCGAATTCAAATAATATTCCATCGAAAAAATGCTATAAATGCTCATATTTCTTTGAAGTATAATGTTTTTATCGTTTCATATGAGGATAATTTAGAATAAAACGTTGAATAAAAAGGCACAGTTATTGATTGTATAATTACCATGGCTTCAATACATTTCAAAGTAATAGCATTAACCATATTGGTATTTAATACCACATTAGGGTCAGCACAATTCACCATTTACGGTGGGATCAGCAACATTTATTCAAGGGATGCATTGGTTACGCCTAAAGGTCAAAGCCACACGGGCTATGTTACTGGTTTGAACATTAGAATGTTGGATGATGGTCTTTGTTTCTTATTTACCGGCGAATACGGCACCATGAATTTATTGGCGAGTGAAAAACAGGATTATTTTAAAAAGCCAGAGCTCACCTATCTCAAAGGAAAAGTAGGTTTGGGCCTTGATCTTTTCAAAATTTCAAAAAAACTAAAGGTAAGAACCAAATTTCAGGGAAGCATACTTTATATCAACAGCTACGACGAAAAAAAGGTAGGTGCAGGCCCGGCATTGAAAGAATCGGGGTATAGCGAATTGAATGAGGCTATTGGAGGATTGAATACAGGTCTTGGTTTGACCTTTGGGATCCTGGATTTTGATTTTGAATACGAATATGGCTTTTATAATATATATTATGCTAGGCATCGTTCGGTGCTCAATTTTTACAATTTCACGGCAGGTCTTCGTTTTTGAGTCATTGCGGCCAAAGAAAATCTGTTAAATTCTGCCATTAACAATTCATTAAATAACCATTTGATAAAACGATAGAAAAGGAATGATACCCGTCGTATATCTTTGCGTTATAATTGTATTAACTTAAAAATATTTTCAAAATGAAAAAAGTTCTTTTTGTATTCTTCGTAGCTGCTATGGCTATCGCAACTTCTTGTAGAAACCAAGCTGCTGAAGCACCAGCTGAAGCACCAGTTGAGGCAGCACCAGCTCCAGAAGCAGCACCAGCTGAAGCACCAGCTGCAGCTGATACTACAGCAGCTCCTGCAGAAGCAGCTCCTGCTCAGCAGTAATCAGAAACAGACTAAGAACTATACGAAAGATATAGTATAAACTTAGCTAAGAGAAGTCCCGGTTTTAATCGGGACTTTTTTTTTACAGAAAAGCAACAAAATCAAAATGAGAATGTGGTGTATTTTTGCACCTCATCAATAAAAATCACGGAGATGAAAACGGTATTATCAGCCATCCAACCTACAGGTGACATACATTTGGGCAATTACTTTGGTGCTGTGGCCAATTGGGTAAGACTTCAGGAAAAATATTCCTGTATTTATGGTGTAGTGGATTACCATGCTATGACCATGCCTTATGATCCAATAAAATTGCGAAGCAATACTTGGGAGTTGATCACCAATTTGATGGCTGTGGGTGTTAAAGCAGAAAACCTTTTTGTACAATCACTTGTGCCGGAACATACTGAGCTCAATTGGATATTTAATTGTTTTTGTTCTTATGGTCAGCTTACCCGTATGACACAGTTCAAAGACAAGAGCAATCAGCTCAATGAAATGTCAAAAGATGATTTCATTTCGGTTGGTTTGTTGGATTATCCCGTTTTGCAGGCAGCCGATATCCTTATTTACAAAGCAGATTATGTACCTGTTGGCAAAGACCAGGAACAACACCTGGAATTGTCGCGCGATATTGCCCAAAGATTCAATAATACGGTAAAAAAAGAATACTTCCGCCTGCCCGAAGCACTGTTTACCGAAACACCAAAAATCAGATCCACCGCCGATCCCAGTCGTAAAATGAGTAAATCAGCAGGGGAAAAGCACTACATTTCTCTGTTTGCTGAAGAGACGGCAATTCGAAAGCAAATCAAATCAGCAGTAACGGATACCGGTGAAGCCAGCGAGGTAATGAGTGAAGGCGTGGCCAATCTTTTCGAGATGATCAAAGCCAGTGGTGCCGGCAATGTATATGATTCTCTTATGAATGACTATCAAACCGGGCAATTGAAATATTCTGTGCTTAAAGAAGAGACGGCCAACGTCATTGTTGATTTGTTGCAGCCTTTTAAAGAAAGGAAGACGCAGCTCAATCTCGATAAAAAACTGATCAAAGACCAAATCAAGGCATCTTCTGAGATTATCAGAAATCGTGCTAAAGAAACCATGAGAGAGGTCAAGGAATTGACTGGTTTGCTTAATGTAAAATAAACTATTACAAGGTATAAGGCAGTACAACAAGCCAATATCCTCGTATCTTTATTAAAAAATACAGTATGGGTTTGTACAAATTACGCTATGGCTTTCTGTTGCTCCTTTTACCTCAATGTCTTTTACTGGCTCAAAGTCTGCCTTCACAATGGCAGTTGGATCTTGGCGCGCACACGCTCAGGGCTGGGGGTAAATCTGAAACTGGACTGTACGACGAAGGAGAGATCAAAGAAATCAGGCTTTACTTCAATCAGGCAAACTACTGGACGTTGCTCACTCAAAATTACAACTCCAAGACAGATCTGTTGGCCTCACTAAAATTTGGAGGCGAAACCTATGATAGCATAGGTGTGCGGTTTAAAGGCCAGACTTCGTATGGCATGGGAGGGTCGAGCCAGAAAAAATCGTTTAACATTACCATGGACTTTGTGCGTGATGGGCAACAATTGGAGGGCTATAAGACACTCAATCTCAACAACTCATTTGAAGACGCCTCCTTTATGAGAGAGGTGTTTTACTACCATTTGCTGAGGAATCATGCCCCGGCCGCCAAAGCCAACTTTGTGCGCCTTTACATCAATGATCAGGATTGGGGTATTTATCAGAATGTACAACAACTGAACAAAGACTTTTTAAAGGAGTGGTGGGTGAGCAATGACGGTTCCAACTTTAGAGCAGATTCTCCTACCAGCACCTTTGGGGGTGGACCAGGTGGAGGCGGAGGTGCTCAATGGGGTGATGGTACTGCAGCACTCAATTATTTGGGAGAAGATACAACTCT
>CALMWS010000176.1 GCA_937870795.1 uncultured Bacteroidota bacterium | reverse complement strand
AAAATCGCTCAAATGGTCGAATGACATCCGGTGGCAGGCGGGTGAAGAAAGTCAGATAAGTGTATCGCTGTACTACCATTATATACGGGATTACATTTACCTGGCGCCTACACTGGAGAACAGGCTCACCATCAGAGGTGCCTTTCCCGTTTTTGCCTACCGGCAGGACGATGTGGCGTTGCGAGGGGTTGATTTTCTCTGGCACCAGGGCATCCACCATAGCTGGGAGATCAACACCAAAGCGGCTTATGTAAAAGGCAGCTATACCGATGGCAGTGGCGACCTCATTTACATGCCACCCTTCAGGGTAAGCACAGAGCTGGCCCGCACCTTTGAACCCTTTTGGGGCATCAAAGACCTGAGGGCCGGCATCGACGTGCAGTACACAGCCAGGGCGGCTGCCAACACCCGCATAAAAGACTACGCAGCACCTCCCCCTGCCTGGTTGCTGGCGGGCCTGGCGCTGGGTGCCAAGTATGAAAAAGGAGGCCTCCATACAGCCTTCCAGCTGACAGTAGATAATGTATTCAACACCAAATATCGCGACTACCTCAACCGGCTTCGGTACTTTGCCGATGATTTGGGGAGGAACATCAGAATGAGCATTAAATTAATTTTTTAATCATAAAACCACCACCATGAAATTGAGTAAATATACCTGGTTACTATTGGTTAGTTTCTTTGTTTTCTCCTGCAACCCCGATGATCCCGCTCCCATCAACGAAGAAGAGATAATCACAAGGGTAACGTACACCCTCACCCCGGTAGGTGGAGGCTCTGTCGTGAGTCTTGTTTTCAGTGACCCCGATGGAGATGGTGGTACCGCACCCGTGATCACCGGAGGCAGCCTTGCCTTGGGCAAGACCTACAACGGTGTGATTACCCTGCTCAACGAAGCCGCCAACCCCGATGAAGACATCACCACCGAAGTACAGGAAGAAGGTGAAGACCACCAGTTTTTCTTTTCCGTAAGCACTGGCCTCACCGGCGCCTTTGAACTCGCCTACACCGATGCCGATGCCAAGGGCAATCCGATAGGACTCAAAACCGAGCTCACCACAGTAAAAGCGGGTACAGGCACCCTACGCCTCACCCTGCGCCACCTACCCAACAAAACCGCCAGTGGCGTAAAAAATGGCGACATCACCAATGCTGGGGGAGAGACCGATATAGAGGTGGATTTTCCGGTGTCCGTATTGTAATTTAATAACCTTATATAATTGTTTCTTCTTGTCCCTATGCCAAATTTTTTTGGCGTAGGGAGTCCCTATGCCAGTTTACTGGTGTAGGGATACCGATTATCGATATACCAATATACCGATTATTGATTCTTGTCCCTACGGCAGTTTACTGGTGTAGGGATACTGATTGTGGATTTATCGATTTACTGATGTCGGATTCTTGTCAATATGCCAGTGAAGCGGTATACCGATGGTAGAATAATTTCTTCTTCTTGTCCCTATGCCAAATTTTTGTAGGTGTAGGGAGTCAATATGCCAGTGAAGCTGGTGTAGGGGTACTGATGGTTGATTCTTGTCCCTACGGCAGTTTACTGGTGTAGGGATACCGATTGTGGATTTATCGATTTACTGATGTCGGATTTACTAATGTACTCAACTTCAATTGAAAGCATTGTTGGGTATCTGATCTAATTAGTTATACATTATTTCAACTGTTGTCTGAAATTTACCACCCCTCCTACCAATCTTAAACTGTCGTGTTATCCCAAATATCTTCACCAACGAGCTATATGAAGTTTGCAACTTCAGATAAGATATGAAATGAAAAGACCTGGTCATTAACTATGATGATAGGGGATTAAAAAATTTTCAAAAAGAACTTAAAATTATTTTAAAATGTTAACTAAATAGTTAACTTTGGATAATGGTTAGGAAGATCTTTTCATATGGAGATTATTTTGATGCATTTTACGAAGAACAGGATCAAAAATGCCGGGATAAGATAGACTTTGTATTAGACTTAATCAGGAATGAAAAAAATTCGTAAAATATCTGGAAGATACAGATGGCTTATATGAAATCAGAGTTTCAACAGCGTTTAAAGAAATCAGGATTTTTAGTTTTTTCGATCGAGGCAACTTTATCATTTTAGCTAACTGTATAGTTAAAAAAACTCAAAAAACACCCAGGAAGGCCTTAGAATTGGCCATTAAGTTAAAAAGGGAATATTTTAATAATAAAGACAATGAACAAGCTTAAGTCATTTGAGGATCACCTTGACAAATATCGTGGCAAAAAAGGCACTGAAAGTCGTACTGTGTATGATGCCGAATCTTTGGCATTTAGATTAGGTATTATGCTCAAAGAAACCAGAAAGAGTTGTAATATTACTCAAGAAGAACTGGCTGAAAGGACTGGAACCAAGAAGAGTTATATTTCAAGAATTGAAACAGGTAAAAGCGAAATCCAACTTTCAACCTTCTTAAAATTAGTTGAAATGGGATTGGGTAAAACAGTGACAATAAATATAGCTTAGAAGGATATCTCAAAGCCCGAAGGGAAGTTACATCGGTTATATCTGAAAATGTTGGCTCTCTGGGTAACCAAACAATTGCCATCTCATTATACGCGTAGAATTAAAACAACTCAATCTCCTTTTCATCCTCATCCTTCGGAACAGGGGTCACAACAGCCGGTGTTTTAGCTGTAAACTACAAGAACAACTACCGCAGGTACACCTGTTATGGCTGCCATGAGCATACTGTGTCAAATATCAGTGAAGAGCACCGGGAAGAAGGAATAAGAAATTTAACCAAATGTGTTTCCTGTCATAAAAGTGGGGAGGAAGGAGAAAGCGAACACGAGGATGATAAGGCGCCTACCTGTGAGGTGGAAGGAGTTGTATTATCCAATCATCCCAGATCCCATGATTGGATGAAAAGGAACATTAAATTTATTGAAAGCCTCGACGCCAAAACCGTACAAGCTATTCAGCTTCGATTGAAAGCATTGTTGGGTATCTGATCTAAATGGTTATTCATTATTTGCAAATGTTGTCTGAAATTTACACCCCTCCAACTAATCTTAAACTGTCGTGTTATCCCAAATATCTTCACCAACGAGCTTTCTGAAGTTTGTAACTTCAGATAACATATTGGCATATCTGCCTTGCCCATTTTTGACTTGCACCGTGAAGAGGTTGATCTTATGGTGACGGGGATTTAATTTACCGATTATCGATTTACCAATATACTGATTTTTAATTTACCAATTGCGCATGATTTCTTCTTCTTGTCCCTACGCCAATACTTTAGTGTAGGGAGTCCCTATGCCAAATTTTTTTGGCGTAGGGAGTCACTATGACAGTGAAGCTGGTGTAGGGGTACCGATTATCGATTCCTAATTTTGCAAGGGAGTGTTGTGGTATAATCTTATGTGCCGGAGGCTGGCGTGAACCAATCATAGAGAAATGTGAGGGAGGTCACTTTTTGGAATGTGTCAAACAATTACCTTACACACACATGAAGGTACATTGTAAAAATCTCAACCACGGTTAAGGTGTTCATGAAGCAGTCAAAAGTATTGAGGTATGTAATATTATTTACCCAATGGTATGTGCTGATGATATTGGCGGCCATTGGCTTGGATTATGTGCTCCATTATTTTCATTTGCTGGGTGTGGGTCGTGCGTTGGGTTATGCGGGCACCTTGTTGTTGATTGTATCATTTATATATTCACTGCGAAAGCGCAGAATTTTGAAGGAGGGCTCGCCCAGAAAATGGTTGATGTTTCATGAATATTTGGCCTGGATGGGTTCGGTTTTACTTTTGGTACATGCCGGCATCCACATCAATGCTATCCTACCCAAGCTGGCGGTGGTAATGCTATTGATCAATGTAGCAAGCGGCCTGGTTGGCAAATTTTTGTTAAGACAATCTATTGAACATTTAGAAGAAAGTAAACTTAGCCTTGCCCAAACGGGATTAGATCCGGAGGGTATAAACAGGAAGCTCTTTTTTGATTCCATCTTAGTAGAAAGCATGAAACACTGGAGGACGTTTCACCTGCCCATTGCTTTCTTATTTGGTCTGTTTTCATTGCTGCACATACTTACCATATTTATTTTTGGCAAATGAGGAATATGATCATTACCGGCTTGTTGGGCACCATCGTATTTATCCTACTGACGGCAAAATATCCTCACATCATGCTGAGTCCCGGTGATTTGATGCAAGGCCACCAGAAGATAGAGCACCAGTGTTTTGCCTGTCACCAGGCATTTGGTGGCATACCCAATACCAAATGTATCAGTTGCCATGAATTGGCAGCCATTGGTAAAGATACCCTGGCTTTTGGGGAAGGAAAGAAAGACAAAGTTTTGTTTCATACCAGGATAGATCAATATGCCTGTATATCCTGCCATACCGACCATGCGGGTTTAAATGGCGGGGGTACACCACAAGTGTTTGATCACAGTCTTTTACCACCGTCTGTGCTTTCTGAATGTTTGACCTGCCATTCCAGGCCCAATGACAAGCTGCACCAACAATTGACCAATGCCTGCGTTAAATGCCACACTACCAGCACCTGGAAGCTTGAATCGGGCTTTAACCACGACATGGTAGAACCATCGATCCGAAATAAGTGCGCCAGCTGTCACCGTGGTCCGGACGATGATATGCACCTTTCACTTAAGGAAGAATGTAGTAAGTGCCACGGCACCAACCAATGGCTTCCTGCCACCTTTGACCATACGGCCTACTTTGTATTGGATCGTGACCACAACAGTCGGTGCAGCACCTGCCATGTGGCCAATAACTACCGCCAATACACCTGTTATGGCTGCCATGAGCACACCGTTTCAAATATCAGTGAAGAGCACCGGGAAGAAGGAATAAGAAATTTAACCAAATGTGTTTCCTGTCATAAAAGTGGGGAGGAAGGAGAAAGCGAACACGAGGATGATAAGGCGCCTACCTGTGAGGTGGAAGGAGTTGTATTATCCAATCATCCCAGATCCCATGATTGGATGAAAAGGAACATTAAATTTATTGAAAGCCTCGACGCCAAAACCGTACAAGCTATTCAGCTTCGATTGAAAGCATTGTTGGGTATCTGATCTAAATGGTTATTCATTATTTGCAAATGTTGTCTGAAATTTACACCCCTCCAACTAATCTTAAACTGTCGTGTTATCCCAAATATCTTCACCAACGAGCTTTCTGAAGTTTGTAACTTCAGATAACATATTGGCATATCTGCCTTGCCCATTTTTGACTTGCACCGTGAAGAGGTTGATCTTATGGTGACGGGGATTTAATTTACCGATTATCGATTTACCAATATACTGATTTTTAATTTACCAATTGCGCATGATTTCTTCTTCTTGTCCCTACGCCAATACTTTAGTGTAGGGAGTCCCTATGCCAAATTTTTTTGGCGTAGGGAGTCACTATGACAGTGAAGCTGGTGTAGGGGTACCGATTATCGATTCCTAATTTTGCAAGGGAGTGTTGTGGTATAATCTTATGTGCCGGAGGCTGGCGTGAACCAATCATAGAGAAATGTGAGGGAGGTCACTTTTTGGAATGTGTCAAACAATTACCTTACACACACATGAAGGTACATTGTAAAAATCTCAACCACGGTTAAGGTGTTCATGAAGCAGTCAAAAGTATTGAGGTATGTAATATTATTTACCCAATGGTATGTGCTGATGATATTGGCGGCCATTGGCTTGGATTATGTGCTCCATTATTTTCATTTGCTGGGTGTGGGTCGTGCGTTGGGTTATGCGGGCACCTTGTTGTTGATTGTATCATTTATATATTCACTGCGAAAGCGCAGAATTTTGAAGGAGGGCTCGCCCAGAAAATGGTTGATGTTTCATGAATATTTGGCCTGGATGGGTTCGGTTTTACTTTTGGTACATGCCGGCATCCACATCAATGCTATCCTACCCAAGCTGGCGGTGGTAATGCTATTGATCAATGTAGCAAGCGGCCTGGTTGGCAAATTTTTGTTAAGACAATCTATTGAACATTTAGAAGAAAGTAAACTTAGCCTTGCCCAAACGGGATTAGATCCGGAGGGTATAAACAGGAAGCTCTTTTTTGATTCCATCTTAGTAGAAAGCATGAAACACTGGAGGACGTTTCACCTGCCCATTGCTTTCTTATTTGGTCTGTTTTCATTGCTGCACATACTTACCATATTTATTTTTGGCAAATGAGGAATATGATCATTACCGGCTTGTTGGGCACCATCGTATTTATCCTACTGACGGCAAAATATCCTCACATCATGCTGAGTCCCGGTGATTTGATGCAAGGCCACCAGAAGATAGAGCACCAGTGTTTTGCCTGTCACCAGGCATTTGGTGGCATACCCAATACCAAATGTATCAGTTGCCATGAATTGGCAGCCATTGGTAAAGATACCCTGGCTTTTGGGGAAGGAAAGAAAGACAAAGTTTTGTTTCATACCAGGATAGATCAATATGCCTGTATATCCTGCCATACCGACCATGCGGGTTTAAATGGCGGGGGTACACCACAAGTGTTTGATCACAGTCTTTTACCACCGTCTGTGCTTTCTGAATGTTTGACCTGCCATTCCAGGCCCAATGACAAGCTGCACCAACAATTGACCAATGCCTGCGTTAAATGCCACACTACCAGCACCTGGAAGCTTGAATCGGGCTTTAACCACGACATGGTAGAACCATCGATCCGAAATAAGTGCGCCAGCTGTCACCGTGGTCCGGACGATGATATGCACCTTTCACTTAAGGAAGAATGTAGTAAGTGCCACGGCACCAACCAATGGCTTCCTGCCACCTTTGACCATACGGCCTACTTTGTATTGGATCGTGACCACAACAGTCGGTGCAGCACCTGCCATGTGGCCAATAACTACCGCCAATACACCTGTTATGGCTGCCATGAGCACACCGTTTCAAATATCAGTGAAGAGCACCGGGAAGAAGGAATATCCAATTTTACCAACTGTGTTTCCTGCCATAAAAGTGCGGAGGAAGGAGAGGGTGAAGGTGAGGATGATTAGTGGAGGACCTCAAATTAGCAATTGTATAATTTATGGTGTAGATATTATAAAGCAATTCCCCTTTTCCAGTGAGTGCTTTCCTAAACAGAGGCTTTGGCAATAATAAACAGATTTTTGATCTTCGATTTTCGAATACGCAAACCCTGCAATTTGCCAAATTATATTTTGCCAAACCGTTTTATTTGAATTGTGACCAAATATTATATTGGTAAAAAGAATTTGCCTAAAAAACGGGTGGGTGATTATATAAATCTGATAGGATATGATTATATTTACGGTGATTATAAGTACTTGGCATGAAAAATATACGCGCTACATACCAGATAACAGCAATGATACCTTTGATTAGTCCATTGAATCTTGATTCCTATCTTGGATTTAGGCATATTTTAAACGTTTGTAAACGATTAAAGACGGAAGTGGCCAAGCGCGTATTTAATGGGTATAACGTTTAATTAAGGATAGCAACATTGACAATCATGGATTTATGGAATTTGATACAGATGCGCCTAATGGGGAGTTGCGGATATAAACAAGTTATGGCTCATGATAACTCATAACCATTGTAAAATAAATTGTTGACTTTTAAAATATTCAAAAATGTGTAATCTGAAACATCTAATTTTCCTACTATTCATTCTATTTGTTTATTCTATCAACGCACAAGAATTTGAATTTATAATAAATTCTCCAATCGAAGTTGCTGGGAAGTATAAATTATATAAATCTACCTTTGGACCTAAAGACACATTTGGGATAATTGAAAAAGATTTAATTTTAAGTTCTCCATTAAGTGCCTGTGGAGGAATTATTAATGATATAGCAAACAAAATAGTATTTATAGATAGGGGCCCATGTAATAGTCCAAATGAAAATGATGGAAACTTCATTTCTAAAATTAGATATGCTCAAAATGCAAATGCAATAGCAGTTGTGATTTGTAATAATGAGAATCCTATTGTTAATCCGGGTCTACCTGTTGGTGATATTGACAACATAACAATTAAATCATTTCTTATGGGAAAACCTGATTGTGAAAAAATAAAATTAGCATTATTTAATAATTCAATTCAGGTAAGTATCAACCATAAGCTTTGTGTTCCTTCAGATACTTCTTCAAACATAGTTTGGGGATCAAAATTAGGTGAAGGAGATTTTGCTTACGGTTTAAATGGATGGACAATTAATAGATATGAAAAAGATAGTTTAAAGTGGTGGCCATCAGGTAAAATCAACAATAGTTATACTTTTAACTCATATTCCCAGTGCAATGGAATAGCTATTATGTATAATAGTGATGAAGTAAGTTGCGATAAATGTAAAAACTCATTGATTTCACCAAATATCGATGTACAAAATGTTTCTAGATTTGGATTAAAAATAGAGTTTAATCAACTAGCCTCAGATTTTTACAATCTTGGGTATTCTTCCAAACGATTATTTGTAAGCAAAGATAATGGGATTACATGGAAAGATAGTTTTGAAGTTGGTAATACAATGTTTCAATCAATTCAATTAAAAGGCTTTTATAATGTTTCCAATATTCGACTAAAATTTGAAGGCTATAAAGAGTATTCAGGAGTTTATTGGTGGGCTATTGATGATGTTGTAGTGAAAACTTATCCTGAATCAAGTTGTGGGGTAATGTACATTAATAGCCAAGATGATATACAATACTATGCTGATAAGTACCCGGGATGTACTGAGGTTGCTAACTTGCAAATAATAAATTTTCAATCAGATAATTACGAAATTGACTTTACTCCATTAAATATAATTACAACTATTGGCGGTAATATTAAAATTGACGGGTGTAAGAATTTAACGTTTAAGGGTGACATTCTTCCTAATCTTAAATTTGTTGGAGAAGATTTTTTAATTACCAATAATGCAAATCTAAAAGAAATGAAAGGATTTGATAATTTGAATAAGATTAATGGAAATTTGTCAATAAGTGGTAATGTCAATACAAACTTTCCTAAACTCATTGGAATAGACACGTTAAATTCCAATTACAGTTTTTCATCTAATACAGATTGCGATATTATTAATATTATTCCAAATCTTAAAGTTGTTAAAGGAAGTTACAGTTGTTCATATAATACTATATTAAATGATACATTAAATTTGACAAATATTGAAATTGCAAATGAACTTAATATTAATGGGAATAACAACTTGGTTAACATACAAGGTTCAAATAAATTAGTTTATGTAAAATCAATAGGAATTTCAGACAATAAATCTTTGTCACATATTGAAGGTTTTAATAGCATACAAAGTTCAAATTTTATAAGAATTTCAAATAACGATACTGAAATTCTTGATATACTAAATAATCTCAAAACCATTGTATATGGTTTAGATGTCAGCAAAAATAATAACCTTAAATTGTTAGCTGGTTTTAATAAGCTGGATTCATTAACTTCTTTATGGATAGATTTTAATATTAAACTTGAGGAAATAAATGGATTTCAAAATTTATCAAAAGTAAAAGAATACTTATATTTAAGAAACAATAATTCCTTCAATGATTGTTTTAAATCATTGAAACATGTTGGAGGACTTTATATTTCAAATAATTCCAATTTAAAAAACTTGGATGCTTTTGATTTTCTTGTATCAGCATTTCCAATTTCAATTATTAATAACCCTAGTCTAAATGCAATTGAAGGATTTAATAAGTTAGAAAATGCTTCAATTGAAATTAAAAATAATAATTCATTACAAGTCATTAACGCATTCAATAATTTAAAATACTTATTTTGGCTTTCTTTATTTGAAAATAAAGAATTGACCAATGTATCTAGTTTTGATTCAGTTATCTCAATTGGAAGTATTCAAATAGAAAATAATTCAAAGATTAAAAGAATCTTTGCATTTGAGAATGTTTTACAAGCATGTTGTCCAAGTGATAGAATTAATTTATCTATTACAAATAATAGCAATTTAAATCATATAACATGTTTTAATAAAATTTTAAAAATTAACGATGGTATAAATATATCCAATAATTCAACTCTAGACTCAATCCACTTTCTGGAAAATGTTCGATTTATTGGAGGAAGATTTAATATAGAAAGTAATCCAAAACTTAAAACAATAAATGACCTCATTTATTTGGATACAATTAATAGTTTTTTGAAACTGAATTATAATGCTTTTAAAGGTTTAAATTTTATTCAGAATTTAAAATATGTTAATGGTTCAATTTTTCTATCTAATAACAAGGAACTTAAAACAATCAAATCATTAAATAAACTTAAACGCGTAAATGGATCCTTAAATATATTTGAGAATGACTCTTTAAATAGTTTATATGGCTTAGAAAATATTAATTCCAATTCTATAAGTTCTATAAAAATAGAAGACAATCCTTTGCTGGATACATGTCATGTAAAAAGTATTTGTCTTTTTCTTGATGATAATAGCGAAGATGCAAAAATTGCAGGTAATGAGTATAACTGTGGAAGCATAGTAAAAGTTAAGGAAGCTTGCAATAAAACTACGGGAATAAAAAATCATTTATATGCACCAATAATTACAATATACCCCAATCCTACATCATCAATGGTGATTTTATCTATTTCAAAGTCTATTGAAGTGATCATTTGTGATATATTGGGTAGGGAGCTACATAAGCAGATAGTGAACACCGACAATAATGTTGTCGATGTTTCAAACCTTCCAAGGGGTATCCTTATATTTAAATTCGGCAATCAAAATCGCATAGTCGTAAAACAATAATAAAAAGAAATTAAACATAAGGTCAAGCAAGTAGAAAGAATCCCGAAGCCATAACACAGGACACCTCGGACAACTTGCCATATCGGGACGAGCCGTCGGGTAGCCTAACCGTTAGCAGCAAATTTAAAAGGCCGACATACCTACAAAAATGACAAAAATATTTATAGGCATAAAAAGACATCCGAAAAAATATTTACTAGCCATTGCTTTTGGTTACGCAACATTATGGACAGTTTTAGAACCGATTTTTGCGATTCTTGACTTTAAGGCAGAAGGTTACAATTGTTGTTTCTTAATAGGTTACATTCTTGCAAGTTTTATAATTGCCTTAATTGTCGTTTATCCCAAAAAGAATGTAAAGTTTGGTTTGACTAACACAAACACAAGAGTTGAAATAATTTTTGGTGACTTATTCAAAACCAATGGGCATAAGGTAATTTCTGCAACCGAATTTTTTGACAGCAAAATCGGCAAGCCCGTTTCGCCAAAAAGTTTACAAGGAATTTTTATTAGTTCAATACTTGGTGGACATACAAACATATTTGATTATGCTGTAAATACACAACTTGCAGGACAAGAAATTGGAACTGTTCATCGAACAGACGGAAAAGCTTTGAAATACGATTTAGGAACAACAATAACTATTAAACACGACCAATCACTTTATTTTGTTTTCGCTTTAAGCAATACAGACTATGATTGCAACGCCTATTGCACACCGTCACTAATGTTAAAATCACTTGACGGACTTTGGAATAAGGTGCGAATAGAAGGAAATGGAATTGATATCAATTTACCGCTAATAGGAAATGGTCTTTCAAGAATTGGATTACCACCAAGTCAACTTTTACAGTTGACACTGATTTCTTTATTAAAAGCAGTAAAGGAAAGAGATTTAAGTTCAACAATCAGAATAGTCTTGACAGAGGATGTTTTTGATAATATTGATTTGGGAATAATTAAAAATAATTGGGAATAAAAATACATAATTATGGCAAATAGAACAGGTAATTATTGTGCGTTTTATGTTAAAACACCATTTAGGGAAACAAACTTAGGGGCTAACACAGTAAAAGATTACGTTTATTACAGAACCCTCAGAATGTGGAAAGGGAGTGACACTTCGTTTCCATTTGTTGACTCACACGACAAAAATTATAATGTCCGTGACGACAGCGATTGGGAAAGCACATTAAAACCAAGACTGCGTGACAGGTTGAGCAAATCAAAAAATATTATTTTGTTCTTGAGTTCAATAACCGCAAATTCGACAGCTTTAAGAGAAGAAATTGATTATGGTATAAATACTAAAGGGTTGCCTGTAATTGTTGTTTATCCCGAATTTTCTGAAAAGAGCGACATAATAAATTGCGATTCAGAAACAATCAAACAACAAATAAAAATTCTTTGGGATAAACTACCAATATTCAGAGATTCTATGGTCAAAGTGCCGACAATTCACATCCCAATGAACAAAGCATTAATAGAAAAAACTCTAAAAGACCCTGACTTTATGGTCGCAACAAAAGGAGAAGCGACAAAGAGTTTTTATCCTTGTTAAACAATGCTAGGAATAAAATCTGCTGCTAACACGGGTTTGGCATAAGTGGCGGTTCATTGATCTGCTGACACTTTTGTGGTTAATCAAAATTTGGTTCTCCACATAACACCTGCCTGCCGGCAGACAGGTTTGTAGTAAAAATCGCCACCTGTGTAATCCCGATATCGTTATGCAAGACCGCAAGTGGCATAAGTTGCGTTGCTCCTACCCACACAGCCGACCCTTCGCAAAACCAAAATAGCCTACATTTGACAACACATGGCCAACACTAACAAACTTGACATCGACAAATTGTTGTAAAATATGTTCAATATATTGCACTTTTATTAAGCTAATATTTTTACCTTTGATACATTAAACAGCGGGGGGCAACGCTATAAACTCTGCAACAATAAAAATGAAACCAAATAAAACTGGACAGATAGTAAAGTTTCACACTCCTTACCCTGATGAAGATCCAAATCAAAGGTATGTTGTTTTAGAAATACATTTTGACGTAGAAAAACCAAGAGCACTAATAAAGGAACTCAATGGAGGTAGGCCCTTTGCTTCAAGTTCAAAGGTATTGGTTGAAGAACTTGAAGTTATTGAAGTTGAAACAGCTGACCTAATAGGTCGCCAAGTTACTATCAACAAAGCAGATTATTCTCAAGCGATTGGAAAGGTAGTAAAAGTAAGTGAACAAAAAATTTTAGTTGACTTAACTAAAGGTGTAAAGGGAGTTGAAACAAATGTATGGCTTACTATTGTAGACGAATGCGGTAAAGAGCATACAGGAGCATTATTTGTTATTTAAAATCCAATCATATGACCGGAGAATTTTTAGCTACTGAAAATCAAATTATAGATTACCGGCTTAAACTTGGTGACAAAATACGATTTGTTCGAGAACAAAGAGGCTACAGCCAGGAACAATTAGCTGCACTGATGAACATTAACCGTTCGACTATATCAAAAATCGAAAACGGAAAATTCAGTATAACAGTCGACTATTTGGTTCGCTTTTCAATTTTTCTTGATTATGAATTTAAAGTAATTGAAAGGTAGACAATGACAGACATGCACGACAAAGCTACCAGAAGCTATAACATGAGCCAAATCAAAAGCAAAAACACTAAGCCAGAACTTTTAGTTAGAAAGTTTCTTTTTGCAAAAGGCTATCGTTACAAGCTACACGATAAAAAATTATCTGGAAAGCCGGATATTATTTTACCAAAATTAAGAACAGTAATCTTTGTTCACGGATGTTTTTGGCATGGACATGATAGCTGTAAGTATTTTGTTGTACCGAAAACCAGGACTGATTGGTGGGTGCAAAAAATTAATCGTAATAAGAACCTCGACGAAGAAAATTTATTAAATTTGAAGCAAAAAGGTTGGAATGTTTTCATCATCTTTGAATGTGAATTAAAAGGAAAAGATCGCGAGAAATCACTCAACAATATATTAATACAACTTAACAGAATATCACTGTCAATTCAATCATGAGTAAACTCAATTACATAGACCTTTTTGCTGGAGCAGGCGGACTTTCAGAAGGTTTTATACGTGAAGGCTTTCATCCTGTTGCACATGTCGAGATGAACAAAGAAGCTTGCGACACTTTGAAAACCCGGTTGGCTTTTCATCACTTGAGCCAAAACAAAAGGCTCAAAACTTATTTCGCTTATTTAAAAAAGGAAATTTCAAGAGAACAACTCTGGCAGCTGATTCCAGAAGATTTGTTAAACTCTGTAATAAACGATGAAATTTCAGGCAAAACGATTCAAAATATTTTCAACAAGATCGATAAACAACTTCACAACAAAAAAGTTGATGTAATAATTGGAGGTCCGCCTTGTCAGGCGTATTCAGTTGTTGGCAGAAGTCGCGACCCAAACAGAATGAAAGGAGATAATAGAAATTTTTTATTTCGCTACTATGCCAAATTTCTTGAACGATACAAACCAAAGTATTTTGTGTTTGAAAATGTTTTGGGTTTGCAAACAGCAGGGAATAAAAAATATCTAACTGAAATGATTCAGCTTTTCTCTGACATTGGCTATTCAACCGACATGAAAGTTTTGAATGCAGAAGAATATGGAGTACTGCAAAGACGAAGAAGAGTTGTAATTATCGGACACAGGACCAAACGAAAATTTTTATTTCCTGAATTGAAAACAATACCCAACAATTATCAAATCAAGAAAGATTTATTCTATGATTTGCCTAAACTCAAGCCAGGAGAAGAATTACATATTGCAAAATACACCAAGCCAATCAATGAGTATCTAAAACAAACCGAAACAAGAAATGGAGTTGATTTTGTTACCCAACATATTACTCGGAAACATAACGAAAGAGATTTGGAAATTTATTCCATCGCCATTGATAAATGGTTGAATGGCAAAGAAAGATTGAAGTATGATGAACTTCCTGCACACTTGCAGACGCACAACAAGAAAAATATTTTTCTTGACCGTTACAAAGTGGTTGACCCAACTGGTCACTCACACACAGTTGTTGCACACATTTCAAAGGACGGACATTATTATATTTATCCTGACCTCAATCAGGTGCGTTCAATTTCAGTTCGTGAAGCCGCAAGAATTCAATCTTTCCCTGATGATTATTTTTTTGAAGGAGGTAGAGCTGCGGCTTTTAAGCAGATCGGAAACGCAGTTCCGCCACTAATGGCTGAAAAAATTGCGGCATCATTAAAATATCTTTTGCTAAACATCTAAAGTTATAGTGAATTAACCCAGCATGAATCAGAATTTAATTCAAAAACTGGAGTATTCTTGTGCAGAACAAAATGAAGCACATCCACTTCCTTTGTCACTAAAATATTCACTTCAACTTATCTTTAACTTCTTTTCTAGTAACTCAAATAATAAGCTTTGTTTGGTTTTTCCGTCAAAAGAGCATTCCGCTCAATGGCTATCTGTGCCAATTGCTTTATTTCAAATTGAAAGTGACTACACACAATATAAAGAGGAAATCTTTGCTTCATACAAACATTATAAGATTGGTGATAAATTAATACTAAATGGGGATGCAATTGTTGAATGGGCAGGAATTGAAAACAACTCTTTTGTACTAAAAGCAGGCAAGGAGTCAAATATGGCAAACTTCACTATTGATATTACCCAGTCAATAAAACTTCAACGCACAGATCAAAAGAGAAAACTCTCATCATTAAATAAAGTCAAAAAAGCCCTTCCGGGAAAAATAGTTACTCCTACTGATAAATTGTTGGAAATAAATACATACGGCAACAAGGAGTTTATGAAAAATAAAATTTGCCTTGTAAGCAAATTCAAATCTTACGATGATTCTATTGAAGACATATCAATGAATCTTGCTTCATTACCTGAATATTTCCAGAGCGGTAAGATTGATGAAAACGGTGCGGCAGACATAAACAGTCCCCTACTTATTTCAAATAACCTTTCTTCTCTTGCTTTGTATGTAACACATTATTCAAGTTCACTTTCAAAAATTATCATTGATGGATTTTCCATGATACAGGAAAGAGGAACTGATTTTTCAGACATTGATGTAAAGAACATTGCAACAATTCTAATTACGGATTTATCAGAGATTGAAAGATTTGAAACCATCGGTAACTATGGCTTTGAGTTTTTCAATTTCACAAAGGAAAATTTAAAACTTGACCATTCAGCAAACCTTTCACCCTTTCATTCTTTTGAGAAAAAACTCAATAACTATATTTCGTTCAATATTGAGAAAGAGATTTGCCAAGATCCAGAACTTGAAGTAACCACACAGAAAATTCATTCTATTGAAAAGGATGAATCCAACAATGAATTGACATCATTGAAAATTTCTCTCATTCAGCTGACCAACCTTGTCTCAAGAGTGGCACACATACCAACAGAAGAGGAAATTTCAGTCTTCAATTCCAAAATTAATACCATTGAAACTTTGTTTCTCCGTTGCAGAATGTGGTTAGGTGATTCTAACAAATCCATTGAAGAAAGTATTTCACTTTTAAAATCAGTTATTAAAAGGTTCGCAACTCAACCATCTGAAAAGTGTGCAAGATTGAAAACACTCATGAGTTCAAAGCAATACGATTACATAATTTGCACTACTGAAGAAGAAGCAAAAGCATTGGATAATTCATTTCCGGCACACATTCAGAAACCAAGAGTAATATCTGTTGCAGATGTTAACGATAAATTACTTTCAAGCAAACCTCAAAAAGCAATTCTAACTGGCTGGGCAAAGTCAAACAACATCAACAGAATTCTTTCATCATTTCTTTTTTCTGAACTTACAGTTTTGTTCTACCAGTTTGAAAACAAGTATTACAACTCTTTGCAAAGAAGAAACAAACAATACAGTGAGAACATTAAGGCAACCATAAACAGCAAAGGTATCCGTTCAGAAACTGATTCATCAAAGCGAAGAGGTTTCAGCGATTTGTATTCAGGTGATGATGTAATCGAAACAACTTCTGAAAGTTCGTTAGACATTTTAGATTTTGAATTCAAACTTGACAATGCACAGTATTCAAGATATGTAGCAAAATTAAATTTGATTGACAGCATAAAAGCAAAACGAATTGTATTTGAAAGCGACTTCTTTATTTACACAACTGAATCGCACAAATTTTTAGTCATAAATGAATTGATTGAAAGAAAGGGTGAGAAAGCAAATCTTAACAGGAAAAAAGTTGAATCGTTACAAACGGGTGATGTGATTGCTTTGATTAACACCGACAGAGATATTTTGGTTGAGTTGGTTGAGAAAAATACCAACACAAAAGAACTGGCTACTGTAAAACAGTGGACAGAACTTTGGAAAAATCTTTTGAAAGATTACTACGCTTCTATCGGAAATGATTTCAAAAAATTAATTGAGGATTTGCGGAAGAATGACTGCAAGAAACATGAGGTTACAATCAGAACGTGGTTACACGATGAAAGTAGAATTGGTCCCGATGATGATTTGGACTTAATAAGTATCGCTTTACTTACAAAGTCAGATTTATTGAGTGATAATATTAATAAAGTAAGAGATTCAATAACAAAAATGAAAGGATGGAGACACAATGCATCAGATTTTATTATAAGCAAAATCAAAGCACAAATACATCAGTATGCTGACAGTTCTGTAATCAACAAACAAATATTCATTGAAGGATTAGGAAGTGTATTTGTTTTGAAAGTTATAGAGATTTCAAATGCTTGGGAGAGTATTGATGCTCGTTATGTGAACAGATTACTTCAAAAAGAAATTTTCTGATGGCAAAACTGGTACCACCATATATTGATAAAAGCTGCAAAAGCACAGGTGAGAAAATGCTGTTTGATATTTTCAAGAACAGCCAATTCACCAAAGATTGGATCGTGCTTCATTCACTCAACTTATCGCAGCATACAGTTCGCTTGTATGGTGAAATTGATTTTCTGATTTTGATTCCAGGCGGTGGCATTTTTGTAATGGAAGTTAAAGGCGGTGATGTAAAATGTATTGACGGGGTTTGGCACTACACAAACAAATTCAATATAACAAACACAAGCAATGTAGGTCCATTCAACCAGGCAAGAGATGCAATGTTCTCTTTGCGTTCAGCTATTGAAAAAGAATTCGGCAAAGGACACAAGTTCACAAAAATTCTTTCCGGCTTTTTGTGTGCATTCCCACACATCAGTTTTGACAAACACAGTGTTGAATATGAACCCTGGCAGATTCTTGATAAAGATTCTATCAAAAATGGAACGGAAAAGTTTTTCCAGAATCTTGTAAAGCAGTTCACCAACAAACACAAAAACCAAAGGTGGTTTTCAGAAAAGGATTCATTGCCTGATAAAAACGATTTGAATTCGCTTTGCGATTTTCTGAGAGGAGATTTTGAAAGAGTTCGGACAGTGAAAGAACGATTGACTGAGTTTGATAAAGAAGTAAAAAAATACACCGAAGAACAATACAGAATTCTTGATTCAATTCAATTGAATGAAAGAAGTGTTACACAGGGAAGTGCAGGCACCGGTAAGACAATGATTGCAATTGAATCGGCAGTGAGAGCAGCAGCAGAAGGCAAAACTGTTTTCCTTACTTGTTACAACAGCTTAATTGGAGAGTGGATGCAGAAACAAGTTGAAGAATGGAAAGACAAAATCACAGTTTCAAGTTTGCACAGTTTTTTATTTGAGCAGTCAAAAGGATTTGACTACAATAAAGCACTGAGCAGTAAGCAGGATTTCTACAGTAAGTATTTGCCGCTTTTACTAAAAGATATTTATCAAAAAGGAATCAGTAAAAAGTTTGACAAGTTGATTGTTGATGAGGGTCAGGACTTAATCAGAGAAGAATATCTTAAACTGTTTGATTCAATGGTAACAGGTGGTCTACAAAACGGCAATTGGGAAATATATGGTGATTTTGAAAGGCAAGCAATCTATGCACAGCTGACCAGAACAGAAATGCTTGATTTACTGAAAGATTCAGGTCAACATTCAAACTTTCTGCTCAAAATAAATTGCCGAAACACTAAGCAAGTTGGAGAAGAAACCTCTCTGATTTCAGGATTTGAGAAGCCACCATTTTTGTTGGAACATCTTGAAGGAATTCCGGTTGAATACATTTTCTACAATGATGAAGCTCACCAGAAAACATTGCTATCACAGCAACTGCAAAAACTTTCATCAAATACACTCCCATTGAATGAGTTGGTGATTTTATCACCACGTAAATTTGAAAACTCATGTTCTGATTCAGTTCCAGATTTTTCAATCAGAGAAATAAAAAACAACAATGAAATTTCACCGTCACAAAGTTTTTATGGCTTCGCAACTGTTCAGTCATACAAAGGCATGGAAAGCAATTACATTTTAATAACTGACATTGAAGATTTATCAAGTGAAATTGCCAAGTCGCTTTTGTATGTGGGTATGAGCCGAGCAAGATATGGGTTGATTCTTTTTATTTCTGAATCAATGAGAAACGAATACAGGGAAATTCTTAAACGCAAACTCAATTAGTATGAGAGACGATATTTTAAAATTCATCAAAAAGGAATTGATAGGGCCTGACCCAATCAAACCTCACATACAAGAGAACGGAGAAGAAATACTTCTTAACGAGCCACCAAGATTAAGATATGGTGCCGGAGTTTTATTTCCGAGGGCGGCAACTTTTGAAAAAGCTAATTCAACAACATCAGAGGAAGAAAAAGTTTTAGAGAAGCTTGAAGAAGAAAAAAAAGAAACAGATGATCCTGTAAAAACTGAAGAAAGCAAAGCGCCTGTAGACATGGCAGAAGATTTTGAAGAAGAAATCGGACTAGCAAATTCATTTCTTCCTTCTGCAATGGGATTCAGTTGCTTTTCAATAATTCCGAAAGACGGCTTCACTGTAAAAGCAACACTTGGTGTTTATGAAATAAAAGAATACAGCTATCAAAAAGAAGATGGAACTTCTGTTTCAAGAAAAGCATATTACCGAATTTCACTTGACCAGGAATTTACTTTAAATGCAAGTGAAATTCCGTTGCAGTCAGGTAAATCCATTGACAAATTATTGGTTGATAAAGATAGAAAGGAAATTAATCTCAAACTGAATATCCGAAACAGAAGTCATGAAAATAATTCAACAAACAATATTCATCTACTCACATTCACGTTGATAAACCTGAATACCGGAGGAGCAGAAAATATCAAGAATGAAGATTGTTTTTTTCAGGTTTCATTTTCTATTACAGCAAATGAAAAATGTTTTTGTCCATACAAAGCAGCTGCATCCAAAACTGACAAGGATGATGAAAAGTCAAATCTGCTTTTGTTCCGAAAGAAAAAAGCATTTGCAGTTGGACACGGTTGTTCACCCGCATGGAATGATGACGATATTGACTTTACTGATTCAATTACAACAGAAGCAATTCCGGTTTATGAAATTAAACCAATCGTGCCGAATGAATTGAAAAGTGTTGAGCTGAAAATGTTTGACCTGAGTGATTTGTCGGAGAAAGACATCACCACCAATCTTGTAAAATTGAATGTAGAATATGAAGCATGGATAGATAAGCAGGAAGAAATTGCAAATGCAGAATTGAAAGATGAACTGTTGGAAACAGCATTGCGACACATAGAAAGTTGCCGTTTGTGCTTGCAGAGAATGAAAGAGGGAGTTGATGTTTTGAAAAGCAATGAAAAAGTAAATCGTGCTTTCAAGTTGATGAATCGTGCTATGTTGTTGCAACAACTTCATTACGGCATTGAAACGAGAAACTGGATTCTTGATAATGGAAATATTACCGGAGTGAAGGATGCCGTAATTCCAAACATCAACGACAGTTCAACATGGAAGCAAGGGCTTGGAGCATGGCGTCCTTTTCAACTTGCATTTGTTTTAATGAACCTCAATGCAATGTTGGATTCAAGTCATGGAGATAGAGAAATGGTTGACTTGATATGGTTTCCTACTGGTGGAGGAAAGACCGAAGCGTATTTAGGATTGTCAGCGTTTACAATTTTTCTGAAAAGATTAAAAGATAAAAACGATTCAGGCACAACTGTGCTCATGCGTTACACTTTGCGACTACTAACAGCACAACAGTTTCAAAGAGCAGCCGCATTGATTTGTGCTTGCGATAAAATCAGAAAAGAGAATGAAGAAGAATTAGGAACAGCGAGAATTACAATTGGACTTTGGGTTGGTTCTGATTCAACACCAAACAGAAGAGACGAAGCAAGAAGAGCATTTCAGATAATGGAACAAGGCAGAGAGGAAGAAAATCCTTTCATCATTTTGAAATGCCCATGGTGCGGTTCACAAATGGGTTATCTAAAGGAGGCAAGAACAAACAAAGTGAAAGGATATAAGAGAAGAAAAATAGGAACGAAAGAAACAATCATTTATCAGTGCGACAATCAGCAATGCGATTTCTCAAAACCCGATTTCAATTTACCTCTTGTAGTTATTGACGAAGATATTTATGACAACCCACCTACTCTCTTAATCGGAACAGTTGACAAGTTTGCAATGCTCACATGGAAGCCGGAAGCGAAAACAATTTTTGGATTTAGCGGACATGAGAGAAAGTTTTCACCACCTGAATTGATTATTCAAGATGAGTTGCATTTGATTTCGGGTCCGTTGGGTTCGATGGTGGGTTTGTATGAAACAATGATTGAAGAACTTTGCACAGCAAATAGTATAAAACCAAAAATTATTGCATCGTCAGCAACAATCAGCAGAGCCAAAGAACAGATCAACTCGCTCTATGGCAGAGGGACAAACAATGTCAATATTTTTCCTGTACAATGTTTAAGTGCGGGTGATTCATTCTTTGCATACGAGGACACAACAAGCACAGGCAGAATTTACACAGGCATATTTGCATCTGCTCTACCTTCACATGCAACTGCACAGGTAAGGGTTTTATCCGCTTTACTTCAATCGGTGAAATCAATTTCAGTTGCAGATGAAATTTTGCGTGACCCTTACTGGACAGCACTGACATACTTCAATAGTATTCGTGAGTTAGGTCATGCAGCTACACTCATTCGTGCAGACATACGAGAATACATGAATTCCATTTGGATTCGGAAAGCAATCAAAGGCGATGAAAGAAGATTCATCAACAGAGATATTGAATTGACAAGTCGTATTAACAGCAATGACATTCCTGAATACTTGGAACAACTTTCAAAATCATGGACAGGAGATAATAATGAATATCCGGTTGATGTTTGTCTTGCAACAAATATGATTTCAGTTGGCGTTGACATTCCACGATTAGGTTTGATGACCGTTATCGGTCAACCAAAAACAACATCGGAATACATTCAGGCAACAAGCCGTGTTGGTCGTTCAAAGAAAGGTCCCGGACTTGTCTTTACAATTTACAACTGCTCAAAACCAAGAGACCGTTCGCACTTTGAACATTTCCAAGAATACCACTCAAAAATTTACAGCAAAGTTGAACCAACAAGTGTTACTCCTTTTTCAGCACCGGCTAGAGAAAGAGGGTTGCATGCAATCTTAGTCGGACTGATTAGATTTTACTCAACAGACCAAAGTGCAACAGCTCCAAGGCCTTTTCCTCAAAAAGGAATTATTGAAAGAGTAACCCAAATAATTTTTGACAGAGTTCATTTGATTGATGATGAAGAATACGACAAGACACTTGAACTGATTGAAGAAAAACTGGAATACTGGAAAAATGAATTACCACTTGTGTATGGTTCATTCGGACAACAAACAAACATTCCACTAATGTATCCCGCAGGAACAAATCCTTCAGAAGATATAAAAGCAAGAGCATGGTCAACACCAACATCAATGAGAAATGTTGATTCCACTTGTGAAGCGTATATTATTCCGGCAGAATACCTAAACATTGACAATTAAAATATGCCAGCTAAAAAACCAATAAGAAGGTCGCAGTTAATTTCTCCGTGGGGGGTTGGACAGATGATTAATTTTCCAAAGGATGAATCATTGATGGTTGTCGGGCTTGATATGTGGGAAGAAAAATTCAGAACGATTTCTGAGTTGGATGAATTTAAAGTAACCGAAGAAAGATTAGCAAAAAGATTAGGTGTAAAAGAATTCAGATTGCCGCCTGATTTCAGAGACCCAGGTCCAGGTGTTGCAAATCCGTCACTCAAAATTCCATTTGTAAGATTTCCACGTTGGCATTATTGCACAAGGTGCGGACACATGGAGAAAATTTCAATTTACGATTCACAGAAACCAACTTGCTCAGGAATTTCTTTTAGCTCAGGAAGGTCTTGTAACGAAATTGCAGAAAAGAAAAGACAGCGATTGATTCCGGTTCGCTTTATCGCTATTTGTGAAAAGGGTCACATTGAAGATTTCCCTTTTATGCAATGGGTGCATGACGGAGCTCGTCCTGAAGGACAACATAATTTGAGATTGAGAGCAGGGAGAAGTTCAGGTGCATTATCTGGTATTGAAATTACTTGTAGTTGTGGAGCACACAAAACAATGGCGGGTGCTTTCAACGAAAAATCCCTTACAAAAATTGGAGTTACATGTTCAGGTGGTAGACCGTGGTTAGGACAAGAAGCTGACAGAGGCAATGCAATTCATTGTGGAGAGGACTTAAGAGTAGTTCAAAAAGGTGCATCAAATGTATACTTCTCACAGGTTCGTAGTTCAATCTATTTGCCTCAATGGGAAAAGTCGGTTGACAGAAGATTGGTAGAAGTGTTAGAAAAGAATTGGGGATTTCTTACAACTGGAATGGAGAATGGAAATTTTCAGCGAATGAGATTTGAATTAGTTGCAGAAAGAAATTTTGCAAAGGAGAAAAAAGAATTTTATACTGACAAATTATTGGAAGCAGCATCAAAAAGAATTGCAGGTGCAGACAGTTCAAACACTGATGATTCTGAGGAGAAATACCGCATGATGGAATACGATGCAATACTTGCAGAAGCAGGAGGAGAAAATCAGGATTTCTTTGTAACAAAGAATCAAGCGAACACTTATGATGATTCAGAAACAAACGGTGCAATCAGTAACGGTTTTACAAGCATTGGTTTGTTGCACAAGTTGAGGGAGACAAGAGCATTTGTAGGGTTTTCAAGATGGCTTCCAGATGATGGAAAAACATTGACTGAAAAAAAGAACTTCATAAAACTTGGTCAGCGTATTGAATGGCTTCCAGCAGTAGTTGTGAGAGGCGAAGGTGTTTTCTTTGAGTTCAATGAGAAGCGTTTGAAAGAGTGGGCTGCAAAAGATGAAGTGATTAAGAGAGCAAATTTTTTATCTGACAACTACAACCGTCCACGGGAATTGAAAGGACAAAAGAGAAGGGAAATAAAACCTGAATTTATTTTGATTCACACATTTGCTCATTTGGTAATAAACCAGTTCAGTTACGAATGTGGTTACGGAAGTTCTGCTTTGAGAGAAAGAATTTATTGCAACCTTGAATTTCCAAATGAAACCATGAACGGAGTTTTAATTTACACTGCATCAGGTGATTCGGAAGGTTCATTGGGCGGACTTGTAAGACAAGGCAAACAAGGTAATCTTGAAACAATAGTTTACAATGCAATTGAAAATGCAAGATGGTGTTCAAGCGACCCTATCTGCATTGACAGCCACGGGCAAGGACCGAACTCTTGCAATCTTGCAGCTTGTCATAACTGTTCGTTGTTGCCGGAAACATGTTGTGAAGAATCAAACATGCTGCTTGACAGAGCAATGCTGATTGGAGAATTGGACAATCCTTCAATTGGTTATTTCAATTTCAAATAATGATGAAAAGAAAAGCCCTCACACAAAAAAATACACTCTTAAAAAACGCACAAGCCAACGCTGAAAGCATTTTTTTTGAGAGTATTTTTTTTTCATCTTTCCGTGTTTATTTTTTTCCAATCAAACAACACACTGTAGCCAAACAAACAACCAACTTTATGCAGTACTTAACTGGACAACGTAAATTTAAATAATGACCTCGGCACGAACCGCTAACATGGCTTTCGGGTTATGCGAGGTCAAGTGCTTAAATTTAATTAAATAATCTTATACAAAGTGTACCACTCTTAAAGTTCGATGATTCTGAACTTCTTTCAGGTACATACTGGCAATTAATGGCTAATCTAAGAATTATTGAAATGATTATACATTTTAAATGGACTTGCTCGATAAAAGGGATCGCAATTCAATTTTGGTCTAAACCACGAATAGCTTTACTCAGTATCTTAAAAAGGCTTTCCGAAAATTTGAGTTGAAATTCCATTTCTTGAATGCATAATCTCATCCAAAGTGTACCACTAAATCTCATAAAAGTGTACCACTCTTAAAGGTCGATGATTCTGAATTTCTCTATGGTATAAAACTGTAAAGAGTGGCAATTTACTAGAAAAAACCACGAAATTATTAGCTTTTTAGGTAAATTTGATTGGTTAACTTTAGGTGGAGTAGCAATAGAAATTTGAAGAGAACATCTATATTTCAAATTTTATATCCACGCTAACCATTAAACGAAATGAATATGGGCTTTTTCAATCGGATTTTTAGACGAGAAACCAGTAGCAAGAAAGATGAAACTCCTGGTGATATGGGAATGACTAATGCCAATTCATCAGAAGCAGTAAAACCTACCTCTGAAGCGAGTCAGCATAAAGATGAATATACGGACAATGGAGTTAAAAGAATTAAGCTTCAACTAGATTCTAAAAATGGCAGCTCACCTTATGATCAAGGAATAACTTTGGAAGCAATTTTGGAGGATAAAATGTTTT
>CALMWS010000175.1 GCA_937870795.1 uncultured Bacteroidota bacterium | reverse complement strand
CAGTAAATTGACATCCCTAAATTAGAATAGGGTAGCCTCTTTACTTTTATTGAAAATTAAGATTTTTAAATCAAATTGTAATTTGAGATACATTGCCTTGCCGACTATTCCTCTAAAATCAGATAAATACCATTCTCTTCGATATTTACCATTCGATCTTTGTACAATTTGCCAATGCCTTTTTTAAAACTTTTTTTGCTTACCCCTAACATGGCTTTGATAACCTCAGGATCTGTGTGATCGGAAAGCGGAAGAAAACCATTGTTTGCTTTTAGCTTTGTAAGGATGATTTCAGAAATCTCATCTGATTTTTCAGCACCGGATTTGCGCAATCTTAGGTCAATCTTGCCATCTGGTCTAATGTTTTTAATCTCAACTTCTATTTTATCACCTAATTTTAGAGGACGATAAACTTCGCTGTGAAAAAGCAAGCCTGTATGGCTGTGTTGGATGATGACTTTATATCCAAGATCGGTTTGTTGCCAAACAATGCCTTCGAAGATTTCATCGTCTTTAAAAAGAGGAGGAGTCTCATCTAAAAATTTGCCAAGCTTAGCACTGCCAATGATGCGTTCGGTAATGGGATCGATGAAAATATATACAAGGTAGCTTTTATTTTCTTCCATCCTGGTTCTTTGTTCTGCAAAGGGGACAAACAATTGTTTGGTCACTCCCCAATCCATGAATGCACCTACTTCATTGACAGTAACTGCTTTTAAGTAAGCAAATTCTCCTACTTCTGCAATGGGTTTTTCCGTTGTGGCAATCAGTTTTTCACTGCTGTCGAGGTAGACAAAAACGTTTACTTCATCTCCTGCTTCAAGCGGCTCTGCTGCATATTTAGCGGGCATCAGAATATCTCCATAGTCCAATCCATCCAGATAATATCCAAAATCCACTTTTCGGAGCACAGTTAGTTGGTTGTGTCTACCTATTTCAAGCATTGTCAGAATTTTTTTTCATGCCACTTATTTGTTTTTAAATATACAATTACAAAAACCATGATACCTATCCAGTAAATTAATTCTGTACTCCACGCGAAATAGAGGTTTAATTTCAGGAATTTGATAACGATAATACTGTAAATGATATATACGATTGTAAAAAGCGTCTGTATCCACAATGCAGTTTTGGTGTGTCCTGTCCCCGTAAGGCCGTTGATAAAGATTGATCCGAAACTGAATATTCCCAGAATAGGAAAAAGAATCCAAAGAATTGTTTTACTCTCTGATACCAATTGATTCTCAGCACTGCCAAAAAGAGGATAGAGGAAAAATTCTGGAAAGGTAAGAATAGGAAGGGTAATGGCTGACGTTGTCAAAAAACTAAGCCAGGCGGTTTTCCTGATCAGCGGAAATACTGCCTGTCTTTTTTTAGTGCCAATAAAATTGCTCACCATGGTGTTAATGCCCGCAGAGTAGCCCCAGGCAGGAATGGACAATATCAAATAAATGTTGCGAATGAGATTTGATATCTCCAGATCCTTGGCGCTGTTGTTTTCTATAAATGTAAAAAATAGAAAGTAAGACCCCAGGCCCAGGGCCGACTGCACCACAATGGGAAAGGATATGCTAAAACATTCGTAAATGCGCTTGACATTGATGGTGGTGAAATCAGAAAGATGGTAGGTGGTGAATGCTTTTTTATACAACATGTAAGCTACGAAAACCACAAAAGCCAGAACTTCAGCCAGCGTACTAGCCAAAGCTGAACCGCCTATGCCCATCTCCGGGGCACCCCATTTTCCAAATACAAATACATAATTTAAGATAATATTGGAAACAGTAAGTACGATGGTATCAATCAAAATGATTTTAGGTTGGGCAATGCCTGTATACAATGCAATTAAAGCTACACCTGTGTAACTGAAGAAAACGCCATAACTTCTGTACTTAAGATATTCATAGCAATAATCCAGAATTTCCTGCGATGAAATGAGTAGTTTTAAAAACTCATAACCAAATAAATGTATAAAGGCAAAAACCACAACTGATAAGATGGCTTCAAAAAGAACAAGTGCCTGAAAGTAAGCTCCCAGACTTTGCAGGTCGCGTTCACCATATTTTCTTGCAATAAATATTTGCCCCCCTCTGGAAAAGCCATAACCAATGGATGCCAAAACCAGATAAAAGGCCCCTATTACACCAATTGCCGCAAATTGTAAATGATCAAAATGATACAAAAAAACATTGTCAGAGAGAACAATGATATTTTGAGCCGCACTTCCCATCATAATAGGTAATGATAGACGGAAGATCTGTCCGTAACTGGTTCCTAAACGCATCAGCTACTGGTCTTTACTTTTGTTTGCTCACAAAATCTCTGACTTCCTGATACATTTCTGTCATTTTGAAGCTCTCGTTGCTACTGCTGATTACCCGATCAAACCAATACAACGTACTGGGTGTACATTTGATCAATGCCTGATCCAAAACTGATTTTTGCAAATTGGGGATTTTTGTCTCACTTTTATAAAAATGTGCAGACAGATGCTTTTTAATGGCGGTATCAAACCATCTTTCGATGTCTGAAAATGAAAACAAATGTGTTTTTTCAACCCACTCGTCGAGTGAAGTTATTTTTATCTGATGCTTTTCAACCAGGGTCTGGATAAATTCTTTGCGGTCATTTTCATCTGGAGGGTAAACAAAAACAGCATTGTTGAACCTTCCGAATCTAAACAGGGCAGTATTGATATTCCAAATGGCATTTGTGGCTGCGATCAGCACTATATTTTGATTGTACCTAAACATGGCATCTACTTCAAGTAACAGCTGATGCATATAGGTGTTTTGTACTTCTTCATTGCCCATTCCCGGAAGCTGATCAAATTGATCGATGAAAATAGTTGCAGGCATATGCAACCGCGCCATGTTGAAATAAAATGGAATGATAAATTCTTTGCTTATACTCTGGTTGTTGCTGATTCTGTTCCAATCAAAGGGAATTATGTCAATATCAAACTCGTAAGGAAGATGACTAACCGCATATGACTTACCACAGCCTGGAGGGCCGTACAACAAAACAGATCCGGTGGGTTTGATATCAAATCTTTGCAATGTTTCATTGTCGAGATCGAGGTGGAGGTACAACTCATGCAACTCCTGTTTTAGATACTCCTGACCTGCCATGCCCCCAAAGCCAGGTTCCATCTTGGGGAGAAACATTTGCTCAGGGTTAGTAATAAAATCAGGCATCTCCATGCCTGAGAAGTCATCAAATGGATCAAATTCGTCTTTTTCTCCATATCCGGTTTCACCGTCACGACTTTCATCAAAGTATTCTTCCTGATCATTGAGCACAGAATCCAATTCTTCATCAAAATAAAATGGATTCCTTTCCAGGATCTTATTGTACAATTCCTGGGCCTCCTTCAAAGAATTTTGACGCAATAAGGACTTCACCTGGAGTTCCAGGATTTTTTCGCTGGTGAGGTTTCTGGCAGATAATTCTTCTGCTATAACAATGACCGCAGAATAATTGCCTTTGGCAAAATACAATTCAATAAGGCCTTGCTTAGCTTTTATATTTTCTGAATCGAGTTTTAAAACATGCTGATAGTTTTTTTCGCTCTCCTCGTATTCTTTTATCTTAAAAAGTTTGAGCGCATAAGACAATCTCAAAGCAATATTATCCGGCGAACGGTTTATGGCTTCCTTTAATATTCTTAAATCGTTTTTATTCATGCTCTTACATTCGGTTTTAAATGATGAAGAAAAGGAAGTGTTGCAGTACCTGTTATAATTTCCAGGGGAGCACGTTCAATGATTGTCTTAGTGGAAGCTGCTTGTTCCAGGGTGCGGAAATGAATATTTTTATGAAAAGCAGCTACCTCCTTACCTTTATACCTTTGTTTCGATTGGGCACAAACGTAATTCAGGAATGCATCAAATTCCTGTTGCGTTTTATCCTTGCCATGTATGTAAAACGAAATCAACAATCTATTGCCATTTATGGTAGTTGTATCTTCTTTCAAATCGGTAGCATCATCATTTACTTCTGTCACCAAATCAAAATATCGCCAGTCAGCTGAGGTAAATGTAGATCCCAGTCTCGGATATTTTTCTATCAGTAGCCTTCTTTGCAATTTTACGTCACAGCTTTTGTAAAAATAAAAATATTCCATATTGAGCCGGGTAGGCATAAGATTTAAACGCAAATCAGCTTCGTGTTTTTGATATTTATGGATCTGACTACAATATGCTGTATGTTTTGAGGATGGAATACCAAGCTTTTGAAGTGCCTGGTAAATTTTTATCCAAAAAGACTTAAGCTTGTTGTCTTTAAGTTCCCAATTTGTTTCCAGGTATTCATCCAGATCATAAATGCGTGCCTGTAATTCAACCAGCTGATTGTGAAAATTTTTTAATTCGGCAGCACTTCCTCCGCTAAGCCTGTACAGCTCCGGAAATGCCCTGTATTCAAATAACTGTTCTATTTTATCTCTTAATTGTTCCTGCATCCTTCTTTTTGGGAGCTATTTCAACAAAATTACTGAATTTGGAGCAAAAATGCTTGCTTTTAAACGTGTAATATACGATTGTGTTGAAACTGTCTTGGTTTCACGGCGTAAAACCTGGAACTAGCGGCCTTTAAAATGTTTTCTCACAAAGTGATGTAATACAACGCCACCGCAAACTGCTACATTCAAAGAGTGTTTGGAGCCCAGCTGTTTGATCTCAAGGGCTCCATCCAGGTAAGGTATAATTTCATCGTCGATGCCATCTACTTCGTTGCCAAAAACAAGAGCAATGGCTCTATTTTCAGCAAGATCCATTTCCATCAATTCTATAGACTCGTCGGTTTGCTCAACACCCCATATTTCATAACCGCGATCTTTTAATTGACCCAAAGCCGAAATGGTGTTAGGGTAGTATTCCCATTTCACACTTTCCGTTGCCCCGATAGCGGTCTTTTGGATTTCTTTGTGGGGTGGTGTAGCGGTTATACCACACAAAACCAATACCTCAATAGCAAATGCGTCACAGGTTCTGAAAAAAGAACCTACATTCAGGGCAGAACGGACATTGTCAAGGACAACTGCAATCGGAGCCTTTGGCAGTTGTTTTGCAAGCTCTACCCCTGGCCTTTCCAACTCTGAGGTTAACAATTTTCTCACCTAGAACTATTGGTTTTTAGATTTTTTATAATCAAGGGCTGCTTTTACAAATGCAATAAACAAAGGATGCGGATTCTCGACCGTACTTTTTAATTCAGGATGAAATTGAACCCCTATGAAATAAGGGTGATTGGGCAATTCAACGATCTCTACCAACCCGGTTTCCGGATTGATGCCCGAAGCTATCATGCCTGCTGTTTCAAATCTATTTAAATATTCGTTGTTGAATTCATATCGGTGTCTGTGCCGTTCTTCAATGAGTTGTTTGCCATAGATCTTATTGGCAAGACTTCCTTTGACCAGCTTACATTTGTAGGCACCCAAGCGCATCGTCCCACCTTTGTTTGATATGGCAATCTGATCAGGCATCAAATGGATGATGGGATTATTGGTCTTTGGATTTACTTCAGTAGAAGCTGAATCTTTTAATTTGAGTACATTTTTTCCAAATTCTACCGCAGCACACTGCATGCCCAGACAGATACCAAAAAATGGAATTTTTCTTTCCCTCACCATTTTTACAGCTTCAATTTTACCCTGGATGCCGCGTTCTCCAAAACCGGGGGCTACCAGGATGCCATCGTAGCCCTGCAGAGTCTCAATCACATCATTTGCCTCCAGTTTTTCTGAATGAATTGGCACAACTTTTACGCGACATTCATTGATGGCTCCTGCATGGATAAAAGATTCGTAAATGGATTTATAAGCATCGGGCAATTCATTGTACTTACCCACAAGCGCAATTTCTACTTCGCGCGTGGGATTCTTTAGTTTGCCTAAAAATTCTTTCCAAAGGCTAAGATCCGGCTCACTTTTATGGCGGATATTTAGTTTTTTTAATACAGTTCGATCCAGTTTTTCTTTTAACATTAAGATGGGCACATCGTAAATGGTATGTGCATCAATGGCTTCTATGACCGCTTCTTTTTCAACATTGCAAAACAATGCCAGTTTTTCCCGAATTTCTTTACTTATAGGGTGTTCGGTCCGGCAAACCAGAATGTCTGGCTGGATACCTGTTTGCAGTAATTCCTTTACAGAGTGCTGCGTTGGCTTTGTTTTAAGTTCTTTGGCTGCGCTTAGATAGGGGATGAGGGTTAAATGTATCACCAATGTTTGTTCAGCACCCAAATCTCTCCTCAGTTGCCTGATCGCTTCAAGGTAAGGCAGACTTTCAATGTCACCAACAGTTCCACCAATTTCCGTAATAATGATGTCGTAATTGGATTCATTTTCCAGCAGCCGCATACGACGTTTGATTTCGTCGGTAATATGGGGTATGACTTGTACGGTCTTACCCAAATAATCACCGGCTCGCTCTTTGTTGATCACGGTTTGATAAATCTTTCCCGTTGTTACATTGTTGGCACTGGATGTAGGGGTGTTCAAAAATCTTTCGTAATGACCCAAATCCAGATCGGTTTCGGCACCGTCATCTGTTACATAACATTCTCCGTGCTCATAGGGATTTAATGTGCCCGGGTCTATGTTGATGTAAGGATCAAATTTTTGAATGGTTACCTGAAAACCTCTGGCTTGAAGAAGTTTTGCCAAAGATGCTGCTATGATCCCTTTTCCAAGAGAAGAAGTTACGCCGCCCGTAACGAAAATGTATTTTGTCATCGAATGGATGTGTTCATTACGGGATGCAAAGCTACGATATTTTTCTGGTTAGACCGTCCCCCGATTTTATCTATTTATCGCAACATCCAAATTTTTTTCTCTGTTACCATTATTTACACAGTTTCATTCTGAGCACCATTATTGTATTATCTTTACACAAAATTTTATTCTGTGACTTTGCAAAATCCTATTATCGCACCTTCTGTATTAGCTGCAGATTTTTCAAAATTAGGACAGGAAATCCAAATGGTCAATGAATCAGAGGCAGATTGGCTGCATGTTGATGTCATGGATGGTTGTTTTGTTCCTAATATCAGCTTCGGTCAGGACATTGTTGCTACCATGGCACGACACAGTACCAAGCCCCTGGATGTGCATTTGATGATTGTTGATCCGGATAGATATATTGCCGATTTTAAAAAATGCGGTGCTTCTGTGCTTACTGTCCATGCCGAGGCTTGTACCCATCTTCACAGAACCATTCAAGCCATTAAGGCTGAGGGTATGAAAGCAGGTGTAGCACTAAATCCTCACACCAATATTCTCACCATCGAAGATGTCCTGGAAGATATCGATTTGGTTTGCCTTATGTCTGTTAATCCAGGCTTCGGGGGTCAGAAATTTATTTACCGCGTCTTGGATAAAATAGAAAAACTGCGCACCATGGCCAATGAACGCAATTTGGACTTATTGATTGAAATAGACGGTGGTGTTGGCTTACACAATGCAGAAAGTTTGTTACAAAGGGGGGCGAATGTGTTGGTAGCAGGCAATGCGGTTTTTAAGGATCCCTCACCGCACAAAGTGATTTCTGGTCTGAAAAATATTTCTGCACAACGATCGTTTTAACCCAAGATATGCAGGGACAAAGGCTTAATCAATATCTTACATTTTTACTGCTGATCCTTGGCTTCCAATCCGCTCTGGCGCAGGTCACTGTTTTTGGTGTAGTTACAGATGATGCCAGCCACAACCCTGTTGAATTTGCAGAAGTATTTACCGAAGGTGGCAAATTCCAGACCACCACAGATTCCTTGGGGAATTTTTCCTTCCAGCTGGAAGAAAATATAGCCTATACGATTAAATGTTTCAGAGTAGGATACCAAAGTGTTGAGCTGCGCATTCCTCCTATGAAGTCTGGTAGCCGAAGGTATTTGGCGATCAGCCTGGTGGCTCAAAGTAGTGATCTGGACATCACGGTTACCGCGTCAAGGATTGAAGACGCAGGAGTAGTAAGAGAAACCGTTTCTGAATTTAAAATCTTACCCACCGCTTCAGGCAATTTTGAAGCAGTATTACCCTCAATTGCCTTAGGTGTGAGTTCAGGCAGTGGGGGAGAACTCAGCTCACAGTACAACGTGAGAGGGGGCAATTATGATGAAAACATGGTCTATGTCAATGATTTTGAAATCTTCCGACCTCAATTGATCAGGGCGGGCCAACAGGAAGGATTGAGTTTTGCCAACATTGACTTAATCCGAGATATCACCTTTTCAAGTGGTGGCTATGAAGCCCGGTACGGAAATAAAATGTCAAGTGTATTGGACATTCATTACAAGAGACCCGAGGAAACAAAAAGCAGTGTTTCTGCCAGTCTTTTGGGGGCTTCTGCCCATTTGGAAGGAAGCAAGAGACTAGGGCCCAATGCATATCACAAATTCAGATACCTGATAGGAGCAAGGTACAAGACCAATAAATATTTACTTGGCTCATTGGATGTAAAAGGAGAATACCTTCCTGATTTTGCAGATGTGCAGGCCTATCTGACTTACCAGCTGAGTCGCGATGTTCAACTGGCATTTTTGGGAAATTACAATTCTTCTATATTCAACTTCATACCGGCATCCCGAAGTACTACCCTGGGACTTATTACCAATACGCTGAGGTTTTCAACCGCTTATGAAGGTGCCGAGAAAGACAAATTTATTCATGGCTTGACAGGTTTTTCTGTCAATTTTGTCCCCGATCGAAAACGTAATCCTTATTTTGTTAAGTGGATGGCTTCCCGCTATTCAAGTGCCGAACAAGAGCAATTTGACATCTTAGGTTATTACAGATTGGCACAAATAGAAAGCAATTTTGGATCCGATAATTTTGGTAAAGAAGTAGCCCTTTTGGGTACCGGTATCCAACATCGTTATGCACGCAACTATCTGTTTTCAGAAATTTACAATACAGAACTCCGGGCAGGCACTGAACTTGGTACGAAAGGCAACAGCCATTATCTTGAAGCAGGTATTAAATACCAAAACGAATCCTATCAGGATGACATCAATGAATGGGAAAGAATTGATTCCGCAGGTTATTCCTTGCCCTACAATGGCAATCAAATTGGCTTCTCAGAGGTTCTGCGTACTTCCAACCTTCTTCAAAATCAAAAGACTGAAATGTACATCCACGATAGCCATGAAAGGCACGTGGGCAACGGCATTTTTAAAGTCAATGGTGGACTAAGGGTGTCTTACCTGAAATTGGGAAATGAGACCCTGGTGAGCCCTCGTTTTAGTATACACTGGAGACCCAAAAACAATCCTTCCAACTTATCATGGAAGCTGGCCTGGGGTATTTATCATCAGGCACCTTTGTACCGGGAGTTTAGAAGCCCGGCTGGTCTTGTCAACCCAGCTTTACGCGCCCAGCAGGCCCAACATTTTGTTGCAGGCTTTGACATGGATTTTAATTGGAAAAGGGTAAGTCGTAAACCATTCCGATTTATTGGCGAACTCTACTATAAAAAATTCGATCGGCTGGTTTCATATGATGTAGACAATGTTAGAATATCCTATTCGGGACAAAATGATGCAACCGGTTATGCTGCAGGTCTGGATCTTAGGGTGAATGGTGAATTTGTACCGGGTGCAGAATCGTGGGTCAACCTTTCTTTTCTCACTGCCAGAGAAAAATTGAACGATGTAACCCATCTTAGGTATAGTGATACTGCTTCCTATGCAGTGACAACCGTACCCAGACCTACCGACAGACTGGCCTCGATAAATTTATTTTTTCAGGACTATTTGCCATCCAACAAAAACTTTAAGGCCAATATTTCTTACTCTTTTGCAACAGGCCTGCCTTTTGGTACAGCCGATGATAATCGCGTGTATAGAAACCTGTTCCGATATAAGATTTATCAGCGATTGGACATAGGATTTTCATTGTTGTTATGGGACGAACAAAAGAGAAAAACAAAACCGCATCACCCACTTAAGTTTGCTAAATCATCCTGGATTAGCCTTGAAATATTCAATATCATGGGCGTGGTCAATACAGCATCAGTGACGTGGATTAAAACCATTACCAATACACAATATGCCATCAACAACAACCTCACTTCCAGAAGGGTAAACCTGAGGTTTAGAATTGACTTTTAGGGGCTAAGGAAATTGGAAAGCTGGCTTTGATTTGTTTTCCAGATAATCTGCGTAGGGTAGTGAGCCCAGCCTGAATTTAAAGGGTATGCCACTTTGTTTATAGCACCTTTCTTCCAGGCCACAAAAGAAGGGTAGGCCATGAGCCGTTTTGTTTTGCATGTTGGATTTAAACAACCTGATATGGGTATTTGAACTGTCCTGGAGTTGGATAGAAGGTCTAAAATAATGCTGTATGGATGTTGGCAGTTGTCCGGGTACTCGGCTACTCATCAGCATCATCAACAGACTTATTTTTACGACTCCCTTCATACAATTCAAATTTATAAAATCCTGACTCAATATCACCATTGAGCAGACTTATTTTTTTCCCGGGTTTCAATCCAATTTGTTTGAGAGCACCCAAATTGCCGCCAATGATCCATGTTGTGGTGTTTTGATAGTTTTTTTTCAATGTATCACCTATTTGGCGATAAAACAGATGGATGTCATCTTCTTTTAATCTTTCGTCGTAGGGAGGATTGGTAATCACAAAAACACCTTCATGGCCTTTGTTTTGGAAAAAGTCTGCCCTCTCTACATTAATTTTGCCTGCTAATCCTGCCTCTTCAACATTGGTTTTGGTGGCATTGACGCATCGGATCGATTTATCAAAACCGATAAGCTCTGGAATTTGGGAGAGTTTGATATTTTCTTTGGCTTCATTTTGCACCTGTTTCCAAATTGAGCCATCGAAGGTTTTCCAATTTTGAAAACAATATTTTCTATCGGGACTTTGTGGTGGGATATTGCCGGCAAGGTAGGCAGCTTCAATGAGTAATGTACCGGAACCACACATGGGGTCTACCAGTGTTGTTTGGCGATCCCAGCCTGATAATAATACCATACCAGCAGCCAATACCTCGTTGAGGGGAGCTTCCACAGGATAGACCCTATAGCCTCTTTGGTGAAGGGACGAACCTGATGCATCGAGCAAGATTGTAAGTATATTCTGGCGAATATGGATCACAATGGCAATGTCTGCACTTACAGGATTTACAAATGGCCTTTTTCCGGTAAGTTCCCTAAATCGATCGGCGATTGCATCTTTACTTTTTAAAGCAGCATATTGAGAATGCCTGAATATATCTGAATGTACAACCCCTTCGACAGAAAAACTCTGATGGATTGAAAAAATCTCTTCCCAGGCTATGTCTTTGACCGCAGCATACAATTGTTGCTCATTTCTCACCACCACTTCTTTTAAAGGAACCATTACCTTGATGGCAGTACGCAAAAGGCAATTGGCTGCATAAAGCTGCTTGGTATCGGCTTCACATGCCACGGCACGGGTGAGTATCTGAATTTCACTGCAACCCAATTGTTGCAATTCATCAGCCAGTACCGCTTCAAGGCCCTGGAGTGTTCGTACAATGATTTTCATGTAAGAGATTTTTTATTAAGGGCAAAAAAAAAGCCTGCTGAGCAGGCTTTTCATATTTTCTTTATCAATTAGTTTACTGAAGGAAGTACACTAACAAAAGTCCTGTTTTTGAACCCTTTTTTGTACACTACAGTACCATCAATGAGGGCGTGTAAGGTAAAATCTTTTCCCATGCCAACATTGGTAGCAGGGTGAAATTTGGTACCTCTCTGTCTGACAATAATATTGCCTGCAATGGCAGCTTGTCCTCCAAAAATTTTAACCCCCAGTCGTTTGCTTTTACTATCCCGTCCGTTGTCCGAACTACCTACTCCTTTTTTGTGAGCCATGATCTGTTGTTTTAGTGATTAAAATTATAAGTTGATGGAATCAATTTTGATTTTAGTAAAACTCTGACGGTGACCGTTTTTCTTGCGGTATCCTTTTCTTCGTTTTTTCTTGAATACAATAACCTTGTCACCTTTCTGGTGACCAAGAACGGTCGCTTTCACTGAAGCTCCACTTACTACCGGCGTGCCTACGGTTGTTCCTGAATCTGATATGGTCATCAAAACCTGATCAAAACTCACTGAATCACCTGCGTTGGCTTCAAGCTGGTGGACAAAAATCTCCTGATCTTTGCTCACTTTAAATTGCTGACCAGCTATGTTTACGATTGCTAGCATGTTTGCAGTTTGTTGTTAAATAATAAATTTTCGAGGTGCAAAGATAAGACAAATAATCATTCTGACAAGCTATAAATCAATTATTTATCACAAAAATCCTGTTAGTTTGACAGGAAATAATGTTTTAAACTGTGATAAATATTTAAAATATTATTTCGAATCAATACCCAATGCTTGTTTTTTGTTGTTTTAATTCTTTTGCCAATCGGGCCATGGCCAAGACCGTTTGAGCCGCTTCGTCTCCTTTGTTGCCGTGCCTGCCACCGGCACGATCAATGGCTTGTTGTTCATTTTCAACGGTTAAAACTCCAAAGGTGACCGGCTTGCCACTTACCAATGACAATTGCATAATACCATTGGACACAGCCCCGTTGATGTACTCGTCGTGGCGCGTATCTCCTTTGATCACGCAGCCCAAACAAACCACACCGTCGAGTTTCTCTTTTCCTGCAAGGAGTTTGGCCCCCAAAGGCAATTCAAATGCCCCCGGCACCCAAACCACGTGAATGTTGTCTTCCTTGAGCCCCATGGACTTGAGCCTGCTTGTACAGCCTTGAAGCAGGAGGGAGGTAATTTCAGTGTTCCATTTTGAAACCACAATGCCTATTGAAAAAACACTGTAGTCAAAATCTCCGTCAATTGTTTGTGCTGATAAATCTTTGTTTTTTTCCATCATATATTATTAACATATTTTTCATCTCAAGGTTTTACAAACAAAAAGAGGTAAGAATTTGATCCTTACCTCCTTTGTTCAATTGGTTTTTTGTTTTATTTCTCCAGTCGTGCCACAAACTTCTCAGCTTCTCTGGCTTCCATGGAGTTGGGGTACTTGTCAACTATGTTTTTGAAGGTCTTAAAGGCCTCTTCATTTTTTTTCTGTGCAAACTGAAGCAAGCCCAACTTGTTGAGGTAAAAGGGAGCATTGAACTCATCGTCTCCTTCGTTAGCTGCTTTTTCATAATAATCTGCAGCTTTTTCAAGGTCCCCCATTTCTGCGGTAGCGTCGCCAAGAGCTCCGTATTTTACTGATGGCGTTACCTCGTCACCGGGAGAATAATCTTCCAGATATTCAATGGCTTCTTCGTATTTACCCAAATTCAACTGGCAGATACCAGCATATAACTTGGCGGTATTTCCTGCTTTGGTTCCTCCATAGTTTTCGGCAATGGATGCAAAACCTTCGGCTCCACCTCCCGGGTTGTCAAGGGCCGATGCAAAGGAGTCACGGGCAAACTGTGCTTCTGCCTGATACATAGCCTCAATAGCAGCTTTTTCCTTTGGTTCTACATATGCGTATTTATAAGCCAGGTAACCACCTATCAGTAATACAAGGCCTGTAACCACGCTCAGAATCAACTTTTGATGCTTCACATAAAAATCCTGCGCGTGTTCTTTGACTTCTACAATATTTACAATTTCATCACTGATACCATCGTTTGCACCCTGGGCAGGACGAACTGTCTGTTTTCTTTGAGGAATATTCCTTCTGGTTGACATCTTTATTTTTAAATTTTGTAAAAAAACGCTGCAAAATTAGGAATAAAACCCAACATTCTGCTATTAATTGGGGTATTTATTTTTAATAGTCTATGCTTCAATACGTTTTGGTGTTCAATTGACTAAATATATGTTTTTATCTGATGTGTACCTGAAATTCATTTTTTATCATTTCGCAAGCCTTTTTTGACTGTTCACTTACATATCTGTTTCTTTTTCGCTGCTGCCTGCTATCTTTGCCATAAATTGAACTAAAATTCTGGATTTGCGCTGTTTAATATGGATATTATTCTTCTTTGTGCCCGCCATTTTATGGTCACAGCACAGCCAATTGGCAGGTGAAATTACCAAAATTATCCAATACGATGCTGATCTGAGCTATGACCTCACTCCTGGTTTTGTGGTTGCCATCTCCGACGGGGATTCTACTTATGTGCTTCCTTTTGGCAAGGTAGCAGGCCACAAAGATATGGCACTGGACGCCTCTGCCATTTTTGAAACAGGCAGTGTGACCAAGTCATTGACATCTTTGCTTGTATTTGCCCTGGACCAGGCAGGTACCCTCAGGCTCAGCAACAAAGTAAATACCTATTTGCCCATAGAATACCAAAATCCCCGACTCAAAAACCTGACTGTTTTGGATCTGCTCAACCACGAGGCTCCATTTCCTAAAAGGCCCCATTGGTTTGGAGAACACGAAGAGGATCCTCAAAATCCTTATAAATTTTATTCAAAAAATGAATTGCTAAAGTATTACTCCAGCTTTGTTCCTCCGAAAAATCAAACTGATTTTAGTTATTCACACATCAATTACGCCTTATTGGAAGTAATTGTTGAAAATACCACCGCCACACCTTTTGGAGATGCCCTTGAAACTTATGTGTTTCAACCTTTGGGCATGACCAATAGTTTCATTGATTTTAAAGAGAAAAAAGAAGATGTCATTACCCCCGGTGTTGACAGATCCATGTCAATGGCAGAGCCGTGGTCTTTCAATTCATTTGCAGGGAGTGAGGGCTTAAAAAGCAATGCCACCGATCTTATTTTATTCATGAGGGCCATGATGGGACAATCCGCTTCTTCGCTTGACATACTAGCAAACAACATACTTTCACTTGAAAAACCATCTTACAATGAAAAACTTTATTATACCTCTGGCTGGCACGGAATTAAAATCAATAAACGCACAAAGGCGGTTATAAATAATGGCAATACAAACGGTCATAGCGCCTTCATTGGCATGGTACCGGAAAATAAAACCGCAGTGGTGGTTTTGTCAAATTCTGCTTTTGGCACCAAAGATCTGGGACTGCTCATCTTAAGAATGATCAACTACAATTGGAAAAGAAGACCTCAATAAATTATGGCCGATAAACCCAAACCCGTTCAAATTTCATGGGAAGATCTCCAAAAAATGGGCAATCCTGAAAATGCTCCCGAATTGGAATCAGAAGCAGATGCCGATCTGTCATATCTGAAACTGCCCGTAAAGGTTCATTATGAAAGAAAGGGAAGGGGCGGACGAGAGGCTCTCATCATTAAAGGACTTGAAAGCCTGACAGATGATGCCCTGGAGACCTATTGCAAAAAAATTAAATCCAGCTTAGGTGTAGGTGGAGCAGCAAAGGAAGGTGAAATCATCATTCAGGGAAACCAAAGAGACAAAGTGGTTGCCATTTTAAATAATTTTGGCTTCAAGAATGTTAAAAAAGCAGGAGGGTAGTGTAAGTCAAACTTATCTCCTGACATCACCATCCAATGGATTTTGGAAGCGATCAAAAGACAACATTTGTTCTTTGTCTGCAGTACCAGCTAATCGTTTTGCCAGATATTCGCCCATAGCAGCACCAAGCTTGTAACCATGTCCGGAACCTCCTCCCAGCACCCACAGATTTTCATGTCCGGGAATTAAATCAGCCAAAAGATGGGCGTCAGGCGTATTTTCATATTGACAAACCCTCGATTGTAGCAGAGGGGCCCCTTCCATCAAAGGGAATCTCTTCTGCATGAATGCTCTTGCTCTGGCTAATCCTGCTGTCCCTATTGTGCGATCTCCCAAATCAGGATCAAAGGCCGGGCCGGCAACATCTTCACCTATCTTAAATCCAAAACCCTCTCCACTTACATCTCGTGCCGGAATGCCGTAATACATAACATCATCGTCGAGACTGCTGAAATCGCACCACACTGGTACCTGGAGCATTGATTGGACAGCCGCAGCAGGTACACCAAAATAATACAATTCCTGACGAGAGGGAGATATATATTGATCAAGTATTTCAGGCATCATCTGGCCCAGCCATGGCCCACCTGCCAATACAAAGGCATCTGCTTCTATTGTATCCCCAGCCAGGGTATTTACTGCTTTAATAGGGCTATGCTGGTTTAACAAGGGTTTTAAAAACTGCCTTTTGTAAATTCCTCCAAGTGCTACAAATCTTTCAATCACTGATTCACATCCACGCCTGGCTTTTAAGTAACCACCGCCATTTTCTAAAATGGCATAGCGCAGTCCTTCAATAGAAATAGCCGGAAACCTGTGATTTAGTGCTATTGGATCTAAATATTCATACTCCACTCCATATTGGTCAAGGTTTTTTTGTGCTGCCAGCCACCTTTGCTCATCTCTGCCTATAAGATTTAGCACTCCAATTGAGTATAGAAATTTTTCATTGCAGTTTTTTTCATGTTCCTGCCAAATTTGTTGGGATCGCAGGGTAAATCGGGTGTATATTTCATCTTTATATACCGTTCGGATTACACGGGTTTCATCCCCAGAACTAGATCTTGCGTTGCCAGTACCGTGCCCATCAATCAGAATGACTTCAAAACCTTCATGAAGCAGAAAAAGTGATAGCCAACCACCCAAAGCTCCCGCTCCTGCAACAAGAATTCTCATTTTAATCAGATTTAGAGGTTAAAATCGGATTTTATCATAAAAATGTCACCACAAAATACAAATCATACACAATTATGACGTAAATGGCGAAATATTATAATTATTTATATCTATCTTTGCACCAATAATTATAAAACCGGGCAGCTGTTTTAATCTTGGTAGTATGTTGAGTAGAAGAAGTGTTAGAATTAAAGTCATCCAATTGTTGTACAGTGCCTCACGAGACGAGGATATCAACAGAGATGAGTTATTAAAGCGGTATTGGAAAAGTATTGATACTAGTTTTGAGTTGTTTCTGTACAATATATATACCCTGCTGCAAATAGCAAGTATAGCCGAAGAAGATAAGGATAAGCGTTCTACCAAGTACCTCCCATCTGATATTGATAAAAATTTTGATGCCAAAATTTACCACAATGCTCTGATCCAGGATTTGGAAAAAAACAAAAACATCCAAAAAGTTTTTGATAAGTATCATTTCAAGGAGAGAACTGACAAAGATATTTTTCGAAAGATCTATTATGATTTTCAAAAAATTGATGCGTACCAGGACTATATCTCAAAGGCTACCAGTGAAGAAGACGACCTCGAAATGCTTTTGGAACTCTTTAGGTTCTGCCGTCAAAGCGTTGATTACAATGAATTGATTGAAGATCAGTATGTTACGTGGGATGATGACAAATCTTTGGTCATTGGAAGTATCAAAAAGGTGCTCAAAGGACTGCCTTTTGACAAAGAAGATTTTTACAAAGAATATTACCCGGAGGAAGAATGTATAAAAGATTTTGGGGAATTTCTGCTGCTGCGAACTTTTGAAATGGATAAAACGTTATTGGATTACATTAGTCCGGTGTTGAAAAACTGGCATCATGACCGGGTGGCTGTCATTGACATGATTATGTTGAAAATGGCCATCGTTGAGTTTATGTACTGCGATTCTATACCGGTTAAAGTAACCCTCAACGAATATGTTGAGCTTTCTAAGGTATACAGCACCTCCAAAAGCAAGGAGTTTATCAACGGTGTATTAGATCGTTTGCAAAACAAATTGACAGAAGAAGGAAAGATCAGCAAATCGGGAAGAGGGTTGGAAGAGTAATGCAACCTAATCGTTCTACCCATGAACAACAAAATATTATTTGCCTTTGGCGTGGGCTTGATGTTTGTAACTTCATCATTTTCCCAAAATAAGCTACAAAATACAGTCATATTGTATAATGTGGTGCCTCTTCGTGTAGATCTCAACACTGATGGTTCTATTAAAAATGTCTATGGAGAAGATGTCAACTATTTAAAAGGATACACCCTTGTGCGCAGACAAAAGCAGGAAGGTCAAACACAATATGCCGACGCTGGACAGTTTGAGAGGGTTTCTTCTGAAGATTATGACCTTAGATTTAAGTCCAATACTGCACTGCTCACCCAGGAAATTGTCAATGCCCTCGACAATGCGGCAGAAAGTTCTTTTTTCAATAAGCATCGCATCCTGATCAATGTTTATGCTACGCCTACTGACAACAAAAGTAAGACCTTGCTTAAAAACAGGTTGAATGCCTGTTTGGCTTACCTTGAAATCAAAGGAGTTAAAAAAGACAACATTATCATCAATGCAGAAGCACTGCTTACAGAAGATGAAATAATCAAATTAACGTTTGTGAAATAAAACATCCCTTCTTAACAGGGCATTTGGCGCATCATAGCACTGGTTTTTGTATTTTTACCGGTAAAAAAGATGTCCCAGACCACCCAGCATATTTTGATGATCAGGCCGAAACACTTCAGTTTCAATGCCGAAACAGCTGCCAATAATTCTTTTCAGCAACAAGATAAACAAATTGATGCTCAAACGGTATCATCAATTGCTATCGTTGAATTCGATGCTTTCGTACAAAAGCTGAGAAGTCAGGGCATAGATGTTATTGTGGTGGAAGATACGGATACACCCATCAAACCCGATGCAGTTTTCCCCAACAATTGGATTTCATTTCACGAAGATGGTTTGGTGTTGACTTATCCCATGTATTCAACCAATCGGCGCATAGAAAGAAGACCGGATATCATCGAACAACTGAAAACCCGCTTTCTGGTCAACAAAGACTATACCTTTGAGCACTATGAAGAAGATGGTATCTTTTTAGAAGGTACTGGTAGCTTGATTTTGGATCGAGAAAATAAAATCGTATATGCCAATCTCAGTGCACGCACGGATTTGCGTTTACTTGACAAATGGTGTGTTTTAACAGGTTACCGAAAGGTCTATTTCCTGGCGCGAGACAAGCAGGGTGCAGATATTTACCATACCAATGTAGTGATGTCACTTGGCCATGATTTTTGTGTAATTTGTCTGGAATGTATACCGGAATCTCCAGAAAAAAAACAGCTCATTACTGTTTTACAAGAGACTGGCAAAGAAATCATTGAAATCAGCATGGATCAGCTTGAACAATTCGCCGGCAATATGTTGGAAGTGAACAATGCCAAAGGAAATCATTTTTTGGTAATGTCCACTACCGCATATAATTCATTGCGCCCCGATCAGATCGAGTGCATCGAAAAACGAGCTACCATCATAACCGGCGACATACCTACCATTGAAAAAAATGGGGGTGGTAGTGTAAGGTGTATGATGGCCGAAATCTTTTTACCCTTAAAATCAATACAGTGAGGTTAATTATACTATTGTCTATTGCTGGATTTTTTGGGCAAAGCTGTAAATCCATCCACCCCATGATTTCCGCAGAAACCAAAGGCGAAATGTTGAAAAAAACTTTTCCCTCCGATGGCTGGTCGATGCCATACAGAATATTATATCCCCAAAAAATCCAAAAGAAATACCCATTATTGGTTTTTATGCATGGCGCCGGTGAAAGAGGCACCGATAATGAGCGTCAGTTGATCCACGGCAAAAAGTGGTTGATGGACAACAACTTGTCCTACCCGGCGGTTGTAGTTTTGCCGCAGTGTCCGACAGAAGATTATTGGTCAAGCGTAGACCGCAATACCAATGCAGAAGGAGAGCGTAAATTCGTTTTCAACAATAAACCACCCACCGCAGCATTAACCGCTGTAATGGCTTTAATAGATTCGATGAGAGCGCTTCCATACATCGATTCCAATCGGGTATACATTACGGGCTTGTCAATGGGTGGAATGGCTACCTGGGAAATTTTATGGCGCAAACCGGGCATGGTAGCTGCTGCCGCCCCAATTTGCGGAGGGGTTTATTTGCCCATGGCAAAGGAAATTTCCAAAACAGCTTGTATTCGCATTTATCATGGAGACAAAGACCAGGTTGTCATACCTCAATTTTCAAGAGACATCTACAAAGCATTAAAAGATAATGGAGCAAATGTGATGTACAAAGAATATGCTGGCGTGGAGCACAATGCATGGACTTATGTATTTCAGGAAAAAGACTTTTTTGAGTGGATGTTTTCCTGCAAACGCCCCGGGAATTAAATCTTGCCGAGAGCCTTCAATTCAAGGTACTTGTTCAGGCTGTCAACTCCCAGATTTTCAGGGGTTGTTAATACACATTCTATGCCCAGAGTCCGTAGCCTTTTTTGGATATGGAGCTGTTCAATCCACTGTTGTTCCGCTAAAACTTGTTCATAAAGGTCACGCATGTTTTTTGACTTTTGATGAATCAACTGATCAAGCCCAGTGTTTTTAAATATAATTACAATCAATAAGTGTTTTTTCGAGATAGCATGCAGGTGTTTTTCTTTCCTTTTGTAGGATTCAAAATTGACGAAATAGGTATACAAAAAAATCAATGACCGTTGGTTGAGTTTTGCCAGGGTCCACAATGACAATTTTTCGTGGTCTGCATTGTTAAATTCGGTATCAACGTGATAAAGGTGTTCCAAAATGTGATGAAGCGCTGATCTTGATTTGCTAGCTGTGATGTGAGTGGAAACCTTATTGTCAAAACACATCAGACCGGCTTTATCTCCTTTTTTTAAAACAATATTGGACAACATCAGGGCTGCATTGATAGCGTAATCCAATAAATACATATTGTCAAACGGAAAAGCCATCAATCTTCCTTTATCAATGCATTGATATATATTTTGACTTTTTTCCTCGGTGTATTGGTTGACCATAACATCTCCATGTCGGGCAGTTGCACGCCAGTTGATTTGCCTTATATCATCACCCAATGCGAATTTTTTAATTTGTTCAAATTCCAAACCCACACCTCTTTTGGGCAATTTTCGAAGGCCTCTTTCTGAGGCATTGTTGCCAAATGCCATCAATTCATATTTTGACATTTGAAGAAAAGAAGGATAAACGGCAACTGTAGCAGGGTTGTTGAAACTGATTTTTCTTTGCCAAAATCCCAAGCCCCATCTTACCAGAATAAGTGTGTTTCCAAACTCGTAATTCCCTCTGCGCACAGGTTTGAGAGTATAAGACCAGGTGTAATTTTCAAAGGCTGTCAACTTGTATAAATGACTTAAGTCCCTGATTTGAAATAAAAATGGCAACTCATCAATTATTTCTATGCGCACAGTTTTGGAAAATTTGCTTTGAAGATAGATATTCACCACATTGGCATCGCCATTTGAAAATCTGGCAGCCATCTCTCTGTGCCCAACTATACCGCTTTCTTTGCCAAATAAAATGGCAACTTCAAATGCACTGTAACTTAGCCAGACGCCAATAACGATCAATGCGGTCCACGAAGGAAGTCCTATGATAAAAAAGAATATAAGCAGCCCAACACAACATGCCAGTCCAGTTAAGAAACGGGGTCCCGGATAAAGGCCAAAGAGAAAACTGCTCATCTTGGCACTTCAATGCCTTTCAGCAATTTTTTAATTAAAGCATCCATGCTAACGCCATCCAGTTCTCTTTCTGCACTCATGATGAGTCTATGGGATAATACTGGTAAGCTCACGTCCACAATGTCTTCAGGGATTACATAATCTCTACCAGAAATCAGGGCGTGGGCTCTTGCAGATTTTAATAAATATATAGCGGCGCGTGGGGAGGCTCCCAGAATGAAGTCTCTCGACTTTCTACTTTGTTGAACTATTTGGGTAATGTATTGTATCAGCTTGTCATCAATTCTCACAATGTGAACCAGGTTTTGCATGTATTTTAAATCCTGAACAGACCAAACAGTTTGTATATCTTTTAATGATGAAAGGTCTTTGCCTTCTTTAAAATGAGATAACATTGCCATTTCCTCTTCTGCAGATGGGTAAGGAATGTCTATTTTCAATTGAAAACGATCGAGTTGTGCTTCCGGCAAACGGTAGGTACCTTCCATCTCGATTGGGTTTTGGGTTGCCAATACCAGAAATGGAAAATCAAGGCTGTGCTGATGTCCATCGATGCTTACCTGTCTTTCCTCCATCACTTCAAAGAGTGCACTTTGAGTTCGGGCGGGGGCTCGGTTGATTTCATCGATCAAAATTATATTTGAAAACACCGGTCCTTTTTTAAATTCAAACTGATGAAGTTGGGGGTTAAAGATGTAACTTCCCAGGATATCTGCCGGCATCAAATCTGGCGTGAATTGAATGCGTGAGAAACCACTGTCTATTGTCTTTGCAATACATCTTGCAGATGTGGTCTTGGCCAGACCCGGATTGCCTTCCAGGAGAAGGTGCCCATTGCACAAGAGGCCATTTATAATCCATTGGATTAGAGATTTTTGCCCGATGATGGCTTTTGACACTTCTCCTCGAAGAGCCTCAATTTTTTCATTTACAGTTATCAGATCTATTTCACTGTTGTATAATTCCATGGTCCAAATTTGTGTAAATATATGGATAATTTCAAAGTGATCTACCTTTGGTAAACAACATAATAACCCTCAATTTTTGTACATTTGTAGCCTAAAAATAATCAACATGCATTCAATTACGGTGATTGGGGCCGGAACCATGGGCAATGGCATCGCTCACGTATTCGCACAGAATAATTACAAGGTAACCCTTTGCGATATCAGTGAAGCCAGTTTGCAAAAAGCCATGACTACCATTGCTTCTAACCTCGATCGTATGGTAAAAAAGGGGAGTATTGAAGAGTCTGCAAAACAAGCCACTTTAGGAAATATCCAAATCACTACTTCCATCATTGATGCGTGTTCGTCGGCTGATCTGGTGGTAGAAGCCGCCACAGAAAATATTGATTTAAAACTCAACATCTTCAAACAAATGGATGCTGCGGCTCCTGCCCATTGCATCTTGGCTACCAATACATCTTCCATATCAATAACCAGGATCGCTTCAGTGACTGCAAGACAGGGAAAGGTCATTGGCATGCATTTTATGAATCCTGTGCCCATGATGAAATTGGTTGAAGTGATCAGGGGTTATGCCACAGATGACGATGTTTGTGCTACCATCATGTCTCTTTCAACAGCAATAGGGAAGATACCCGTGGAAGTCAATGATTATCCTGGCTTCGTGGCCAACAGGATCCTTATGCCAATGATCAACGAAGCCATCTTCACACTTTTTGAAGGAGTGGCAGGTGTCAAAGAAATCGATGAGGTAATGAAATTGGGCATGGCACATCCAATGGGACCCCTAACCTTGGCTGATTTTATTGGATTGGATGTATGTTTGTCGATCCTTAAAGTTTTACACGATGGTTTTGGCAATCCCAAGTATGCTCCTTGTCCACTCCTGGTCAATATGGTTACCGCTGGAAAGTTGGGTCGAAAATCCGGAGAAGGATTTTACAACTATGCTGATAAAGAAAATACGGTGGTTGCATCCTCTTTCAATCGTTAATTTTGCGCATAGCGGTACTTAGTTCCAGGTTTCCATTTCCACTTGAAAGAGGTGATAAACTTCGCCTCTACCACCAGCTTAAAGGCTTGTCAGCCAGGCATGAACTGCATTTGTATACGCTTGCCGATGGTCATGTAACCGAAAAGGATATTGAACATTTGCGCAAAATTTGTTGCGATGTCACAATAGTGAAGTCTACATTATGGCAAAAAGTGATTGGGTTTATCAAAGCGCTCAGATATTCATGGCCCTTTCAAACTGGCTTATCATACAGTAAAACTTTGCATCGAAAATTTTTAGAAGATCTGGATAAAAAAGGGATTGATGCAATTTTTTGTCAGCTCATACGCATGGCGCCTTATGCAATTAATGTACAGCACCACACAGTACTTGATTATATGGATGCCTTTGGTGTAGGCATGCAAAGGAGATCTCAAATATCCAGGTGGCCCTTAAATTGGATATATGCATGGGAGGCAAAGCGTGTCAAGGATTTTGAAAGGAGCTGTGCTCCAGGCTTTGATGAAAGGATCATAATTACACAAGAAGATAAAAAGGCATTGGACTTGCCCGAGTCGAGTTGTGCAATTGTGCCTAATGGCATTGATACCGTTTATTTTCATCCGGGTAAAACAACTGCAGTCAATTTCGACGTAGGTTTCGTGGGTAATTTGGGTTATTTGCCCAACATCGGTGCCGCCCGTTTTCTGATTCAAGATATAGGTTTGGCGTGGTTTAATAAATATGGTTCTTCTCTCAAAATATTAGTAGCAGGAGCCAGGCCTGATTCAACTTTGACATCACTGGCTACTGATTTTGTGGTAGTGCAGGGTTGGATGGAAGACATCAGAGAGGCTTATGCCAGCATTCAAATTCTCGTAGCGCCCATCTTTTTTGGCACAGGGCAGCAAAATAAGATTATGGAAGCCATGGCCTGTGGAGTACCTGTGATCTGTTCATCGGAAGTTGCAAAGGGGGTAGGAGCCATTCATCTGGAACACTTACTTATTGCCAACACTGCTGTGGAGTTTGTGGAAGCTATTACGCAATTGAAACATGATGAAGATTTGAGGTTAAAAATAAGCCAACAAGCACTCGAATATGTCAAAAATCATTTTTCCTGGGAAAAAAGTGTGCAAATACTTGATAAGTTGTTGGATGCCAAATATTTAGCTTGAATGGTTTCATTTGAAATTGAAAAATGACGGCCATTCGCTTTTTTTGGATTTTACAAAATATTAAGTTGAATTATATGAAAAATATGAATTTTAATTTTTTTTATTGTGCATTTTTATAGATTTTAGCCATATAAAATTTTGATTGAGCAATTCAAAAGTCAAATCCAGCCTTAAATCTGGATAAGATTGAGTAATTTTGAACTTTGATACAACTAATTTACATTCAACCAGTTTGAGTAATATGACAACTTCAGAAGAGATCATCATAGAGTTAAACACCATAGAAGAGGCATTACATGAGGTCAAAAATGGAAAAGTAATCATTGTAGTAGACGACGAAGACCGTGAAAACGAAGGTGACTTTATCTGTGCTGCGGCTTGCATAACGCCCGAAATTGTCAACTTTATGGCTACCAATGGCAGGGGATTGATCTGCACACCTATAGAAGAGCAAAGAGCCAGAGAGCTTGAATTGGACCTCATGGTCAGAGAAAATACGGCCATGCACCATACGGCATTCACCATTAGCATTGATTTATTGGGACATGGCTGCACCACAGGGATTTCGGCATATGATCGCGCTACCGGGATAAAAGCAATTACCAACCCGGAGATAGAAGCAAAAGACTTTGCCAGACCAGGACACATTTTTCCTTTGGTTGCCAAACAAGGGGGTGTTTTAAGAAGGACCGGGCATACAGAAGCCGCAGTAGATTTGGCAAGGATGGCCGGTTTTTATC
>CALMWS010000174.1 GCA_937870795.1 uncultured Bacteroidota bacterium | reverse complement strand
ACAGAGACCTTTTTCAACAACAGAATAGGGCTCAACACAGGGGTTACACTTTTCAACGGCTTTGCCATCAACAACAGCATTCAGCAAACCAAAACCAATGTGAGTGCTTCCAAAGAGGATATCCAGCAAACCCAAAACGACATTGCCCTCAATGTGGCCAGCTTTTACCTCAACGCCCTTTTTGCCAAAGAAAACCAGTTGATTGCCCGCGCCAATCTGGATATGAGTCGCAATACCCTCAATCAGATACAGACCCTGGTAAAATCGGGTGCAAGGGCAGCCAACGAAGCGCTGGATATAGAGGCACAGGTAGCCACCGACGAGCAAGCCATGCTGACAGCAGAAAACAACTATACCATTGCCAAGATGCAGCTTCGCCAGTTGATGCTCATTGATCAGGACATCGATGTAGAAATGCCTGGCAGCATTGAATTGAAGACTGATCCCATGCTGGTAGAATTTAATGAACTTTACAGGGGAGCCCTGACCACTCAGCGTTCTGTGGCTGCCGGTGAATTGCGCGTAAAAAGCGCCGATCTCGGTGTCAAAGTGGCGCAAGGACAAAGATATCCATCCCTGTCCGTTGGGGGTTCTTTGGGAACGAACTATTCCAACCAGGGCATTCGTTTCAACGGTACCCAGACAGTACCCAATGAACTCGTGGCCTATCTCCAGGGCGTGCCTTATAGTTTTATCATCAATCAAGACGTACCTATTTACAGCAAGGCCGGTTATAGTTACCAATTGGATCACAACCTTTCCTATGGAGTGGGTTTCAATATGCAAATTCCCATATTGAACAACTACAACACCTCTGCCAATATTGAAAAGGCTAAAATTATGCGTGAAAATGCCGCGTTGAACCTGGAGACCACCAAACAAAACCTAAAGATTACCGTTCAACAGGCCCACGCCGATGCCAAGGCAGCCAAAGTAAAATTCCAGGCAGCTGAAAAAGCCCTCGCAGCACAACAAGCAGCCTTTGACAATGCCAGTAAACGTTTTTCGCTGGGGGCCATCAATAGCTTTGACCTCAGCAATGCCCGCACCCGACTCGACAATGCCAAAAATAGTTTATTAATAGCCAAATACGACCACATTTTCAGGGTAAAAGTCCTTGATTATTACCTCGGAAAAGGCATCTCTCTTTAATCGATCATTCGTAATAATCTGTGATTATGTCAAAACAAATTACCAAAAAGAAAAACAAAAACTGGCTCATCATCGGACTCGTAGCCCTGCTCGTGATCCTGATCGTTGCCGCGATTATCAAATCAAAATCGACGCCCAAAGGCACCGAAGTAGAAATGGGTGCCGTGGAAGTACGTACCATTTACGAAACGGTTTCTGCCAGCGGAAAGATCTACCCTGAAAAAGAGATCAAGATCAGCTCCGATGTTTCGGGCGAAATCGTTGAACTTTATGTCAAAGAAGGCGACTCAGTAAAAGCAGGACAAATGTTGTTGAGGATCAACCCCGACACGTATGAAAGTGCCGTAGAAAGGGGTAAGGCTGCCGTCAACAGCGCCAAGAGCCAGATGGCCATGGCGAGGTCACAGGTAGAGACCAACCGCGCCCAGGCTGAACAAATCAAGGCCCAGTTGGAAAATGCGCGCAACGTGCACAAACGAAATGAGCAACTCAAAAAAGAAGGTGTGATCTCAGAAGTAGAATACGACCAAAGCCTTTCCAACCTGCGCGGTCTGGAAGCCAACCTCAGAGCATCAGAGGCAGGCATCAAGTCTGCCCAACAAAATGTGGAAGCTGCACAGTTTTCGATCAAATCATCTGAAGCCTCCTTAAAGGAACTGGCCACCAGCCTGAGCCGTACTACCATCAAAGCCCCTGCCTCCGGCATTGTGTCTTCTCTTTCTGTTGAAAAAGGCGAGCGCGTACTGGGTACCATCCAGATGGCCGGTACCGAAATCATGCGCATCTCCAACCTCAATGCCATGGAGGTACAGGTAGACGTAACTGAAAACGATATACCCAAAGTAAAGCTGGGTGACCAGGTTGATATCGAAGTGGATGCCTTCACCGGCAAAGTATTTAAAGGCACTGTGAGCGAACTGGCGAGCTCTGCCTCCAACCTTACCTCTGCAGCGGGCATCACCAATAGCGATCAGGTGACCAACTTTACCGTAAAAATCAGGATCAACCCTGAATCCTACCAAGACCTTTTAAAAAATGGTATGAAATATCCATTCCGCCCAGGTATGTCGGCCTCTGTTGACATCTATACCAACAAGGTAGAAAATGTAACCGTGGTTCCTATTCAGGCAGTGACCGTAAGGGAAAAAGAAGGGCTTAAAAAAGAAGAAGCCAAACTCACGGATGAAGATTATGAAGAAATTGTCTTTGTGGTACAGTCCGATACCCTGATGCGACAAAAGGTTGAAACCGGCATCCAGGACGATGAGTTCATCCACATCAAATCTGGTCTCGCCAAAGGCACAACCATTGTGACCGGCCCTTACAATGAGGTATCCAAAAACCTGAAAAAAGGCGAAAAGGTTCGTAAGAAGGAAGAAAACAAAGACAAAAAAGACAAAGAAAAGGACAAATAATTGGCTGTGGTGAAAACAGCCTTAATCGTTTTTGTAAAAAATACCGGTTATGAGCCGGTAAAAAGTCGCATCGGCCATGAGGTGGGCAGCCACATGGCCGATGCCATTTATGGTGAGCTGCTCCAGGCTTCACTACAGCTTTGCAGCCACCTCTCTCATGATATCCACGTTTATTACTCCCATCACATAGATTACAACGATGCCTGGACCGGCATTGCCAAAGACCGGCATCTTCAATCCCAAGACCCAGATCTGGGCCGACGCATGAAGGCCGCCTTTGAAGATTTGTTGCCTCTCTACCACAAGGTAGCCATTATAGGCAGCGACTGCCCATACCTCAGCCCTGCCCTCATAGATGAAGCCTTTGCTGCCTTAGATAGGGTTGATGTAGTGCTGGGCCCGTCCAATGACGGTGGTTATTATTTATTGGGCATGCGCAGTATGACAAACACCCTCTTTGAAGACATCAGCTGGAGTACAGGTGAAGTACTCGGTCAGAGCCTTGACAAGTTGTGGCTGGCAGGCAAGTCATTTGCCAAACTCGATTACTTAGACGACATTGATGTGTACGTAGATTATGAGCGGTGGAAAAATAGTGAATAAGCTGGCTCACTCCACTACCAGCATCTTGCCCTGGCCCAATAATTTCCCCTGATCCTCTACCTTATAAACATAAGTCCCCACTGCCAAATGCCCGGCCTCTACATCATTCCAGCCATAATACACCCGTTGGTGGTGGACCTCCCTTCCCAGAGCATCATAGAGTCTGAGTACTCCCTGCTCAGGTACATAATCACGGATGGTAAGCAAAAAGCGGCCATCCGAGGGGTTGGGAAAAACATCCACTAAGTTCTCTTTTGGCTGAACATCACCAGTGGCACTCGTGCCCAGAACCAGGGTACGGCACAAGGTATCGCTGCCATTTTCATTGCTTACGGTGAGGCAGACCTCATACGTACCACTCTTGGGAAAAGTATGCCAATAGGGTTTTCTGCCTTCAAAGGTGGCGCCATCTCCAAAGTCCCATTGCCAGGTCTCCGGCCTGTAGTAAGATAGATCTGTGAAGCGCACCCGCAGATAATCAGCCGTATCCACTTCATAACGAAACTTGGCTACCGCGTAGTTGTTTAGCCCCAGGGTATCACAATCAGAGCCATCTTCCGGGCCCAGTCGGTAATGGGGAAAGTTGGGTATGGTATTGGCATTATTAACCGTATTGACTATGTGTTGTTTCATCTGTGCTTCCGTACCTTCCTCATCCGGATAGTCTATTCTGTGCATGTGCAGCGTATTGCCCCCCGGGCCATAGATCTTACCATCGGGGGCCAGGGCCATGTAGCCAAAGTCATTGGTTGCGGAGAAGTTAGGGGTGTACACACTTTTGTATTTATCAGAGACAGCCACCACCTTTTCTGATGCCAGGATATTGGCAGCGTCCATGTCAAATTGTAAGAGGCTATCTATGTTGGCGGTGTACAGATACCTGCCATCATTGGAAAAGGCACAGCCCAAATCTATATTTTTGGCCCAAAATCTTTTGATGATCGGCTCACCCAGCCAGCCGCTACACCGGTCAAAATCGAAGATGCACAAATGGCCTGACTGATTTAAAAAATCTCCAATGCTACTTGTTTCATGCAGTACATATTTATCACCCCTGGGCGAAAACCTCGCCTGTCCGGTACCAAAAAAGTAATTCATAGGCGTTTGGATCTTATGAATCAATCTACATCCTGTTGGATCCAATAAGAACACATAAGCATAGTCGTGGTTGTGGCTAAAAGTTATCAGCCACCAATCCCGGCCATTGGAATGCCGACAGGCTTGAAGCGACGATGGGCTTAATGAGTCAGTTGTTATCAAACTATCTTTTATAATAACACTATCAATTTTACTAATAATTTCACCATAAAACAACCCTTTAGTGTAATCATTTAGGTAAGTACCATCTTTATATTGATAATTGTATGCCAACCATTTCGCTTTATCCATCACTGGCAAAAATATCATTCCCTGAGACATTCTAAAACCTTCATATCTTTGACTGCCATCCGAATAAAGGCTTACTCCTCTTTCGAAATAGGCACCATTATAATTAATTTTTTCGCCGTTTTTAACTTCTTTATATTCTTTACCTAATATATGCATACCATTACTGATATATTTAATATTTCCATCAATATTTGAAATATTACTACATGTAATATTATATGTAATTTTTATGCTATCACTTTTATAAAATAATGGCGGATCATTTTTGAAATCAAAAATGTTAATTCCTGCAGAATAAGGTAAATTGTTTATAGTGGAATGTCTTCCAATTATCCAAACATTATCTTCCTTTTGTGAGTGGCTTACACCACTCACAAAAAGTAATAAAATAATAATTTGTTTTCTCATATTTTAATAAATTTTTGCTCTACCAATACTGGTTTCAGTCACTTTATCATGCAGGTAGATAAGTCTCAACCTTTATCTTTGGATTATCATGTATCCGCTGTAAACATTTAAATTACCATCTTCAACTTTATAAACATAAGCCCCTCCCTCCAAATGCCCGGCCTCTACATCATTCCAGCCATAATACACCCGCTGGTGATGGACCTCACTGCCCAGTGCGTCATAGAGCCTGAGTACTCCCTGCTCAGGTACATAATCGCGGATGGTAAGCAAAAAGCGGCCATCTGAGGGGTTGGGAAAAACATCCACTAAATTTTCTTTTGGCTGAACATCACCAGTGGCACTCGTGCCCAGAACCAGGGTACGGCACAAGGTATCGCTGCCATTTTCATTGCTTACGGTGAGGCAGACCTCATACGTACCACTCTTGGGAAAAGTATGCCAATAGGGTTTTCTGCCTTCAAAGGTGGCGCCATCTCCAAAGTCCCATTGCCAGGTCTCCGGCCTGTAGTAAGATAGATCTGTGAAGCGCACCCGCAGATAATCAGCCGTATCCACTTCATAACGAAACTTGGCTACCGCGTAGTTGTTTAGCCCCAGGGTATCACATTCAGAGCCATCTTCCGGGCCCAGGCGATAGTTTGGGAAATTGGGAATTGCGTTGGAATTGCTAACCGTATTGACTATGTGCTGTTTAACCTGTGCTTCCATTCCTTCCTCATCCGGATAATCAATTCTGTGCATATGCAGGGTATTGCCGCCCGGGCCATAGATCTTGCCATCGGGGGCCAGGGCCAAATACCCAAAGTCATTGACAGCTGAGAAAGTAGGGGTGTACACACTTTTGTATTTATCAGATACAGCCACCACCTTTTCTGATGCCAGGATATTGGCAGCATCCATGTCAAATTGTAAGAGGCTATCTATGTTGGCGGTGTACAGATACCTGCCATCATTGGAAAATGCACAGCCCAAATCGATGTTTTTGGCCCAAAATCTTTTGATGATCGGCTCACCGAGCCAGCCGGTGCACCGGTCAAAATCGAAGATGCACAAATGGCCTGACTGATTTAAAAAATTACCTATACCACTTGTTTCATGCAGTACATATTTATCACCCCTGGGTGAAAATCTTGCCTGACCGGTACCAAAAAAATAATTCATGGGCGTTTGGATCTTGTGCATCAATTTACATCCGGATGGATCCAATAAGAACACATAAGCATAGTCGTGGTTGTGGCTGAAAGTAACCAGCCACCAATCACGACCATTGGCATGCCTGCATGCTTGAAGGGAGGCAGGGCTTAATGAGTCAGTTGTTATCAAACTATCTTTGTAAACAACCGTACTGGTTTTATTGTCAATTGCCCCTGTGAACAAACCATTTGTATAATCTTTTAAATACGTGCCATCAATATATATGTAGTTGTAAGCAGCATAAAAAACAGAATCTTTCTCTGGCCATGGCAGCATTATCATAGCTTGCGATTTATTAAACCCCAAAAATCTTTTTGAGCCATCTGCATAGTTACTTACCCATAAATTAAAATACTTGCCATTATAGTTAATTGTATCACCATTTTTTACCTCCTTAAAATTGGGGCCCAAAATGTGCATGCCGTTGCTTACATAGTTGAAATCCCCATTTCCATCATAGTAAACAGCGCAGGTACTAAAAAAAGAAAGTTTAATAGTATCAACATCCGAAATTTTTACCGGATCTTCTTTAAAATCAAAAACATTTATTCCCACCGGGTAGGGTGCCGGGCTAACCGTTGTGTGTCTCCCTATAATCCATATATTATCTTCTTTTTGTGAGTGGCAAACGCCACCCACAAAAAGGAAGATAAATACGCTTATGTATTTCAGATTTCTCATCACAATCACTTCATTAGGATGTTAAGCTAAAACTCCTGCATTCAAATGTAAGGCAATGCAAAAACAAGGCCCCAAAATAATTTGAAAAACCTGTGTTAATGTCCGTAGGCTGTCTAAAGTGGTAGCTCTTACATCAACGTATTCTGCACGTAGTCAAACTCCTCGGGATAATCTGTATTGTAATGAAGGCCCCTGCTTTCTTTCCTCATTTGGGCTGCCTTGGCTATGAGGTAGGCGATGGTAATCAGGTTTCTCAATTCGCACAGCTGGGGTGAAATAACGGTGGAGTTGTACAGCTCTTCAGTTTCGGCGTAGAGCAGAAAGAGGCGATCGAGGGCACGTTTGAGTCGCACATCGGTTCGCACAATGCCCACATAACTCGACATGATCTCTTTGAGTTCTTTGAGACTCTGTGTGAGGAGGACCATTTCACGTGGCTCTGTAGTACCCTCCGCATTCCACTTGGGTATGTTGTCCTGAAAGTGCATATTGTCTATTTCAGAGGACAAAACTTCGGCAATGCGTTTGCCATAGACCAGACCCTCAAGCAGGGAGTTGGAAGCAAGGCGGTTGGCACCGTGGAGGCCCGTATTGGTGCATTCACCGGCTGCATAGAGGTGGCGAATGGATGACCGGCCATCGTGATCTACCAGGATGCCCCCACAGATATAGTGGCACGCTGGCACCACTGGTATATAATCCTTCATAGGATCGATGCCCAGGCTCATACACTTATCATAGATATTGGGAAAGTGGTGGTAAAAGGCCTCTTTGTCCAAATGGGTACAATCGAGGTACATGTGCTCAGCACCCCTGATCTTCATTTCGTTGTCGATGGCGCGGGCCACGATATCTCTTGGTGCCAGCGATTTGCGGGGGTCGTACTTGTGCATAAACTCTTCTCCCTCTTTGGTGCGCAGTACAGCGCCAAAGCCCCTGACCGCCTCTGAAATCAGAAACGACGGGTTTTCTCCCGCCGGATTGTACAGTGAGGTAGGGTGAAACTGCACAAACTCCATGTTGGCCAGCCTGCCCTTGGCGCGGTAGACCATGGCCATACCATCGCCGGTAGCAATGACCGGGTTGGTGGTACTTTTGTACACCTGGCCTGCTCCACCGGTGGCAATGACGGTAGCTCTGGCGAGGATGGTTTCTATGTTTTTGGTGTTTTTATCCAAGGCATAAGCACCATAACACTCAATATCGGGAGTCAGTCGGGTGACATTGCGACCCAGGTGGTGCTGGGTGATGATGTTGATGGCAAAATAATGCTCGTATATTTTAATGTTGTGCAGGGACTTTGCTTTTTCATTGAGGGTGCGCTGGATTTCCCAACCCGTAATGTCTTTGTAATGGAGGATTCGATTTTCTGAATGTCCGCCTTCTTTGCCCAGATCGTATTGACCTTCCTTGTTTTTATCAAATCTGGCGCCCCAGTCGATGATCTCCTGGACACGAAGGGGTCCTTCTTCCACCACCATTTTTACTACTTCGTAATCGCAGAGGCCATCGCCGGCATCGAGGGTATCGGCTATGTGTTTGTCGTGATCATCGATGTCTTTGTTCCAAACAGCTGCTACCCCACCCTGGGCGTAGCGGGTATTGCTCTCTGATGCATTGACTTTTGTTAATACTGTGATTTCCAGGTCTTTGCGTTTTTCAGCCATCCAAATCGCGAAAGAAAGTCCGGCTACACCGCCACCGACTACGAGCACATCTGTTTTGATCACAAATTATTTTTTAAAAAATTCTTTCAAAAATAGGGGATTTTGGAAAATCTATCATCTTATAAGACAAATTCGACAAGATATGGCAAACTTTAACCTTACTACAGATTTGATCCAATCTATTCCCATGCTGGAATGCCTTTCTGCTGAGCACAAAGATGAACTTATCAAAGCTGCTTCGGTCATCACGGTAGCAAAACACAAACGCATCTATCAATACAACGATGCGATTCAACATGTGTTCATTGTAATGAAGGGATCCATCAAACTGGCTGCCCAAACGGAAGGCAACAAAGTATTGGTAAAGTACATTGCTTATAAAAATGAGATTTTTGGAGAAAACATCTTTACGTCCACTGCTTACCGCCTTGAATTTGCCGAAGCCCTCACCGATAGCCTGGTGCTGAAAATTGATGTAAGAACCTTCAAAGGTCTTGTCGCCTCCAATGGAGAACTAATGGCCACCCTCGCAAACATTATGATTACCCGCATCCAGGATTTGGAAGAACGTATGCAGTCTTTTGTCTTCCTCAAGGCCAAGGAACGCATAACAGGTTTCATCAAAAAAACAGCTAAAATGCACGGCATTACCATCGGCTTGAATGAAATCCTCATTAACCACGGTATGTCGCACAAAGAAATTGCCTTCCTCACAGACACTTCCCGTCAAACGGTTGCCCGTATCCTCAATGAGCTAAAAGAGACAAATATTATTCATTTTTCAGACAGAAAACCCAATAAAATTCTGATTAGGGAATTGGCGATGTTAGGCTAGCGGGGTATCCGCCATCGGAGCACCTGTCCCTATGCCGGGCACCGGTGTAGGGATCCAGCAACGGAGCACTTGTCCCTATAATGGTGAAGTCATTGTAGGGATCGGGTTATCAGGAATTTGTCTATATAAGGGTGAATTCCTTGAAGGAAAGGGGGTGATTTACGATGTATTTACCTAAACCCAGCGTTTTCCCATCTATAGACAGACTCCTTTCGAAAAGTTTTTACCTTTTTTTCCAACATTGAGAGCATTTAGTGGCATTAAGTTTTTTATCTATCTGCTTAATGCGTCTGTATGTGCTCAATGCGTGTACCTATAAAACGCAGTTTTGTAGTGTATTTCAAATAAAACTTT
>CALMWS010000173.1 GCA_937870795.1 uncultured Bacteroidota bacterium | reverse complement strand
CCCAGGCCTTTGGAAAGGCAAATGGAAATACTATCAAAATATTGTCCCAATTCCAATGCGTTTTCACCGGTTTCTACCAAAACATTGAAAATTCTGGCGCCGTCCAGATGTAATTTAAGGCCTTTGACTCTTGTAGATTGGTAAATGGCTTTGACTTCATCCAGGGTATAATAGTTGCCTCCACCTTTATTTGTCGAATTTTCCAGCACAACCAAACTCGAAGTCGGAAACCAATCTGTTTTGGGTCTGATTGCCGCTTCAATTTGTTGTGATGTGATTTTGCCATAAGTGCCATCAATAGGAAAAACAGCCACTCCGCTGTGGAAGGCATAACCTCCAACTTCGTATTGGTAGATGTGAGAATTGTGATCGCAAATGATTTCTTCCAGAGGTGCTGTGTGCACCTTTATTGCAATCTGATTGGTCATGGTACCGGATGGGCAAAATAAAGCTGCTTCTTTGCCAAACATTTGAGCCACTTTTTCTTGCAATTGATTAACAGTAGGGTCTTCACCAAACACATCATCACCTACTTCAGCTTTTTGCATAAACGCCAGCATTTGGGGACTTGGTTTTGTGACCGTATCACTTATAAGATTGATAACCATCGTTAATTCTTTGAATGAAACCTAAATTTATGTCCAAAAATATGAAATTGTGTTCTTATCGTTCGAACACCTTACCCTCATAATTGGTCAATTTGATGCTGTAGTCAGACAAGCCACTCAGAAACTGATCTAATTTCTGGGTAAATGAGGTCCAATCTGCTACTTTAAAATACCTTTGGGTTAATTGCCCCTTATCTGATCCCGGCAATGTATTTTTGTCCAATCTAATGGTCTGACCGCTTTCAAGAATAAATAGACCATAATTGCCAAAAACAGGGTTAAAAGAAGAGTCGGCATACTGGCTAATAAACGAATTGATCAGGGAACGTTGCTGCTCATTGTGTGAAGCAATATATCCCCAAACTCCACCCGCTGAAATTCTGTTGATGCATTGGTTTTCAAGTGAAATTCCTGTTGTCCTGTCCATAACAACGCAAATCTGGTTATCACTTATGGTCAGCTTGCCTTTAGAGCTAATGGAATTCTTTAACGTCAATTGCAAAATATATTCATTGTTTTCCGCGAGGAAATTGGATTCAGTAACCGGAATCGTTTTGCCTGTGACACAGGAGCCAAACACCCATACGCCTAAAACATCCAACTTAAAGGTTTGGTTTTCCAACAGGCTTTTCACCACCAATTCTGAATTGGTGCAGGAAACTGAATCTATTGTTGAAATAAGAAACGAAGGACTAACCCGGGAACCGTCAGGCTTTTGCGAAAGATTGATCTCCACTTCATCTTTTACATTGATTATATTGGTAGTGCCATCTTCATTTTGGCAAGCTACCAGCATAAACATAAAAAAGTAAGCAATAACCTTTCGAAAAGCCATGGTCTGTTTGTATACACATAAAACGATGAATGAACCCAAATAGCTGTTTTTATTGCTTACTTTCTACAAAACCTAATGAAACAGAATTGATGCAGTACCTTAAGCCAGTAGGAGGGGGGCCATCTTCAAAAACATGCCCCAGGTGACCACCGCATCTGGCACACATCACTTCTGTCCGAGGATACCCAACATGATAATCGGTGTCTCTTTTGATGAGATTGTCGTCGTCAGGTCTGAAAAAACTTGGCCAACCCGTACCGGAATCGTACTTGGCGCTGCTGCTAAAAAGAACCTGACCACATCCAGCGCATGTATATAGACCATCTTTTTTATTTTCCCATAATTCTCCTGTGAATGCAGCTTCAGTACCTTTGAGTCGAAGAACCCGAAATGCTTCAGGTGATAGTTTTTGCTTCCATTCCGCCTCTGTTAAAATGACAGGAACTATGGTATCTCCCATCCGGTTGATCAGCTTCTGCCCGGGTTGAGGCTGATAACCAACTGTTTCAGCATCCTGGCTTTTTTTTGAACTTTTACAGCCAAAAAGTAGGGGCGTAATACAAAGAATTAAGATAAAATATCTCATCACAAAATTTATTTGGTAACGCATTTCAGCTATGTATTGTTTTTAACTAAATTGCGGGTAACTTGGTAAAATTAGAAAAAAAAATAGATGAAAGCGTATGCTGTTGCCCTTAGTTTTGCGATTCCTGCATTTTTATTACTGATGTTAATCGAATTTTCCGTCAGTGTTTACAGGAAAAAATTGGTGTATAATGCCTATGATACCATTTGTAGCCTTTCTTCAGGCATCACCAATGTAGTAAAAGATATACTTGGCCTGGTTGTTACCGTTATGAGTTATCAATGGTTGTACCAGCATGTATCCTTATTTCAAATAGAAAGCCATTGGCTTTTGTATGTTTTGGCCTTTTTGGCTCTTGATTTTTCAGGGTACTGGATCCATCGATTTGAACATACCATCAACGTATTCTGGAACCGACACATCATCCACCACAGCAGTGAAGAATACAATCTTGCCTGCGCTTTGAGGCAAAATGTTTCTGCCATTTTCGCCTTCTTTACTTTTCTTTTGTTACCGGCTGCTATCTTAGGCGTGCCTCCGGAAATTATAAGTGTGATTGCCCCACTTCATTTGTTTGCTCAATTTTGGTATCACACCAGACTGATAGATAAAATGGGGCTTTTGGAACACATCATTGTCACACCTTCTCATCACAGGGTACACCATGCCATCAACGACATTTATCTGGATAAAAATTACGGGCAGATATTTATCTTTTGGGATAAATGGTTTGGCACATTTCAGCAAGAGTTGGATGAGGTTAAACCCGTTTATGGGGTAAAACGTCCTGTTCAGACCTGGAATGTCTTCTGGATCAATTTTCAACACATCTGGCAAATAATTAAAGACGCCTGGATGACTAAACGGTGGCAGGATAAAATTAAAATTTGGTTCATGCCCACTGGTTGGAGACCTTCGGAT
>CALMWS010000172.1 GCA_937870795.1 uncultured Bacteroidota bacterium | reverse complement strand
ATTACACGCAAGGCGTATTCCTGCCTGCTGAGATTGAATTGATCGGTTTCGGTTCGGAGGTTAATCTCATCTACCTTTGGCAAAGAATAATTAAGCTGCCTTACTTGTTGGGCATACGTGTCGAAAGAGCTCAGCGCCTTACTGTTCCTATAGCCGGCAAGGTAAACAGATGTAGGAGTAAGCTGTGCAAAAAAGGGGAGGTTGGCAAGGCACAGCCATAAACCAAAAAAGCAACGATAAGCCGGTGTTCTCATATTCAACGCAAGGTAAATTTCAGGGCTTCTTTTTGTAAAAAGGCATTGCCGTTTTCGAGTCGGATGTAAACCTCCATGCCATAGGTTTTGTATTCCGGTATTTTTCTCAAACGCTCCGGTATTTCTATGATCCTGTGACCGAGGCCGGTAATGACTCCTCTGGAAGTGTGACCAGGATGCATGACAGAACTTACATTTACTTCATCCCCAATTTTTACAGTAAGAGACATGCTTTCATGAACATAAGCAAGGGCCTCGGTGGGCCTGACTTCATAAAAAGAAAGCATGGTCGTATGCGCGTCTATATATTCTGAATTTTTGCAATTGATATTGCCTACAAGGCCATCAAAAGGCGCGCGTATGATGGTCTTATTTTTTTCGAGCGAAAGCAATCGCATTTTTTCTTTAAGTCCGGCCACTTCCTCTTCCTCCGGTGACGGTACGGTGAGCATTTTTTGATAAGAAGATATCAATTGATCGTATGCCAGGCCAGTGGTATAAATTTCCTTTTGAAGAGACGCGAGTTGATGCTCAAGCGGATTTTGGAAGCCGGATAGTTTTGAAGCATCTACCAAACTTTTTTGGTAATCCAGTTTACTTTTTGCCTGCGCGAATTCACTTTCGAGGGCGGCCAGTTTTTCTGATTTTTCTGACCTGGCTTTTTCGAGGGCGGTCAAAACCTCACTTCTTTTCTGGATGATTTTACGGCTTGCCTGTTCGATGTTGTGTTTTGTCATGGCCAGGTCGATATCGGTGCCGTGGTAGTCGAGTTCCAGCAGCATTTGATCTTTGGCTACTTTTTGTCCGGGGGTTACATAAACAGATTTGACCCGTGCCGCCTCATCCAGTGAGATTTGGGTTTCTTTGTTTTCTGCGTAGCCATAAAAAACGGTCTGGGGCTCGCTGACAGTATAAAAAAACAACCAGCAAACACCGCCGATAAGGGGTAACACAACCCAGTATAAAAAATTAAATTTTGTATTCATGGCTCGCGTTTAAAGGCTGTCTGCGTCGTTTTCATCATCAAAATTGATCCGGCTCAAAAGCACATCTGGTTGCTGCCTGATTTCTGCAATAAAATCGGAAACGCTCATGCCGGGCTTCATTTTAAAACGATATTCGTATTCAAAATTATCTTTTCCCTCTGGCGAGGTAGAGAAACGCATTCTTTTTAAGGAAAAAGGATTACAGAATTTTTGCATCACATGAGCCAGGGGCCCGCTACCTCCTTTTTCGAGAGGACTATCAATGCGCAGGGAACCCAACATATTGGATTTTTGACCAAAGGGAGAGAA
>CALMWS010000171.1 GCA_937870795.1 uncultured Bacteroidota bacterium | reverse complement strand
TGCATATAAAAATTTAGCGGTAAATTAGGGGTGTGGTTGGTCGGATGCTTACATTGCAAGTTACAAACTTGCAATAGCGAGGTAGTTAGAACAAGGGATACCCTATTTTGAAACACAGGTAGCGAGATGATGCGGGTAGCGGGGTAGCGGGGTAGCGGGCAACGGGGTATCCGGGTATCCGGGTGGCCGGCAACGGGTATCCGGGTAGCGGGGTATCCGGGTAGCGGCGGACGGGGAACGGCGGACGGATAACGGTCATCGGATAACGGTCAACGGATAACGGTGGACGGATAACGGAGGACGGATAACGGAGGACGGATAACGGAGGACGGATAACGGTCATCGGATAACGGATAACGGCTAACGGACAACCGCGGACCGGCAACAGCTAACCGGAATTATCTTAAAACCGTATGCGATGAGCAGCCCCTACACCGTTAATGCGGCGTAGGGACAAGCCTGTCTAACTGGCGTTAGCCAGATAGATAAGCGGTTTGCCGTGGGCAGTGAGCTGTAAGCGGCCTGTCTAACTGGCGTTAGCCAGGTAGATAAGCGGTGAGCGGTAAGCGGACAGCGGTGAGCCGTAAGCCGACAATTATTCTGTTAGCAGGGTCAACGCTTCCTTATAATGCCATTCTTCTTGTGCAATGGTAGACAGAACTTGTTTACCACGGTCTTTTTCTCCATTCAAAATGAGGGACAGGCCATAAAACCACTTTACCTCCTGGCTATATACAGAGTTGGCAGAAGTAAGGGTGGCAAACCGGATGTTGGCTTCATTGTATTGGCCGGCATAGAAATAAGAGAGGGCCAGGTAGTAGCGACTTTCTTCAGTGGTGAGATCGGTAGCAGACCAGGAGGCGATGGCGGCTTGCCAGTCTTGAGCATTGAAGGCTGTGATGGCATTGGCGCGTTGGGGTTTTGAATCACCTGAACCCTTTGACACACCCGGATGAACCATAATGTCTGCCATGGCGTATTGCTGAGGAGATACGGACGGACTCTGATTGAGCCACCAAAATGTAGCCACAACCAAAACCACAAAGGAAGCAGCGATTGAAAGCCAACGTAAGGGGAGCATCTTTTTGACCACGGCCTTGTGGGCAACTTGCGATGGATTGATTTGTTGCCGGATGGCAGCATCCAACTCCTTGCGCAAGTCGCGGTCAAGCAGGGTTCTGACACCTTTACTCAGTGCGGCTTCGTTGTGAGCGGCATCTTCACTGTTTATCAGCTTATCAAAATCTGTCATCATCGTTGTCTTTATAAGTTAAATAGGTATTTTTTAGTTGTTCAAGGCATCGCTCCTTTTGTTTCCTGATTGCTACATCTGTTTTTTCAAGTCGGATGGCGATGTCGTTTAATCTCAGACCATCGTAAAAATTCATTTTCAACAATTCTCTGCAGGCATCTCCCAGCTTATTCCAGGCTGTTTCCAGTGTTTTGAGTTGATCTTCTGAGATGCTTATCAGTTCTTCTTCCGGTTCTTCAAATTGGTCGGTTGACACTACTTTGGCTTTGCTGGTTTGCATTCGCACATAATGTTGTGAAGCCATTTGGAGAAAAAGAAAACGAAGATTGCCATACACCACTTTACCATCCACCAGTCTTTGTCTAAAATTGATCATGGTATCGAGCATGGCATCGTAAGCTTCATCGTATTCTGCTTTAAAAGTCACTTTCAGATAATTGATGCAATCATTGGCGTGCGCAGTGAATACACTTTTGAAAAGAGTATTATCACCCTGCTTCAGCCGATTGATCAATTGATCAAATTGCGATTCAGAAAGTTGAAAATTTTTGGATAAATCTGGTGTCATCTTTGCTTTCCAAATTGATTGTTGACAAAGGTACAATTTTTTTATCCCCGACCAGCCGGTTGGCTGTGTTTAACCGCTGGTAGATGACCATTGGTCACTGACTTTTCAATGAAAAACAATTGGACATTTGCACTATAAAGTGGCATCTGGGTGGAGTGTGACAAAAAAAAATTAAAAATCTGACATCAATTATCCTATCCAAGGATGAAAATTACCGAATCGGTAAAATAAGAGCGGATAATTGGCAGGATATCCGTTGCATTTTATAAATTTTGCCAGCTTAGGACCAGATAATAATATTATGTCACACTTTGCCCATCATATCCTTATTGAAGTAAGAAGGAAGATATGAAAAGAATTCTAACCATAGGTAGCACGATAGTTGTATTGTTGATCATGACAAATACAAGGGTCATTGGGCAGACCCAGGACACCTCTGCGTTTGAATTTTTTGTCTATCTGGGTGACAATTTTATGGAAGATTCCATTGAAATGTATCTGGATGATTTAAATGCTTCCAAAGTGTGGCAGTTGCCCAATAAACTTTGCTTGTGGAAGGTCAATGGCTTTCCCTTTACGAGCAATTCGGGGCAGACTTATTTTGATATCCATGCTGTTATCCAAAGTTCAAAAAGAAAAACCCAAATCAAGGAAGCCGATTACAACATTGCCTGGACCGTTTCTCCGGAGACAGTGAATGCTAATGCTTCGTGTTTCGATCCAATGGACTATGCGGTAACGGATGACAACAATACCAAGATTACCATCAGCATTCTTGATACCGGTATCTCGCCTTCCATTTCCAGTTCCTCCATGCCGGGATACAACTACGACCTTACCAATTATACGGGTTATGACTATGTAAACGATGATAATATACCGGAAGACGAACACGGTCACGGCACTCATGTTGCTGGCATCATACACAGCATCACACACGCTTTAAATACAAATGCAGATATTGATTTCGATATAAGGAAAACGCACAACGCCGAGGGCAAAGCTTATGCAGCGGATGTAATCAAAGCCATGCACGATGCCATGGATGCCAATGCCGACATCATCAATATGAGTTTTGGTGCCAAGGATACCTTTGAAATGGGTAAATTTTTTCCATTGCGTGTAGCCTTAAACACCGCATATCAAAGAGGGGTACTGGTAGTAGCGGCGGCAGGCAATGAAGGCGATAATATTGACATAGCAGCACAATCAACCATTCCAGCCAGTTTTCCGGAAGACAATCTGATTACTGTGGCTGCTTTAAATTGTGCGGATTCATTAACCTTCTTTAGCAATTACGGAAAGGATCAGTCTGATGTTGCCAGCATGGGATGGAAGGTAGCCGGTCCTGATTTGATGGGAGGTATAAAATATGTAAGCGGAACCTCACAGGCTACTGCCATTGTAACGGCACAGGCAGCCTTGTTGGGGACCTACATGGATGCATTTGATCCGGTAACAGCAAAATGCCTGCTGCAAGGCAGTGTAACAAGCTTGCCACAGCTGGATACCATGGTGGCAACAGGAGGAAAAATCAATTTATCCTTTGCGATAACATTGCTTGCCAATACATCCAACAATTACGTTGTGACCAATACCCTTGAAACAGGTCCGGGTTCACTTCGGTATGGTCTGGAAAAACATTGTTTTATAGACCAGATAAATTTTGCCGCTTCCACCTCAGGTCAAGTGATCCCAATAGCGGCAAGAGATTTAAAAATATTTAAAAATATTTCACTCAACGGGCTCGGTGTGAGCCAGACAATTTTATCGGTTCAGGGTGACCACAGGGGCATCACCACTGGGTCCAATTCGGTGTTGACCTTAAAAAATCTGAGCATCACCAACAACGGCACCTCCGGGCAAACCATACTCAACAGGGGAAAGATTGAAATTGAAAACGCTAAGATCAAATAATCAAACGAAACGGTACTATATCTTTTTTACCATCCTGTTTTATGGACAATACCTATTATGCCAGTCTTCATCGAAAGATGCACTATCCCAAATAATTAATAATTTATCCGAAGGAAGTCCTGAAAAAAATGACGTATTTATCACACAATACAAAGCGGGACAATACGATCAATTTTCTTGCTTAGATAGGGGCAAAATTTTGCATCAACTGGGTTTGGGTTTGTATTACCAAAATAGGGAAAAAGAGGCTATCCTTCTTTTTGAGGAAGCCCTTCACAAAGCCTGGCAAAATTGCAGCGAAGTATCGGCTTTGGAATATGCCAATACCTCATTTAACATTGGCGTTTGTTATCAATACACCGAGGAAGCCAACAAAGGCAAGCCTTACATCGAAAAAGCCATGAGGGTCTTTGTTACGGACAAAAATTATCCTCGGGCCGATTTATGTTACAAATACCAGGGAGCTGCCAATTTTTTCAGTACACTCAAAGATTTTACAAAGGCTGAGTTGTATTACAAAGCGGCGGAAAAACTTGCATCACATCTTACTACGGAAGATCAGTTTCATCTGCACAACGAAATTTTTGTGCTTTACCTCACCTTTGGAGAATGGGCAAAAGCGCAGGAAAAAGCCGCCTTTCTCACAAATTTTGTGAATAGCAATACCCAATACGTTGATCCATTATCTCA
>CALMWS010000170.1 GCA_937870795.1 uncultured Bacteroidota bacterium | reverse complement strand
AGACCATTTTTGGTATAGAATGCGATTCAGCAGTATTTGATGGTAAAGTATATTATGAGAGCGGTACCTATACCCACAGTTATCAGACAGCAGCAGGTTGCGACAGCATCATCCATTACAGCGTGCAGATAAACCAGCACACGGATACATTGATTGAGGTTTCAATCTGTGAAGCCTTTACCTTCAACGGGCAGGACTACACAGAGTCTGGCACTTATACCCAATTGTTGTTCAACAGCGTTGGGTGTGACAGCATTATTACCCTTGTTCTGCACATTCTGGAAGGGCAAAACACACTCAACCTGGTTAACCGTACAGCTTGTAAATCATTTGAATACCTTGGCAATATTTACACACAAACCGGTAGATATACCCATAACCTTATATCCTCAACAGGTTGCGATAGTGTAGTCATCATCAACCTAACCATCCTGCAACCGGTGTACGACACCATCTACGCAACTGCCTGCAATGCCTTTGTACTCAATGATTCTGTTTACCTCGAGACAGGAGAATATACCCAATATCTCTTGTCAGACCTTGGCTGCGACAGCATTCTTACAGTAAGGGTTGTTGTCAATGAAGATTCAGAACAAACCACCATTGAAGCATCTGCATGTGGATCTTATATTTACAATGGCATTGTGTATACCAGTTCGGGCAACTACATCCAGATTTTGGATAATGCTGAGGGCTGCGATAGCCTTATCCGCCTAAATATTGTGATTTCAAATTTGCAGGCTGAAATTATAAAGGAAGATACCATTTTGAAGGCTACTACCGGCGATGCAACCTATCAATGGATCAATTGTATTACCGGACTGCCTATTGCCGGTGAAACCAGCCAGACATTCATTGATCCGCAGCCCGGCAGTTATGCGGTTATTATATCAGATGGCATCTGTGCCGATACTTCTGAGTGTGTGGTGATATCTGCTACTACTGATTATAGCAGCACGGCATCTTTCGATATTAAACCCAATCCAGCCAACGAGGGAGTCTGGATTGTAGGTCAGGCTTTTGGGCAGTCTGCAAGAATGAAGATAGTTGATGCTACCGGAAAATCAATTATGATCAAAGAAAACATCAACCCAAATGCACATTATTTGGATACCTCGGTATTTTTACCAGGTATTTATATTATTGAAATTAATGCGGATCGGGCCAGTGGGGCACAAAGGCTCATCATAGCCAGATAAAAAAAAGGCTTCGGAAAACTCCGAAGCCTTTTTTTATTTAGGTGGGCAATACAACCTATGGTAACCAACTGAATATCCACCCCAAATGCCCAGACCGCCTTTTACATTGGTCTTAATTCTTGTGTAACTTGAAAATGGACCCCCGCTGTTGGCAGCAAAATCTCTGGTTCTCCAAAAATCAAAGTGTACCTTATCGAGGCACATCCATTTTACAGTCAGGCTATCGCCCCTGTGAAACAAGCCGAAATCATCAAAATTATTGTCACCTCCACCGCCTCTGCGTTCTGCCTTGTTGAGTGGGAAGTCAAATTCTTTGCCATCAAAAAAGGCGTCATCGGTGGTTGATTGAAAAGGAGCTAATAAGCCATCTCCTTCATCTCCTGTGGTAAAATAGCGATAGTAGTTGGGCCCAACCGGATCTTTTATTTTGAACCACAAAGCAGCCAGCGTATCAGACGGCTCACCGGGTGGCTCTTCAAAATGAGGGTCAAACAATGGCACGTATTGCGGTATGGTAGTTGTAGCAGATAAATTATAACCATCAATGTCAACATTCAAATCATACTTGCCCCCTTGCTTTTTATTGAGCTGTTGGAGTACATCTACATACAGGCAAATATTGAATGAAGTACTGTCTGGATTTAAGCCCAACAATTCTATGGCTTGCTTTCTCAACTCTTCCGGCAATTCGTTGAGACAAAGTTGTACCAGTGTTACCGTCTTTTCACCATCATTTACGGTCACATGGGCATTTTTCACAAAAATATTAGCCAGTTGTTCCGGTCCAATGGTTGACAGATAAGGCAAACTTTTGGTAACCATTACATAAGTGGGCAAGGCACCTTCACCTTCTTCAATATAACCTTCAATCACATATTGTTGATCTTCTTCAGTAGTAGGCGGGATATAAGGCTCTTCACACGATAAAAACCATAGGCCCAAAGAAAGAATCACACTTATTTTTAGTGCTTTCATCGCTTAATTAAATTTGAAGTTGTAAGTAATGGAAGGAATAAAAGGGAATATGGTAATCTTTGTTCCCTCAATGGTAGTGCTTCCTTTTTCAAAATTGGTGTCTATGTCGTAATTGATGAAGAAGGGGTTCTTGCGGTTGTAAATATTATAAACCGAAAAATTCCACGACCCCCTCCATTTTTTCTTTGAGTCCGGATTGGGAGTATAAGTAAATGAAATATCCATACGGTGATATGCATCTAATCTCTGGCTATTACGGGGTCCGTAAAACAGGTTGAGATTTTGTTCGGTAAAGAAAAAGCCATTGATGGGTGTAAACAATTTGCCTGTACCATAAATAAAAACACCTCCAAATTCCCATTTTTTGGAAATTTGATAATTGACCACCACTGATAAATCATGCGTACGATCATATACAGCCGGATACCACCTGCCATTTTCTATTCGGTCAAACGATCTTTCGGTGCGACTCAAAGTATAGCCTATCCAACCATTAAGCCTGCCAACTGATTTTTTCACAAAAAATTCTGCGCCATAAGCTCGTCCTTTACCAAAGACAAAGCCATCTTCTACTTCTTGTGTGATGTCATTTACATAGTCATCCGCATAGTCAATTTGGTTTTTCAAATCCCGGTAATATACTTCCACCGAGGTTTCATAAGTGTCGTTATCAAAATTTTTGAAAAAGCCCAAAGCATACTGTATCCCTCTTTGCGGCTTGACAATCTCTGTTGAAGGTACCCATATATCGGTAGGCAATGTGCTGCTGCTATTACTTACCAAATGTAGGTACTGATTGGTAAAGGTAATACCACCTTTCATACTGGATGTTTCTCCGGTCTTATACTTAAAATTGAGTCGTGGCTCCAATCCTGTATAAGTGATGGCAGGTTTAAATGTTCCGTACTGCGTTCCATCCAGCTTGGATGTATAGGGTCCCAGCTGAGAAAATATGGAGTATCTTACACCTGCATTGATGGCCAGGTGGTTATTGACTTTGATGTCATCCATAAAGTACAAGGCGTATTCATTGGCGTACTTTGGAAGAAAACCGGTGCTGAATTCTACATCACCACTGCTGGCCTGGGCCGTATTTGGTGTAAGGGTGTGGTAGGTGTAATTGAGACCATATTTGATGTTGTGTTTTGTGCCGGCAAAATAATCGAAGTCCATTTTTAAATTCCAGTCTTTTACACCTGAAAACAGTTTGAAGACAAAATCATCCTGCCCACCATTAAACTCAAATTTGTAATCATTGTAAACGGCCGATAGATTGAAAAATAACTTGTCTGAAAACAAATGGTTCCATCTTAAAGTTGCCGTTGAATTGCCATAGGGTAGGTCAAATCGAAAATCGCGTTTGGGCTGTCTGAATTTTAACACATCTCTACCAAAATAGGCACTGAAAAATAGACGGTCGGTATCACTTATTTTATGGTTGAGCTTGGCATTGAGGTCATAAAAATAATAGTTTGTTCCTTCAAAACTGGAACCACTCAAGGCAGATTGCACCAAATCTCCTACATAGGTACGCCTTCCGGATACAATAAACGAGGTGCGGTCTTTCCAAATAGGTCCCTGCACGGTTAATCTAGACGAAATCAAACCAATACCTCCTTCTGCACTGTACTCTTTTTGATTGCCTTCCTTCATTTGTATGTCTAATACACTCGACAATCTGCCCCCGTAGTTGGCAGGCATACCTCCTTTGATCAGGGTTGTATTTTTGATCGCATCTGCATTAAATACAGAGAAAAAGCCTAGCATGTGGCCTGAGTTGTAAACCACAGCTTCATCCAGCAAAACCAGGTTTTGATCCGGGCCGCCGCCTCTAACATAAAAGCCGGCATTGCCTTCTCCCGAAGAAAGTACACCCGGCAACAATTGGATGGATTTCAAAATGTCTACTTCTCCAAAAATGGCAGGTAGCTTTTTAATGTTTTCAACCGGCAAACTCACGGTACCCATTTGCGTGCCCTCAACATTGCGTTTTCTTTCTTCTTTTTCAGCTGAAATTACCACCTCTTCAATGGTAACACCCTCAGTCATGTCAACATTGAGTTTGAGGTCTTTGTCAAAGTTGATTTCAAAAAACTGCTCCTGAAAGCCCAAATAACTGATGGCAATGCGATAGCTGCCTTTTGGCAAGGTAAGCGAATAAAAGCCATAAGCGTTGCTGGCAGTACCCTGTTCGGGATTTGCTACATTAAAGATGTTGGCCCCAATAAGGGTTTCACCCGTTCCTCCATCCT
>CALMWS010000169.1 GCA_937870795.1 uncultured Bacteroidota bacterium | reverse complement strand
TCAGCTGGATAGAGCAACTGCCTTCTAAGCAGTAGGTCACAGGCCTGTCTAACTGGCGTTAGCTAGGTAGACCTGTCTAACTGACTAACGCCAGTTAGACAGGTAGATTCGAATCCAGATAACTTCGCCTGAATACAGGCAGGTAACTTTGAATAAAAAACACTTGTTACAGAAAGAAAATTTCTGTCGAGTAAATATTGGTCTCGTAGCTCAGCTGGATAGAGCAACTGCCTTCTAAGCAGTAGGTCACAGGTTCGAATCCTGTCGGGATCACATGATACGGGGGGAAGTAAAATTCTCCCCTTTTTATTTTAAAAGCCCAGCTATGTTTACTGTTTATGTTTTGAAAAGCATAAATGCTGATTGGTTTTACGTTGGTATGACCAGCAATTTTGAGAGAAGATTGTCAGATCACAACCGTGGTTACAATTTAAGTACGAAAGCCAAAGCGCCATTCATTGTAATATTTACAGAGTTTTATCATACTTCTACTGAAGCCCGGAAGAGAGAAAAGTATCTTAAAAATGCTTCGGGGAAAAGGGTTATACGAGAATATTTTGATAGAAATAGACAGGCGTGAAAGTCCATTTGTTTTAATATTGAAACTAAGATGGTTAACCTATGGGATTGAAAAATCATCAAGCATTAGGAAAATACTTCTTTTTGAACATAGTAAGCTTAAAATATTCAAATGAATTAGATTATAAAGTCTTCAGGATTTAAGCTCGTACATCAGTAAAAAAAAGGTAAAATTAAAGATGTATGAGTAATTAGATTTTAATAACCTGAACACCATAAAATATTCTATCATTACTGTTTTCAGGATATAAGTCAATGTTATAATTAGCTGCAGGAAGATTTGTAAGATTCAATTCCATGGTTACTGGATTAAATTCAATCTGCTCATTGTAAACAATTTTTCCAAAAACATCAGAAACCACCAGATTGCCGGTTTGGAATTCAGTGGGAATTTTCAATTGATAGATCCCATGGGATGGATTGGGATAAACGCTTAACTTTCTTCTATAATAAACAGCATCGCCAAAAATGGAGGTAATGGTTGGGTCGCATTTCTCTTCTTCATCAACTCTAAATCGGGGAAAGTTAGGGAGTGTACCTCCATTGGGGTATAAAAACTTAATACCATTTTGAACAAAGTCACAGGCAGTACCCTTTTCATCCGGTTTGTTGATGACATGGATTGAATTACACCCACATTTAGGAGTAATATAGATTCTACAATCCGGTCCTTGTGCCATAAGAAATATTATAGTTGGAAACGGATCCAAAGTTCCGTTAAATGTGTCAATTAGTGTTACACCGTCTTGAAGATTGTTTTCCCAGGTATCCACCTGATGTAATTTTTCTTGCGATGCACAATAAACAAATCGACTATTAGGCGACCATTCAACACTTCCTATCTTAATTTCAACTCTATCAATTTCACTTTGTGGATAAATTTCTACTTTTTTGTGATTGGTTAACACCCCCGTTTCACGATCAAAATCATAAACATGTAGTTGATCATAATAATTGTAGACAGCATATTTGGTACCATCCGGACTAAACTTAGCAGTGCCCGAAGCACTTGATCTAAATCTGTCAAAATATTGATGTGTATTTTGATTTGCCAATCTATTAATACCGGTTCCATCCAGTAAAAATGTTAAAAAAATTGAGTCTTCCTCAAGTGGTTGAATGATCCACCAATCCTTTTTATTTTTATGTCTAATCGAAGTAAAATAGGATGAAAGTATGTTTTGATTTTGTACATATCTTATATTTTTAAACGTCACATCACCAAAACCATTATTTAATTGCATATCAACATAGGAATATTGTAATTGCAATGAATCCGCAATTTGCGGATAATAGATATTGGGTTTATGAAAAATATAATAGCCATATTCATATCCCGGATCGCTTAAAATTAGAGCATTCTGAAATCCAGGATAACCAATAGAACAATATTTTCTAAACTGATCAAACCATTTGCCTGCATTGATACTATCTCCATTGGGCATTAGGTTTAAATTTCTATCCATAACAGCACAGCCATTAGTATAAAATAACAGGTTCCCATTTTTATCGTTTATCGATGCATTATTGCCCTCAATACCATATTTTACATCAACATTATTATCAATCCTGAATGGTTTATTGTTAAAGTCAATTCTGTAGCCCTCAATAATTAAAGAACCAGGGGTTGGATTATAATCGTAACCACCCAACCAATTATAATCTTCCTTTTGCGCAAGGCAAACAGAAGAGAAATAAAGAGCAAATAGTATTAAAAAGTATCTTTTATTTATAGAGAGTGAAATGAACATATTAATAGTTAACTAAGTTCAACAGATAAACGCAACTTTTGGGGAAAGAATTGTATTCTTAATTCAAAAGCAAAAGCCCAAGGATTCACCCTTTAGCTTGAACGGAAACCTTTTAAAATGATCATTTTTTATTTAACTGAATACCTCACTCCCAGATAAAATTCTCTTCCTTTGGTAGGGCCCCAATTGAATGCCGGGTCAAAGAAGTTGCCAAAGGGTTGGTCGTAACCGAGGATGGGAAATTTCTGGCGAAAGTCGAAGATGTTTTCAATGCCCCCATAAAGCTGGAAGTTGGTCCATCGGTGGGTGAGTTGAAAGTCCCATTGCTGGTATGGATTAGAGTTTGCTGGCTGTTTGTATGCATCGGGGTAATTGAGGGTAGATGGTAGTCGTTTGCTGCCGATCCAGCGCCAGGTGAGGTCTACTTGCCATCGGTCGTTGGGGGTGCTGTAGGAAGTGTTGGCGGTCCATTTGTGTTTGGGGATGAAGGGCAGGTCTTGTTTTATGCCTTCAATTTCGCGATATACTTGCAGATAGTTGTAAGCTACTTTCAAATCAAATTGCTGGCTAAAAATCCATTTGTTTTCCAGCTGATAACTTTTCGATATGCTTTTGCCAAAAAAATTACGCACAATGGCTGTATTGATTTCGGCATCATAATCCGGGAAGATCTGATTTTGAAAATACGTCAGGTAGGCATCGCCCGAAAGGGTTATGTTGATTTCATTCCAGTGAAGGGTTTGGATGAAGTTGAGTCCCAGATTGACTGCCTCTTCAGGTGCCAGATCGCTGGCCAGGACCAGGCTTCTGTTGCCAGCCAGCAGGTTGGTGTTTTCTGAAAAAATGTGTGCCCACCTATATCCTTTACCAGCATTTAATCGAATATCGGTGTCCTGCGACAGGTTGGCCCGAACCAGGATCCTGGGTGTAAACTTCCATCCAAAATGATCGAAACGATCGGCCCTCAAGCCTGTAAGGATGGTGAATTTAGAAAAAGTGAGCTTGTTTTCAGCAAACAAGCCGGGAATATCATAATTGGTGAAATAAGTACCCTGATAGTCGAGAAAAGGAAGGGGCTGAAGAAATACAATGTCTTCTCTCAACTTATTGTGCCTGTGGCTAAGACCAAACTTTATATTGTTGTTGCCTGCTCCGTAATAATGGTCCATGTAGAGGGCCGAAGTCAGGTTGAATTGTTTGCCCACATATTTCTTAACCCCAAAGTACGTTTCCTGCTGTTGAGCAAAGGCGCTGTTGAGCAAAATCAATGATGTTTTTTCACCTACTATAAAGTTGGTTTTTGTATAGGCTTCGCCGTGCATGATGTTTACCTGTTGGCCATAGACCGTTGAGGTGCCGAGGTGCTTTTGGCTGTCAAATTGCGTGGAACCACCTTCTCTTTGCTCATTGAGGTATCTCAATCCAATGGTTGTCCGCCATTTTGGTTTTTCCGGATTGTCGTAAGACCATCGGTTGTAAAACGATATCCTGTTGGTTTTTACGATGTCTCTGAAGCCATCGCCATCCCGATCAATGATGGATGCCGGCAAAGTAACGTGGCCAACCGACAGGTTGCTCCAGGCTGCCTTTTTAACCATGTAGTTGGCGTTGTACTGACTTTCTCCGAATGAATTGGCAAATGCATTGAGAAAAAGCTTTGGCGCATTTTCAGGACGGTGAAATTCTATGTTGATTTG
>CALMWS010000168.1 GCA_937870795.1 uncultured Bacteroidota bacterium | reverse complement strand
GGTCTGCAGGCGACGAAGCAGCCGAATTGCCCATAAATAGGGCATGAATAGAATAACTTATTGGAGAATTCCGTTATTTTTGCGTTCCAAATTTATGACATCCATGATGAAAAAGTTGCTCATTGCACTTGCCTTTGGTTTTCAGGCTCTTTTTGTTTGCGCTCAGTCTGATGACGCCGTTTTGATGAAAGTTGACAACCGACCCGTATCGGTAGGTGAGTTCAAATACATATACGAAAAAAACAACGGCAAAGAAGCCACCTACACAGAAAAAAGCATTCGCGAATACCTGGATCTGTATTCCAGATTCAAACTCAAAGTAGCCAGGGCCAGAGACCTGAAACTGGATACCATTCAGTCGCTCAACGACGAACTCAATGGCTACAAAAGACAACTGGCCAACTCTTATCTTACCGATAGGGAAATTATGGATCACTTGCTTAAGGAATTGCAGGAAAGGCAAAAAGAAGACATCCAGTTTAGCCACATCCTCATCAGTGCCCCTGAAAAGTCGACAGATTCTGTAAAAATGGCAGCTTTTGCGAAGGCAGAAAAAATAAAAAAAGAAATTGACCTTGGAAAGTCATTTGAAGCAGCAGCCAAAGAATATTCAGATGACAAAGGAACAGGTATCAATGGTGGAGACCTTGGCTTTTTTACAGCCATGTTACCCGAGGGATTTTACGATGTAGAAAATGCACTATATACCTTGCCGATTGGCAAAGTATCTGCTCCCTTAAAATCAAAAATTGGTTATCACCTGATCAAAGTGGTTGGCAAGAGACCCGCAAGAGGCACCATCAGCGTTGCACACATTTTAATCAAACACATCAACAAGAGTGATGAGCCCAAGACCAAGATAGATGAAGCTTACAACCAACTGTTGTCGGGTGTAGATTTTGGTAAAGTTGCGGCCCAGTATTCAGAAGACAAACAATCTGCTCAAAGCGGAGGCTATTTGCCAACCTTTGGCATCAATACCTACGACACAGCCTTTGAAGATGCAGCTTTTGCTTTAAAAAATGATGGAGATATCAGTAAACCCATACAGACCAAAACAGGTTGGCACATCATCAAACGCATCAAAAAGATGGATGCCGATATGGACTTTGCTGTTTTCAAAAAAATGTATGAACCAAGGATTAAAAAAGACGAACGTTTTACCCTTGCTAAAAAAAGACTGGTAGCAGATATCAAAAAATCATCCGGATATAAAGAAAATGAAGATGTATTCAATCGGTTTAC
>CALMWS010000167.1 GCA_937870795.1 uncultured Bacteroidota bacterium | reverse complement strand
GACTCTTCTTTGGAGGTCAACAATCTGTAACTCTCTTCATTGATGTGATACCGGTAATAATCAATGAATTTGATGTACTCACTCATGTAGGTTGACATGGTATTCCTGTATTCGTAATACAGTTTACTTTCCGGGTTTTTCTTAAATTGCAGTGTACCCCATACATCACTCAACGAGCACAACACATCAAAATCACCCTGCTCTCCGTCAATGGCCAGATGATAATAATTGAGCCTGCCCGCCGAATTTACTTTATAAAAAATAGCGTAAAAACCGGGGCTTACACCCTCATTCAAATAGATATCAAAGCTGCCATCCTGGTTTTTGAGGCTGTGTTGTTTGATTACCGGCTTGCGACCCAAGGTTGTTCCAAACCAAATGGTGTCATAACTAAGCCCTTCCATTTTTACATGTATACGAAGGGCTTTGGCAGATACCACATCGTGCCACACCAGTGCTACACAAAATATCAAAATCCATCTCAATGTTTTCATATTACCATGGTCATCTTTGATTTGTAGCGCAAATATGCTATAAAATGACATTATGTCTTCGATTTTAACGCTTCATTAATGCACAAATAAAAAAAAACGGGCCAACCTTCGTTAGCCCGTTCAACAAATCTAATCTGCAACAAATATGACTAAACCGCTGATACCTCAGCTTCTCTCACTATCCCTTCCATTATGTCATCACCCATTTCCATGAATTTTACTTCTCCTGTTGCCACATCATAAATGCCACCTACGATGTCAATCTGCCCATCTATCTTCATCTGGGCCAGCATAGGACTCAAGGCATAAATTCTACGGATCTGAAAAGCAACATTGTTGAGCATTACATTGTGTACAAAATCTGCGTTGTGTGAATGCCTGTTTTCTTTTGTCTCCTGCTCCATCTCTACCGCCGGAACAATCTGTTCCAATAACTGTGTGATGTTGCCATCTTTAAAATTATCACAAGCTCCTTTTACCGCGCCGCAATGGGTATGACCCAAAACCACAATGATTTTGGATCCCAGATATTTGCAGGCAAACTCCAACGAACCTATGGCATAAAGACTGGCTACATTGCCGGCCAAACGCACACTGAAAATGTCGCCCAGACCCTGATCAAATATCAATTCTGCAGATGTCCTGCTATCACTGCAACTCAGGATCGAAGCAAAGGGAAATTGACCGTCACGGGTATCATTTACCTGCTCGAGCAAATTGCGATTGATCTTCAGGTTGTTTAAAAATCTGGAATTGCCTTCCTTCAAAAACTGAAGTGCCTTTTGAGGGGTGATGGATTCCTGTGTTTCTTTGGTATGCGCTTTCATCGTTGTGATTGTTTTATTTTAATGAATAGGTTTCTACGTTTCCTGCCG
>CALMWS010000166.1 GCA_937870795.1 uncultured Bacteroidota bacterium | reverse complement strand
ACTTCCTCCTGCTGCACGCAGATAATGTGGGCAAAAGACCCCCAAATACCATTGGTGTCAAATACAAATACCGGGGAGAAACCAAGGAGATCATCCTAAAATCGGATTACAACACCAGTGAACTCATTGAAATCAAGCTGGTAGATAAACTTTAGAAAAATAAAATGGCAAGTGGAAAATTTTTTGCCCTTGAAGGCATCGATGGAGCCGGCAAATCAACGCTCATCAAGGCCCTGGAGAAAAAGATGAATGATGCTGGCAAGCCTTGTCATGTGACCGCTGAGCCCACCAAAAACCACATTGGAAAGACCATACGAGCCATTTTAAGCGGTGAAATGGAGGGTGATGAAAAAACCATTGCCGCCCTCTTTCTGGCAGATAGAATTGATCACCTCACTCACAAAGAGTACGGCATGTTGCAATATCTCAACAATGGTGTAAATGTCATTTCAGATCGGTATTACTTGTCTTCTTATGCCTACCATGTACCCCATGTATCGCTCGATTGGGTGATTGAAGCCAATAGCATATGCGCAGCGCTTAAGAGGCCTGACATCACTTTTTTCATTGACATCACAGTTGAAGAAAGTCTTAGACGACTATCCTCCGGAAGACAACAGCTTGACAGATTTGAAAATGAAAGCAGAATCAGTACGGTACGCAAAAATTACCTGCTAGCCATCGATAAGGTCAAAGACCAGGAAAACATTGTAATCATAGATGGCAATCAATCGATTGAGCAACTGGCAGAGGCGGTATGGCAGCACATGCTACCGCTAATCAATTGCTGATTTTAAAATTCAAAACATCTTTTCCTGTAAGGGAGCCACTGTCGCTGTCAGAGAGTTCCAAAACCTCAGCGTTTTCTTTGACTACAATCCAATCTTCACTGATTTCTCTGAAAGAATCAGGATTGGCAAAGTTGATGATGAATTTTGTCTTGCCACTGTCCTGTATTTTTGACCAGCTGCCTTTGATCACTAGGCCTCCTTTTGTAGCTGTAACTACACCCCCATCTATGAAATCAAAAACATAGTCTGCAAATTCAGAACTTATGTCCTGTCCATCCTTTACACATTTTGAAACCACCCATTTACTACCCGTAAGGTCAATATTGCCCAGGGTATTGTCATTTGAACAGGAGTTCAAAAAGATCAGCCCAAATAAAAGGATTCCAATGATTCTCATTTCTTAAATTTTGTTTCTATGGTTATACGTACAAATTTGCTGCTTCCCTCAATAAAATAACAGGCTTTGACCCTCAAAAAGTGGATTTGGGCCCTCAATCCGGAATAAATTCACCTCCCCCCAGCTTGCCTTTGATCTTTTGCTTGATTTCTATGCGATTGAAATTTTGGTCGGTCTCAAAGCCAATGCCATAAATGGTGTCGCCCAGGCTTGGGCGAGTTATTCTGATAAATTTTTCGGTGTAAATTTTTTTCAGATTTTCATCATAAATGAGTTCAGAGGTTTGCAGTTTAT
>CALMWS010000165.1 GCA_937870795.1 uncultured Bacteroidota bacterium | reverse complement strand
GGGAATTTAGAGAATTAAGGGGATAGGTTTCTTAATTCCCTCCATTACCTTAATGTTGGAAAAATATCCCAATCTTGTTTATAGGCGTAATCTCTTTTTGTGGGGTCATACTTCAGAATCAATCCCACATATAGACTTTATTCGTTAAAATAAGATTTGTGAATTTTGTTCAACATTTAGAGCATTGAGAGACATTAAGCTTTAATCCTCTTTATAAATCTTAATGTGCCTTCATGCGTGTGCCTATAGCATTTCCAAAAATTCCTAATCTCGTTTATTTTGAGGCAGATTTTTTTCACGCAGAACTCATTTAGTAAATCAGTACATCAATACATTAGTACATCAGTACATCAATACATTAGTACATCAGTACATTAGTACATCAGTACATCAGTACATTAGTACATCGGTACATCAGTACATCGGTAAATCAGTACATCACAACAACGTAACATCCCCTTTCAGGAAGATGGTAGTACCAGTGGGGTCCAGGTTTTCATATTTGCCTTAAATTAATAAGAGAAACATCTGCAAAACTTTATTTACAGATGCTTCTACATTTGCATATAAACCTAAGTTTAAATAACCACCATATTAATGTCGCAACCCATTTTTTATAGAGCTGCGAATGAATTCAAAAAATTAGGTTTTCGGTCTTTCAATCCTGCATCTATTGCCATCCTCCCCCGAGTGCCTTATAAATATTGATCTTTCCATCCAATTGTTTCATTTTTGTTTCTACCAAATCAATTCTTGATTCAAGGGCTTCCTTTTGAGTAAGCAGTACTTCTGCATAATCTGCACGGGCAGAGTTGAATAAACTATTGGCAATTATTACCGACTGATCAAGAATTTCTACTTCCTTCGATTTAGTTTCAAAACTTTTGGTGAATTTTTCCATTTTGGAAAGCTGATTTAATACATCCAAATATGCAGTAAGGATGGTTTGCTCGTAAGTAAAGACAGCTTGAACCTGGCTGGCTCCAGCTGATGCATATGCGACTTTTATGGCATTTTTATTGACCAATGGTCCTACCAAATCACCGGCCAAATTGAAGGCAAGGGATTGTGGGTTGATCAAATACAATGGGTTAAAAGCATTTAATCCCAATCCTGCTCTGATGCCAACCGAAGGATAAAACCTAGCTCTCGCCACATCAACATCCAGCTTGGCTGCACTCAAAAGCAACTCAGACTGCCGGATGTCAGGGCGATTTTTTAAAAGTTGCGAAGGTACTCCTGCCAAAATGGCATCCACGCTTAATTGTGTAAATATTTGCGAATTTCTATTTACAGGTACAGGATACCGACCGGTTAAAAAATTAATTTTATTCTCGGTCTCTACTATTCTCTGTTTTATTTCATACTGCCTGTTTTGTGTATTCAGCAATTGTGCTTCAAATCGGTTTACGGCCAACTGTGTCACACCTGCTGCTTCCTTTTGTTTTCTCACCACTTCGAGGGCATTGGACTGAATAACAATATTCTGGTCAATAATGGAAGCCAAATTATCCAATGCCATCAACTCATAATAACTGGAAGCAATCTCGGCGACCAAACGGGTTTTGGCAAAATTTCTTCCTTCTATGCTGGCCAAATAGCGCAGAACGGCTGATTTTTTTGCATTCCTGAGTTTCTTCCAGATGTCCAATTCCCAATTGAAGTTGGTTTGAACAATAAAATTTCCCAATGGCGAAGGGAATTTCTTTCCATCCTTTATTTTTAATTGTTCATCAACCGCTCCATTTCTGGTAAATTCACCTTGCTTCTCTTCTTCGGCTCCGGCATTTATATTGACAAATGGCTTGTACTCTCCGCTTTTTGCCATCACTTCGTTGTTCAAAATTTCAATTTCCAGGCTGATAATATTCAAATCCTGATTGTTTTTGAATGCCGTGTCAATCAATGCTGTTAAATTATCATCTGCAAAATAAGACCTCCAATCAATGGTAGATGAATTGATTGTATCACTGGTATCAGCGTATTTAGCCGGTAAAAGAACATTTTCATTCCTTAAGGATAGAGCAGGAGCTTTGCACGATGATACCAAAATCACAAGCTGCAAAAAGACCAGCACAATTAAACTGTATTGACTATTCCGCTTCATCATGTTTTGGATTTATTGATTTTAATAATTTTTTAAATACATTTATTTTATTAACCAGATACGATTCTTTGGTCTGATCAACAAAATCTTCTGTCAATGGATTCTGATCTTCGTCTTCAATGAGTTTTCTGCCTTCAGCAAGGCCTCCAAAAATATAGTACAAGCCGGGAACTATGATTACTCCAAACAGCGTACCCAGCAACATACCGCCAAGAGCCGAAGAACCAATGGTTTTGTTACCTACTGCTCCGGCGCCGGTAGCCCTTACCAAAGGAATAAGCCCGGCAATGAAAGCAAAGGAAGTCATAAGAATAGGTCTGAACCTTACTTTTGCGCCCTCGATGGCAGCTTCCAGTACCGTAAAACCTTGCTGGTTTTTTTGTACAGCAAATTCAACAATCAGCACAGCGTTTTTGCCCAACAAACCTATCAGCATGATTAAGCCTATCTGGGCATATATGTCATTTGACAGACCCATGCCTTTTAACAGGAGTAGAGAACCAAATACACCAGCCGGAAGGGAGAGAACTACCGCCAACGGAATGATAAAACTTTCATATTGGGAGGCCAATACCAGATATACAAATATGAGCACAATACCAAAAATGTAAAGAGCTTCATTCCCTCTGTTGGCTTCATCAAACGAAAGACCCTCCCACGCAATATCGTAACCATGGGGTAAAGTTTTCAGGGCAACTTCTCTTACTGCATTAATGGCATCTCCGGTTGTATATCCTTTGGCAGGTACGCCGCGTATTGCAGAAGATGTGTAAAGATTAAACCTGGTAATTTCATTGGGCCCCTGGGTCTTCTTTAGCGTTGCAAATGCAGAATATGGGACCATATCTCCTTTGTCATTCTTAACGTAAAGATTCAACACATCGGAAGGCAATCTTCTGTACTCCGGAGCAGACTGTGTGTAAACTTTGAAAAATGTATTAAACCGTGTAAATCCCTGTTCATAAGTACTCCCTATCAGCACATTTAAATTCTCCATGGCTGTGCCGATAGAGACACTTTTCTGCATTGCCTTTTGATTATCTATTAGGATCTCATACTGGGGGTAGTTGGCAGCATAGAAAGTAAACAAGCCTGACAATTCTTTCCGCTGTTTTAATGCGGTCATAAATTCCGTGTTCACCTTATCAAAATCCTGATAGTCAACCGTACTGTTTTTGTTTAATAATCGTAAAGAAAATCCATCTGACGAACCATATCCAGGCACAGCAGGCGGTTCAAAAAATTCAACCACGGCACCCAAATCTTTGGTTTTTTCTTCAAGTATTTCCATTACTTCTTTAACCGAATGATGGCGGTGTTCCCAATCTTTTAAGTTTATGAGACATGTTCCGGCATTGGATCCGCGGCCTTCCGTCAATATCTCATAACCGGCCAGGGAAGTCACGGATTGAATGTCTTCAATTCCTTCTGCGATCTTCTGCAGTTTTTTGGAAACATCATTGGTTCTTTCCAATGTACTACCCGGAGGCGTTTGTATAATGGCATATATTTGTCCCTGATCTTCATTGGGTATAAATCCGGATGGAAGCGTGCGGTCTACTCCAAATATGCCCAATCCAAACAAGGCCAGTAGCAAAAAAGTAAGGAGTCTCCTGTTCACTATAAGGTGTAAAAAATTTACGTATTTTCCGGTCAGTTTTTCAAATAGTACATTGAAACCATCAATAAACCGATCAATCGGGCTTTTTTTCTTATGATGCCCATTGTGCTTCTTTAATATCATGGCGCAAAGCACAGGGGTAAGTGTCAACGCCACCACCCCGGAAAGTACTATTGAACTTGCCATGGTAATCGAAAATTGCCTGTAAAACACACCAACGGGGCCGGTCATAAAAGCAATAGGAACAAACACCGCAGTCATTATCAGCGTAATGGCAATGACAGCACCACTGATTTCACCCAATACTTTTTTTACTGCGTTATAGGGAGACAAATTTTCTTCCTCCATTTTGGCATGGACGGCCTCAACTACCACTATGGCGTCATCTACCACAATACCAATGGCCAGCACTAATGCAAACAGTGTTATCAGGTTTATCGTCAGCCCAAACAATTGCATAAATACAAAAGCACCTATCAACGACACCGGTACCGCTATAATGGGTATCAAAGTTGACCGCCAATCTCCCAAAAATAGAAAGACAACCAAGGCTACCAAAACAAATGCTTCACCCAATGTATGTACTACTTTGTCAATGGATGCATTTACAAATTTTGAAACGTCGTAATTGATTTCATAATCCATGCCTGGTGGAAAATCCTTCTTGAGTTCATTGAGCTTTTCCTTGGTTCTGGAAATAACCAGACTGGCATTGGTTCCAAAATTTTGTTTTAGCACGATAGAAGCCGATGGGTACCCGTCCTTGTTGGAATAAATATCAAAAAACTCACTTCCAAGCTCCACATTGGCTATGTCTTTAAGTTTGAGAAGCTCACCATTTGCATTTGCTTTGACAATGATATTTTCATACTCCTCCGGTTTATTGAACCTGCCTTTGTAGGATAGCGTAAACTCAAGCGATTGCGCTTTTTTGCCCGAAGCCTGACCCAATCTTCCGGGCCTCCCTATGATGCTTTGCTCCTCCATGGCCTTCATTACCTCTTCTGTAGAAACGTTATAAGCACGCATACGATCCGGCTTCAGCCACACCCGCATAGCAAAGGTCCTGCTACCAAGGATCTGAGCCCTTCCCATGCCTTTTACCCTTTGTAACTCAGGTATGATTTTGACATTTGCATAATTATACAGAAATTTTTCATCTGCATTTTTATCCTTACTATATAAGTTGACATACATCAACATACTGGGTTGGATAGGTGTGATGATGATGCCTTCGCGCTGCACCAATGGCGGTAAATTGTTCATGATGGCATCTACCCTTGTCTTTACATTTACTACCGCTGCATTGGGGTCTGTGCCTGGTTCGAATACAATTTGTATCGTAGCTTCACCGGCGCTGGTGGCGTCTGATGTAAGGTACAACATACCTTGCACACCATTGATGGCACGCTCCAAAGGTATCAGCGTGGATTCGACCAAAACTTGCGCACTTGAGCCGGGATAGGCAATAAATATATTCACCCTCGGCGGAGCAATATCCGGAAACTGTGATATGGGGCGATTTTGAATGGCAAGTACACCTAAAAATACGGTGGCCAATGCCAACGATATAGCCAAAACTGGCCGTTGTATAAATTTGCTGAACATGTGTTGATGAGTTGAGTGAAAAAATGGAGTTACTCGGCTTGTAAATTCTGAATTTCCTTAATTACTGAATCAAATGTCTTTTTTTGATATTCAACCCTGTCACCATTTCTCACTTTTCGCAAACCATCAATCAAGACGATGCTGCTTGCATCCAATTCTGCTTTAACAGCATATATGTTGGGAATCTCATGTTCTACCTTTACAGGTATTGACCGTACTCTGTGATCTTGATCAATCACAAAAACATACTTCTTATCTAATACTTCAAATGTTGCTTTTTGGGGAATCAACAATGCCTTCTTCAATACCACAGGCATAAGTATATTACCTGTTTGACCATGCCTGATTAATTTTCCCGGATTGTCAAAGGTTGCCCTAAAGGCTATATTGCCGGTTTCATTGTTAAAATCTGATTCAATGGTCTCAATGATTCCAGGCTGAGAGAAGAGTTCATTGTTTGCCATTTTTAATCTAACCTGAACCGGCTTTCCTGCATTTTTCGATTTTGCGTATCCAAGATATTCTGCTTCAGGTACATTAAAATATACCCACATTTTGCTGTTATCTGAAAGTGTTGTCAACAAATCTCCTTCTTCCACAAGACTTCCCAATCGTACATCATTAAATCGCCCGATAATTCCATCAAAAGGTGCGCGTATCTCTGTAAAATCAAAGTGTACTTTCGCCAACGCAAGTTCAGCATTGGCTTTATCAAGCTTTGCCTTAACCATGGCCAATTCATTGGCAGATACAATATTGTTATCAGCCAGAGATTTTGTGTTTTTATACTCTATCTCGGCAAAATCGACTTCAGCCTTTGCCTTTTGCATTTCTGCCTTGTAGATTAATGGCATTATCTGAAAAAGCAACTGTCCTTTTTTTACGGTCTGCCCTTCATCAACATAGATTTTTTGCAAATACCCTCTTTCAAGCGCTCTTAACTCTATGTGCTGAATGGATTTAATCTGACAAACATATTCATTAAAAAAGGTGGTGTCTCTCTGAACCGGGTTCGTTACCTGATATTTACCGGATTCTTCTTTTATATGTTTTTCTCTTTTACACGCTGAAAAAAATATCATGGTCAGGCCCATGAGAAATATTTTAACTCTCATTATTGCTTTGATTTTTTACAATGAAAAAACAGACGAATGGATGTCCGTCATTAACAAATGGCGACAGTTGGTTACTGTCAAATTAATTTATGAGAATTAAAATAGAAAATGCTTCCAGCTATGGAACAGGATATAGAAAGGTAGATTGGAAAAGAGCTTGTAGCTTTGCTCGTTAAATACCGGTAATTTTTGTAAAACAATTAAATAAATTTCATGACCAAGCTGGTATGGACACCCAGGTACAAAGTTGGCATGCTCTTCCAAATCTTCCTTTACCTCCTGCTCATTTAAATTTACTACTTCAAATAATGTAGAGATATGATTAGCTCTGGTCTGCTCAAAATTGATATCTAAATGAGTAGTTGTATGGTAGGTATTGGATACACCAACATTGGCAAAAGCTTTGTTACTGGAGGCATGGAATAGTGTGCTGAGCAGTATTATTGCTAGAAAACCAAACCAACTGTTTATGTTATATTTTCCTTTTGTCATAAAATAACAAGGTGCACATCAATAGAAATTTGAAATGCTTTTTGTTTTATAGTGCGCCAAATTTATTTTGTATAGAGAAATATTTTCAATGATCCTCGTCATCGAACTTCTATTGCGTTGGAAAAAAAATTATAAATATCTGATTTTGTGTGTATTGTAAGAAATTATAAAAATGTTAAATTTTTATATCCCTCACATTATACTAAGCTGATATACCAAATAGGGATAATTGGATGTTGATTGTATTCTCATTAACCGACTTCAAGTCTAAGTCATTTTATAACAAGATCCTGATCCCAAACACCTAACCCCTGTTTCTCATCACATCCTCCTGTTGAGAAATACTCTCATCGTGAATGGCCTTGATAAATCGGGAAACAAAATCATCACTGAGTCCTGAACTTCTGCCTTTTTCAAGGTATTTATCCAGAATCTCTTTCCACCGATTTTGCTGCAAAATGGTAATTTCATTTTCTCGCTTATACCGGCCTATCTCCCTCGATATTTTCATTCTGGATGCCAAAATGTGCAGGAGCTCATCATCGATCAGGTCTATTTGTTTTCTCATCTGTTCCAGTTGCGACAACTTGCCGGGATCATCCGGTCGTTCATGTCTAACCACAAGTGAGGATATCATATCCCCATATACTTCCGGGGTGATTTGTTGTTGGGCATCGCTCCAGGCTTCGTCTGGTGTGATGTGTGATTCAAGCATGAGCCCATGAAAATTGAGGTCCATGGCTTTTTGGGCAACATCTTTCAATAAGTCTCTCCGACCACAAATGTGGGAGGGGTCATTGATCATCGGCACACTGGGCAGCTCCTGCCTGAAATCAATGGCCAATTGCCAGTGGGGGCGATTTCTGAATATTTTTTCACCACTGAAAGAAAATCCTCTGTGAATGGCCGCGATTTGTTTTATACCTGCATTGGTTAAACGCTCGACACCACCAATCCACAAAGCCAAATCCGGATTGATGGGGTTTTTGATCATCACCGGTATGTCTACTCCCTTGAGAGCCTCAGCAATTTCCTGTACTGCAAACGGATTGACCGTTGTTCGCGCCCCAATCCACAACGCATCGATGCCAAACTCTAGACACATTTCTACATGCGAAGCCTTCGCGACCTCTGTGCATACGGGTAGGCCTGTCTGCTCTTTGACACGTTGCAGCCATGGCAGTCCTTTGGCTCCTATGCCTTCAAAACTGCCAGGGCGGGTTCGGGGTTTCCAAATGCCCGCTCTGATCATATCTACCTTTCCGGTACGATTGAGTCGGGTTGCTGTCTCAACCAACTGTTGCTCCGTCTCTGCACTACAAGGCCCTGCAATTAAGAGTGGCCTTTTCTTTTCTTCAAATAAATGGGTGGTCTTCATTTTCGCAATATTAAAGCTAACACTATTCTCTGATGTTATAAAATCTTTTTAATCTCATTGGCCTCCAGCATCAATCGATAAAGGCCTTCATCATCTTCATTTTTGAGGGCCGTACTGAATTTTGTGAGGCATTCAATATAGGTATCCAAGGCGTCCAATACGTAGTTCCGGTTGGAATTGAATATGGGCAGCCAGGTTTCCGGCAAACTTTTGGCCAGACGCACCGTTGAGGCAAAACCCGTACCAGCCAGGTTTAGGATATTGGAAGCATCTTTTTCTCTGTTCAATACCGCAAGTCCCAACATAAATGAAGAAACATGCGATAAATGCGACACATACGCCAGGTGTTGATCGTGTTCGTCTGCCTCCATTTCCAGGGTTTGAAGGCCGAGTGCTAAAAAGAGGTCGTATGCTGTTTTTAATGCATCGGCATCGCTTTGGGAGGCATTACAGATGATGTTTTTTTTACCTTCAAAAAGTCCATACAGCGCGGCTTCCGGACCTGAAAATTCGGTACCCGCCAGTGGATGAGCTGCCACCCACCGCCCTCTGTTTTTATGGGCAGTCAAGGCTGTAACCATACCTGATTTGGTGGATCCCAGGTCGATGATGGTTTGATTTGTTCTTACCTTATCCAGCAATTCCACCAATGAATTTGTTATGGCGTTGACGGGCATGGCCAGCACGATGACATCTGCCCATGACAAGGCCTCATCCCAGGTAATGATTTGATCTACAAGGCCCAGCTCAATCGCTTTTTGGGCATGGGCATCATTTATTTCAACCCCCTTTAGCTGCACGTTAATCTGACGCTTTAAAGCAAGGGCCACAGAGCCTCCGATAAGTCCCAAACCGGCTATGACTATTTTCATGGGAGTGTGTTATGATGCATATGAATTTGGGTATTACCCACCTTGTGGCATTCGTGGTGCCACCTGTCAGCTGCAGTCTCAAAATCGGCAACAGGACTGCACAATGATAACCGTACATACGGCGTGCCTTCCGCTCCAAAAACACTGCCGGGTGTGATAAAAGTACGCATGTGCTGCAAAGCCCAATCACTCAGTGACTCACCATTTTCAAAGGATGAGGGTATTTTTGCCCATACAAATAAGCCCGTACCCGATGTTTTGACTTCACAACCCAGCATGCTCAGCAATTGCAGGGCCGCTGCCTTTCTTTTTTCATAAATGGCATTGATCGATGTTGTCCACTCTTCGCCCAAGGCCAAAGCCGTGATGGCAGCTTGTTGAATGGGGTAAAACATTCCGCTATCGACATTGCTTTTAAATTTTGTAATGATGGCCAGCAAGTCCGGATGGCCGGCCACCGCACCTACGCGCCATCCTGCCATATGGTAGTTTTTGCTGCACGAAGTCAACTCCAGTACACAATCCATGGCACCCTGAACCTGAAAAATATTTACAGGCCTGGGATTTAATATAAACGTATATGGATTATCATGGCAAACGAGAATCTTGTTTTTGAGGGCAAATTTGATCAGTCTTTCAAAAAAATTCAGGTCGGCATTTCCTCCTGTTGGCATATTGGGATAATTGATCCACATCATTTTGACTTTCGACAAATCCATTTTGGACAGTTCATTTAGATCTGGCAAGAATTGATTTTCTTCCTTTAGCGGGAAATACACCACAGCTGCACCTGCCAGCCTCGCGGCTGCACTGTATGAAGGATAACCGGGGTCGGGGACCAAAACTTCATCACCAGGAGATAAAAAACTCATAGAAATATGCATCACTCCTTCCTTTGAACCGATCAGAGGCAGAATGTTTTCTTTGCCCATTTCAGCAACCTGAAAATGATTGTGGTACCATGCTGCAAAGGCTTCAGCAAGCCCCGGCACTCCCCTGAAAGGTTGATACTTATGGGCCAATTCATGTTCCAGCGCTTGTTTCAGTGCAAGGGTTACAGAGGGATGGGGGGCCAGATCAGGGCTGCCTACACCCAGGTTGATTACATTGTGACCCTGTTCATTCATGGTTTGTATTTCGGCCATCTTTCTGGCAAAATAATACGTTTCTGCCTGTCCAAGCCTTTGAGCTGCCCTTATCATGGTGTAGTCATTTGCAATGCATCAATATGAGCTTCAACTTCTCCGTGAGCACGTTGGTAAAGGCCCAGTTCTTTGTATTCTGTAGTAATGGATTTCAGGCTTTGGCTTAACTCCCAGTATGCAGAAAGGTGATCAAATTCTATGTCGAGGTGAAAATAATAAGCCCTGAATCTACCCGGCACCGGAAAGGATTGTAATTTGCTCAGGTTCATCTTGTGATTATAAATTTGCTGAAGTACTGCCAACAATTTTCCTTTTTCATCTGCTACGGATAGATAGACGGATGCTTTATTTGCGGTTTGTACCTGTGTAGGTTTTGAGGAGATTACAAAAAAGCGGGTGAAATTGTGGACATTGTTTTCAATGTTTTGATGCAGGATCGTAAGTCCATAAAGTTGACCTGCTTTTTGAGAAGCTATGACCGCCCGGTGTCCATCGCCATCTTTTGCCAGCAAAGAGGCGCTGAGTGCAGTATCTTCTGTCTCAACCCATTTTATTCCCGGATATTTATGGCTTAGAAATAAAGAACATTGTTGCAATGCCATGGGGTGGCTGTGTATTTCTCTGATTTGATTTGGCAATACATCCTCCACGGCCCACAATTGATGGTGGATGGGCAGATAAATTTCACCTTCAATCCAAAAATTGCGCTCTCTCAAAATCCGATAGTTGGGAAGGATGGTGCCCGCAATGGTGTTTTCAATGGCCATCACCGCTTTGTCTGCCCGGCCCGTTTGTAGCAAATCGGCCAAAACTTCAAAAGAAGGGGCAGGTACCAGGCCATAATCCTGTTCTGCGAAATACCTTGCCGCTGCTTCATCGTGGAACGAACCTGGGTAACCCTGGATTGCAATGTTTTGTCTCATCTCTCTTTCTTTTATTTTGTATATGCTGCCAAAAAAGAAAGGAGCCCGCTTTTGGCGGACTCCTTTCAAGTATATTTTTCTATGTTAATTCTACTAAAAGTCCACCCTTTACTCATTGTAAAAGTAAAATGACCAAAAGAAGAAATAAGTAGATTTGTTTAAAAGCATGTGGCAAAGATATTGGCTTTTTAAATACTGCGTCTATTTTTTTTTATTTACCATTGCCAAATATGTATAAAGTTGGAGCGTTCATAAGATAATCAAACTTACAATCAAGCTTTTACAGCTTTAAAAAAGCATAATATGAAAAATTTAATGTGGTGGGAAATTTTGATTTTTCCAGCTAAGCAGGAACATAGGCCGGGAATTGATAGATGGCTTATCAATAGCCGCGCACCGGTACTTCTAAATATTTCTTAATATCGTTGAGGTTGTAAACGATTTCAACGTTTCCTGGCAATTCGAGTTTTTGCTGTACCGTCTGGTAACCGGATACCAACACCCTGCCATGGTGTTGTAATTGTGAAAGCTCAGTAATATAAGGTTGTAGCGGTGCTTCTGAGAAACTGTCATTGAAAAGAGTAAAGAGATAATCGGGCTTGAATATTTCTATGGCATCTTTTACATCAGGCAATGAAATTTGTGTACCCAGGTACAAAATATTGGCTCCGTATTTTTTCAGCAGGAAGTAAACAAACAACAAACTTAGTTCGTGAGCTTCGTACTCGGGTAAAAAAATCAGGAATCGGGTAGCATTTTCATTGGGGTCAAAATCAAGTTTATCGATCTCAACGGATAATTTTCTGCGAATGATGTTGTTGATAAAATTTTCGTGAACCCCCTTAACCGAGCCGGCGATCCACATAACACTCAGCTTATCGAGCATGGGATAAATCACCTCATCCATGGTATTTTCAAAACCAATTTCACGAATGTGGTGGTTGAGCAATTTCATGAACTTAAATTCGTTTAGCTCAAACATGGAAAGCATCAAACCATCAATCTGGTTTTCAAAAATAACATCCACTTCACAGGAATCGGCTACCTTTTGTTTGATTTCCTCTGCCTTCATGGTGGCGATTTTGGAAATTTTCACCCCTTTTCTGTTGAGGTGGGCGATGTTGAGGATGAGTTCGAGGTCCTCATCCATGTAATAACGAATATTGGTGTCGGTTCTCCTATTGGGCAGGATGTTGTACCGCTTTTCCCATATCCGGATGGTATGGGCCTTTACCCCTGACAGTTTTTCTATGTCATTTATGGAATAAACAGCCATTTAGATTGCAGTGAGTTGTAAATTTTGAATGTTGTGATAACAATATTACGGGTTTTTTGTTTAAATATTTTTCAATTTTTGTTTAACAATATGTGGTTTTAAGCCTTTATACTTCTTCCTGTTTAGAAAGGGGAAAAAAAACTAACTTTGACCACTGACAATTTTAATCGGCAAATATGAATATTGGTGTTGTTTGTTATCCTACATACGGGGGCAGTGGCGTAGTAGCCACCGAGCTTGGATTGGGACTGGCAAAAAAAGGTTATCAAATCCATTTTATCACGTATCGAAAACCGCCAAGACTGTCGGCATTTAATACCAATGTATTTTTTCACGAAGTGAGTGCCATGGAATACCCGCTGTTTGAATATACTCCTTATGAGACGGCCCTGGCAAGTAAAATTGTAGATGCTGTTTTATACGAAAAAATAGACCTGCTCCATGTACACTATGCCATTCCTCATGCCGCTGTAGCCTATATGGCCAAACAAATTCTCAAATCCAGGGGCATTGACATACCGGTAATTACCACCCTTCATGGTACCGATATTACCCTCACCGGTTCTGATCCATCATTCAAGCCGGTGGTAGAATTCAGCATTAACAGCTCAGATGGGGTGACGGCTGTTTCTCACCAACTCAGAGAAGAAACTTATGCCAATTTCAACCTGAACAAAGAAATTGAAGTCATCCACAATTTTATCGATTTCGACCGTTTTCGAAAAACAGATAAAGATCACTTTAAAAAGGCCATTGCCCCCAACCAGGAGAAAATATTGGTGCATACCTCCAATTTCAGAAAGGTAAAAAGGGTAGATGATGTAATCCACGTTTTTGAAAAAGTAAGGAAAAAAATCCCGTCAAAACTCATCCTGATCGGTGATGGACCTGAAAGAAAGCCCATGGAAGACTTATGCAGGGTGCTGGATGTTTGCAACGACGTTCGATTTCTGGGCAAACAGGATGCCATAGAGGAACTGTTGGCCATAGCAGACGTATTTCTGCTCCCCTCTGCCAATGAAAGTTTCGGACTGGCCGCATTAGAGGCCATGGCGTGCGAGGTGCCTGTGATTTCATCCAACGCCGGCGGTATTCCTGAAATCAACATCGATGGAGAAACAGGCTATATGTGCGAAATAGGCGACATCGATAAAATGGCTGAACGTACCATCGAACTTTTGAGTGATGAAAAAAAATTGGCCATCTTCAGAGAAAATGCCCTCAAACAGGCACAAAGATTTCACATCGATGAAATCCTGCCTTATTACGAAAAATTTTACCACAAAATCGTTCATCAATCATGAGTGAAAGCCATCTGAAATCCATGTTACCTGCCGGCAGTTATGCAGGCAAAACCGTCTTAATCACAGGAGGTGGAACTGGTCTTGGAAAATCTGTTGCTACCTACCTTGCATCTTTGGGAGCCAATATTGTGATTACCGGCAGACGTGCAGAAGTACTCCAACAAACCGCTCAGGAAATGGCCAATGCCACAGGTGCTCAGGTATTGGCGGTAGCAGGTGATGTGCGCAACATAGAGGACGTAGAGCGTGTGTTGAACGAAAGTATTACCCGATTTGGCAGGGTAGATGTTTTGCTCAACAATGCAGCAGGCAATTTTGTGAGTCCTACAGAAAGACTTTCACACCGTGCCTTTGAAAGCGTTATCGGTATTGTGCTGCAGGGCACAGTCAACTTTACGCTCACGGTAGGAAAATATTGGATCAAAGAAAACATCAAAGGCAACATCCTCAACATCACCACCACCTATGCCTTTACGGGTACTGCGTTTACGGTGCCTTCGGCATGTGCCAAAGCCGGAGTGCTGACACTTACGCGCTCTTTGGCCGTTGAATGGGGTGCCAAATACGGCATCCGGGTCAATGCGGTATCGCCCGGACCCTTCCCGACCGAAGGGGCATGGAGTCGACTCATTCCTGAAGCAGTAAAAGACATGGTGGATCCGGCCAAAAAAGTACCCTTGCACCGGGTAGGTGAACACCCTGAGCTGGCCAATCTTTGCGCTTATCTCATGAGTGACTTTGCTGCTTACATCAATGGAGCCGATGTGACCATAGATGGCGGAGAATGGCTGATGGGAGCAGGTTCTTTCAACGGATACCTTTCGATTCCCAATGAAATGTGGGATATGCTCGATGCCTTTCGCAAATCAAAATCTGAAAAATGATCATTGATACCCGGATAGGTCAACATCATTACAGTTTTGATTCAACTGCCGGCATGGATATTTCCATCATTCTGGATGCTGCCATTGAGGGTCCCAATTGTTTTTATGCCCCTTTATTTGATGCCAGCCCGCTGGTAAGCGGTGATTTTATTGGAGACACCAGAAAAGGTAGTCCTGTCAATTTTTACAACGTAAAAATCAATCCCCATGGCAATGGTACCCATACCGAATGTGTAGGTCACATCAGCCAGGAAATTGTAACCATAAATGATGTGTTAAAAGATTC
>CALMWS010000164.1 GCA_937870795.1 uncultured Bacteroidota bacterium | reverse complement strand
ATACCTGGCCCGCTGCCGTTACAGGGCTCGGTCCGCTGGTGCGCGTCTTCACTATCGTCAACGATGGACTCTGCGTCACTGGTGTAGTTGCGCTTGAACTTTGTGGTGTCGGTGTCTGCGTGGTTGTCACACTTGCCGTATTCACCAAATTACTTCCTGCATCTATATTTGCCTGACTTACGGTATAGTTGATCGTATACGTCCACGTCTCTCCTACGTTGAGCTGTCCATTGGTACTGATGCTCTCCGTAGGTCCGGTTAGTGTGCCCGCTAATCCATTTGGCAATAAATCGGTCGTATTTACGCCGGTCAGTGTCTGATTGCCCGTATTGGTCACTACGATGGTATAGCCCAATACCTGGCCCGCTGCCGTTACAGGGCTCGGTCCGCTGGTGCGCGTCTTCACTATTGTCAACGATGGACTCTGCGTCACTGGTGTAGTTGCGCTTGAACTTTGTGGTGTCGGTGTCTGCGTGGTTGTCACACTTGCCGTATTCACCAAATTACTTCCTGCATCTATATTTGCCTGACTTACGGTATAGTTGATCGTATACGTCCACGTCTCTCCTACGTTGAGCTGTCCATTGGTACTGATGCTCTCCGTAGGTCCGGTTAGTGTGCCCGCTAATCCATTTGGCAATAAATCGGTCGTATTTACGCCGGTCAGTGTCTGATTGCCCGTATTGGTCACTACGATGGTATAGCCCAATACCTGGCCCGCTGCCGTTACAGGGCTCGGTCCGCTGGTGCGCGTCTTCACTATTGTCAACGATGGACTTTGCGTAACTGGAGTTGTGGCTGTTGTTGTCGTTGGACCCGGAACCTCTGTGGTTGTTACAGATGCTGTGTTGACAATTGAACCTCCAGCATCAATATTGGCCTGGGTTACAGTATAATTAATGGTGTAGGTCCATGTTTCAGCAACGTCCAGTTGACCGTTGCTAACACCACTTTCGGTGGGGCCACTTAGTGTGCCAGCAGATCCATTGGGTAGGACGTCCGTGACATTGACACCCGTCAAGGTTGTATTACCTGTATTGGTCACTACAATCTGGTAATTTACAATTTGTCCTGCAGCAGTCACCGGATTTGGACCTCCAGTTTGAGTTTTTGTAATATTTAATGATAATATTGAAGGTAAGACAAAAACTGTGTCCAAAACTATTAAACAGTTGGGAGGAGTGAGCTTATCACATATTTGATATGGCACCTGATAAGTTCCTGCTGGTGTACCAGGAGCAACACTAACCGCGCCGGTTGTTGTGTTTAGTGTAATGCCAGATGGCCATGAGCCTGATTGGGCGATGGTGGCGTTACCGGCTCCCCCCAATGTGGCAGGGTTGCCATTGATGAGGTCATTTGAAACCACATTGGCTATGGCTGTACCACCTGTGTAACTATAAACGGTACCTGTTTCATGTACAGCGCTTACACAAACGATTACATCAAGGGTGTCTTTTACATCGCTCACTCCGCCACATGGTGGAGAAATGGTATATGCCAAAATCACCTGACCCGGACCTGAAAAAGTAAGGTTATTTCCAGACAATGTAGCAGGACCTGAAAATACTGATAAAGTACCTCCCGCTGGTGAGGCTGAAACGGTCGCCGTTTGGGTGGTACAATAACTTCCACCTGAGCCTGAAGGAGTAATGGACAATGTAATTTTGGGAATAGCATCAGCGGCACAAATGGCAACGGTGGCTGTTGCATAAGTGACCGAAGTTTCAACCGCTGTGGCTGCACTGCCATTACCCATTGAGCCATTAATCCTGTGCCCAACATAACCAAAATTAACCTCACATTTTTTTACGTACATAGAAGTATGCCCACCACTTTCAAGAGCAATCATTTCATCAGAAGAAGCAATGCCTGCCGGTGTACCCGGATCAGCAGGGTCAGTAGCTCTTCCTAACATTGAATTACCATTTTGGCCCCAGTTATAAATTTGAGCTCCTGTCGTCAATACGTTAATTGCGCCGAAAGTGGATCCACCTGCATCATTTTCATTGGCAGCAATCCATTTAATGTTGTTCATAACTGGGCCAGAAGAACTTGTATATCTGGGTTGAACCCAACTTGTCCTATCAGTAGTTGTCCAGTCTCCAAGTTGTCTAAATGAGTTTTCACCTACTGCGTATAAATTATTGTCTGAAGATAACACAAAATAAGAAGGAGTAGGAGTGGCTCCGGGTGCTGTAATAGAAATCATTTTGGCTGATGCGCCAGAATTGTAAGTAGGTGAAGTCATGGGTGTGGCTCTTGTTCTGGATGCAATAACAGAACCATCTGCCAGATAGGTTTGTGTACCCCATGTCCACAATGATCCATCTGAACCCAAAGCAAATGCTGTATTGTAGGAGACCCTGCATGCTACAATATTTGAAATGACAGGGTTACCAGAAGACGTTGTAGTTACCTGAGACCAGGCAGTTGCAGTGCCGCCGCCTTTGACACCTCTAACAGCTGCATCTTGTGCCAAAACATAAACACTACCTGAACAAGTTACAATAGCCAGGGTTCTGTAAGAAGCTGTTATCATCTTTACATCTACAGGATCAACACCAACGGGCAAACCATCTGTCTGACCGTTAATGGTCAATTTTTGAAATGTTGTACTTGAGGTGATAGTACCATCTATCACAATACCTTCTGATCCCCATGCAAATAGTCCAGTTGTAGTCAGTAGTATGCCCTGAACAGCTTGAAAAAAGTTACTACCTAAGGTTGCTTTCAAAGGTGTACCTGTCAAGTTAGGATAGTTGGCAACAGTGACGTCCAGTGGCGAAAGCGCATGTGTAGAACCATTATTATTCATATATTCTCCCCAGGCTTTGAAACCACCTGTGCTTGTCCTTA
>CALMWS010000163.1 GCA_937870795.1 uncultured Bacteroidota bacterium | reverse complement strand
ATAATTATGTATTAAAATTAAATGTCAAATAAAAAAATATTTCCAAAATAATTAACTGAATTCAGGATCGGGAATATCGTGTAACAAATCATTGAATTTAAACTAAAAATAAGGCACGGTTTTTCGTGTTTATAAGGCTTAAAGCCTAATTTTGTACAAAATTTTACATCTGTGAATTAACTTTCACTTTTGTATCTTTCAAATAGTTAATGAATCAATATATCCAATTTATGAAGTCCTTTATAGCCAGAATTTACATGGTGCTTGCTTTAGCAGTTTGCTCAGTAAGTAATCTTTTTGGAGCCACCTATTATTCTCAGGGAAGTGTCACTCCCAGCACCACCACCAACTGGAACACCAACAGAGCGGGTGGAGGTTCTTCTCCTTCAGGTTTTAATATTGCCAATGACGTATTTGTGATTCAAAATGGCCATAACATGACCACATCAGCAGCCTGGTCTATTTCTGGTTCTAACTCAAAATTACAAATTGAATCAGGAGGTACTTTGACGGCAACATTTGCTGTAACAATTGCAAGCAACGGAACTTTTCAAATTGACAATGGGGGTACCTATATTCATAATAATACCGGAGCTGGCTCAAGCACAATATTCGCAGGGACTGAAAGTTTTGCTTCAAATAGTTTAGTTGAACTTAGAAATTATCAAAATGGAGTCGCAATTCCCGCGAGTATTGTTTTTGGAAATTTAACGATAAATTTAATTAATTACACGGGGAGTAATTTAAATCAATCCAGTAATCTAACTACTGTAAATGGAAACTTATCAATATTATCCACAGGGTCTACAACTCAAGATTTTAGATTGATTGCAAATTCACCTTCATCATCAACTCTTACTATTGGAGGGGATTTAAATATTTCAGGGGGAATTTTAACTTTTTCGAGTGGTACTGCTACAATGGTTATCAATATTGGTGGGAATCTTAACCACACTGGAGGGACAATACAACATACAGGATCAGCATCGCCTGGAACAACCATCAATTTTACCGGTGGTTCCTCATCCAATGTAGGACTTACGCTCAATGGCACCTATCTAAACAATAACAGAATTGACTGGAGCATTGCCGCCGGCAAAACAGTTGCCAACAATACCAACTTTGGCTCAGGCTCGCTGGTAGGCACCGGCAGAACGATAACCATCAATGGTACCTTTCAAGTCAACGAAGGATCATGGACCGGATCTTCAGGTACATGGAATTATGCTTCAGGCTCAAGTTTAATTTTCAATAATACTACCGGCCCTTATGGCCCAATTGACGGTAATCATGTGTACTGGCCACCAACCAACGGCCCAACAAATGTATCTGTTCAAAATGTAGGTGGTATCATCATGGGTGTAAGCAGGACGGTAACCGGCACTTTTACTCTTGTGACCGGCACCAACGCAGTGCAAGGTACATCGCTTACCCTTAATGGCAATGTCATGATCAATGGGGGTAACTTTCAATCCAGTCCGATCTACGGCACAAATTCTACACTCACTTACAATACTGGTGGCACTTATGGAAGAAATAATGAATGGAGTGCCAATGGAGTGGGCACTATAGGCTCTACTCCCGGATATCCTAGCAATGTGGTAGTAAGCAACAATACTACCCTCAATCTTCCCAATGGAGATAATACACCAAGAGCCACAAACAGAGACCTTACGATTGATGCTGGAAGTAGTTTGTATGCAGATTATGGAGGAGGTAGTGTTCTTCTCACTGTAGGCAGGAGCTTCTCAATGGCAGGAAACTTGTCTTTGGGTTCTTCTATCGGTGGAGATATGGTTGTGAAAAATCATTGGACCAAAACTGGTGGCACCTTCACTCCTAACAACAGAGCAGTATTTTTTAACAATGCTTCAGGTGCACAGACAATTACCGGTGCAACAACCTTTGATTACCTGATTTTAGATAAATCTTCCAGTAGCCTTTCACTAAACAGTGATATAACCATCAACCAGACCTTGACCTTATCAAATGGGACCATTACCACCGGCGCAAACAAAGTAGTCATTGCTTCAACAGGGAGTGTCAGCAAAACCAATGGCTGGGTAAATGGAAATTTAGAGCAATACATCAATACAGGTGCTACCTCAAAAACTTTTGATATCGGAAGTTCGAATGAATATACACCATGCACGGTAGCTTTTGGCAACGTTAGTGCTGGTGGTTATTTATTAGGTTATGCCACCGGTTCACTCCTGGCTCCAGCCAGTGGAAATGTCCCTGCAGGTTCTGGTATTAGCCAAACTAAATATGTTTCCAGAGGTTGGACTTTAAACAATACTGGTATTTCATTTAATAATTACAGTGCAACATTTAATTTTCAACCTGGCGACATTGTAGGAGGTGGAGATCCTAATGTTTTCATTGTAGGAAAGAATTCTGGCGGTACCTGGTCAAATCCAACGATTGGAACTCGAACAGCTACCAGTACACAAATTACTGGGGAAACTTCTTTTAGTGATTTTAGAATAGGTGAGCTTGATTGTACTTCTCCTTCTTCTTTGGTCTATATGACCAACACCATGAACTTATGTTTAAACGTTGCTGCCAGCAGCAATAATGTGTCATCAGTTGTAGGCAGCACTCCTATTTCATTCTCTATTATGCCTGCACTTCCCGCTGGATTGAACATAAATCCTTCTACTGGTGCCATTTCTGGAACTCCAATGTTAAGTTCGCCAACTACCTCTTACACAGTAACTGCAACCAATGCTTGTGGAAACACAACTTCAAGTGTCACCATCACCGTCAACGCCCTACCCACAGCCACCGCCTCCAACGATGGACCCAA
>CALMWS010000162.1 GCA_937870795.1 uncultured Bacteroidota bacterium | reverse complement strand
CAAAGGCCGGGATTGAATGATTATGCTGATGGTATTGATACTTTGGCCTTTTTAACTGCTCTGCAATGAAGAAAAAAGAAAAAGCAGCCAAAATTGCCGAAATGCTGGCGAATTTGTATCCTGAAACCCCTATTCCGCTGGATCACAAAGATGCCTACACCCTTTTAATAGCGGTACTGTTATCGGCTCAGTGTACGGATGAAAGAGTGAATAAAGTTACGCCCCATCTGTTTAAATTGGCCAACACACCGGCTAAAATGATCAAGCTTTCTATTCAACAGATTGAAGATATCATTCGTCCCTGCGGGCTTGCACCCAGGAAAGCAAAAGCCATTCATGAATTGTCAGAAATCCTTCTTGAAAAACATGGTGGCCAAGTACCAGACAATATGGAAGCATTGGAAGCACTGCCAGGAGTAGGCCATAAAACGGCGTCAGTAGTGATATCTCAAGCTTTTGGAGTGCCTGCTTTTCCGGTGGATACACACATACACAGGTTGGCAGAACGATGGGGCCTAAGTAACGGAAAAAACGTAGTGCAAACAGAAAAGGATTTGAAAGCGCTCTTCCCTGAAAACAGTTGGAACCAACTACACTTACGAATAATATTTTATGGAAGATCCCATTGTACTGCCAGGGCACATCGGGTAGAGTTATGTCCTATTTGCCAACTGTATGGAAAAAAAAGACCATCTAAAGAAAAAAATGTCGTCTAAAATGCCTTATCAAAAATTGACAGGATTTTCCATTATGAAACTAAGCATAAACCCTAACTTGTAAAAAAAAGACCATGAGCAACAAGGTAAGCTTACTCATTTTTTTTCTGGCATTGATATCGTGTCATTCAGAGCCACAACTTTATCCGCAACCAACTGAAATAAAAATGGATGCAGAAGAAGGAGATCACGCGCAACTGAGAAAAAAATGGCTTGATCAGATCCATGGAGGTAAGGAATCCGGATGGCAGATGCAGGAAGTAAGCAACCAGGAAGAAAGGTTGGCTTATCTGCGCACTTTGCCAAATTCCAACAGAGATGGAAGTGAAGACCTTGCCGGTGGCCGTATTCGGGGAAAGTGGCTTGAAAGAGGTAGTAATAATCAGGCTGGATCCATCATGAATGTTTGGTATGATACGGACAATGATCAACTATTTGCCATTGGCGCTGGCGGTCCTATGTTTAAAGGTGGACTTAGCGGTTTCAGTTGGGAACTGGTCAATGATGACATCCGATTCGATGCCAACGTGTTGGAAGCATTTTTATTGAATGCCGGAGCAAAACGATTGGTTGCATTTACCGGAGGCAGTCCCTATTATAGTGAAGATGATGGCATAAACTGGGTAAAAGGTAGCGGCTTTGCTGCACCTGCTGATGGCTACCATATTCATTCAAGTGTGCGATTGACAGATGCTATTTTTGTTTTAGCCAGAAAAGGTTGGTATAACAATTATGTGCTGTACAAAACTGTAGACGGCAAAAAGTATTCAATAGTAAAAACGTTTACTACTTCAGATGGCAGAAACCTGGCCATGTGTGCTGCCAACAATCGGGCCTCTCTATACTTTATTGAGCAGGTCAATGCTGCAGAAAGTAAAATCCATACCCTATCGACTTCCACTACAACATTGCAGACTAAAAATACGTCTTCTTCCATTGGATTTGGCAGTGAAGGAAGTGCCAATATACAATGTCAGATTACGGGGTCAGATACCACCCTGTATGTATTCAACAACGAGCTAAATTTCTATCAATCGCAGGATCACGGGCAAAATTGGGAGCAAATTTCCAAGCTGCCCAGCTCACCCTGGGGGGTAGGCTTATTGGTGGTGCCTTCCAACAAGAGCAAGATGTTGTATGGAGAAGTCAATGCTTTCAGAAGTCTCAACGATGGCAAGAACTGGACAAAAATAAATGAATGGTGGGAGTATTACGGCCAGGTACAAACTAAACTGCACGCCGATATCATGGTGATGAAAGAATTTAAAGATGCAAACAATAAAGATGTAATCATCATTGGGCACCATGGTGGCATCAGCATTACATATGATTATGGAGTTACTACCAAAAACATATCCCTATATGGATTGAACGTGAGTCAGTACTACGATGTAAGATCGTATCCTCCTGATCCAACAAGGGTATTTGCCGGTGCGCAGGATCAGGGTTTGCAGCGGGGTTTGATCGTTGATGAAGCTGTAGCAGATTTTTATCAAAACATCAGTGGAGACTATGGCCATATCGAATTTACGTCCGGCGGAGAGCACATGTGGACCATGTATCCGGGAGGAAGTTTGTCATTTTACATCAATCCATTGAGCCAAAACAATCCCAATGCAGGTTATGAGATCAATTCGAAAAGAGAGTCTGTATGGATCCCCCCCATTGCTGTGAATCCACATGAGACGGAGGACATTATTTACGTGGCAGGAGGTAGTTCTGATCCCAACAACACTGGCAGTCATATCATCAAAGTGCGTTATAACAATGGCATCGAGGTAGAAGATTTGCCCTTTGATTTTTCTGTCAGTGGCGGAGAAATTTCAGCCATAGCCATCAGTCCCTTGGATGAAAATATTTGGTATGTGGCAACCACCAATGGTTCATTTTATAAATCGACTGATGG
>CALMWS010000161.1 GCA_937870795.1 uncultured Bacteroidota bacterium | reverse complement strand
GGGATCAGAAATTCAGCATTTCCCTTGATGGCTTTCTTACCCACAAAGTATGGGGGCCTCTCGTCTTTTTTAGCCTTATGTTTGTGATTTTTCAATCCATTTTCTGGTTGGCAGAATACCCAATGGATTGGATCGAATCGGCCTTTTCTTTCTTAGGCAGCCAGGCTCGACTTTGGTTGGCACCATCGTGGATGACAGATCTGCTGGTAGACGGCCTGCTGGCAGGACTCAGTGGTGTTTTGGTTTTTGCTCCGCAAATTGTCATTCTGTTTTTTTTCCTCTCCTTACTCGAAGAGTCGGGTTATATGAGTAGGGTAGTATACATGTTTGATCACATCATGCAAAAATTTGGTCTCAATGGCAGGAGTATGGTCTCTCTGATATCAAGCGGCGCCTGCGCCATTCCGGCCATCATGAGTACCCGAACCATCGGCAGCTGGAAAGAAAGACTCATCACCATAATGGTCGCACCTTTGATACCTTGTTCAGCACGAATACCGGTGTATACTGTACTCATTGCATTGATGGTACCAGCCCATCTCCACCACGGACCTTTCAATGTGCAAGGTCTGGTTTTTATGGCTCTGTATTTGATGGGCATCGTTGCTTCACTCCTGGTGGCACTCATGCTCAAGTGGATCATCAAAAGCGATGAAAGATCTTTTTTAATGCTTGAATTGCCCTCTTACAAAAAACCCATTTGGAGCAATGTGGGACTGGAAGTATGGGACAAGCTGCTGGCCTTTGTAACCAATGCCGGAAAGGTTATTGTCTTCATCTCTCTTGGTTTGTGGTTTTTGGCAAGTTATGGACCGGGAAATTCAATTGAGCAGGCCGCGCGTAGGGAAGAAAACAAGGCTATGGTTGAAAACACCAGTGAAGAACAAAAAGCCATCAACATACAATCTGCCAAACTGGAAGCTTCCTATGCAGGCCAGATGGGAAAATGGATGGAACCCGCCATAGCACCTCTTGGCTTCGACTGGAAAATAGGTATTGCACTGGTCACTTCATTTGCAGCCAGAGAAGTATTTGTAGGCACCATGGCAACCATTTATAGCATAGGAGGCGATGCCGAAGAAAGTTCTGTAAGAGACCGTATGGCAGCTGAACTGAGGCAGGGCACCACTCAGGCGATGTATGGCACCGCCACATCTATGTCGCTGCTTGTCTTTTATGCCTTTGCACTACAGTGTATGAGCACCCTTGCCATCACCAAAAAAGAAACCAATTCATGGAAGTGGCCGGCAATACAGTTTATTTTAATGACAAGTTTGGCTTACCTGGGGAGTTGGCTCACTTTCCATTTGCTGTCTTAAGCAACAATAACCAAGTCACTTTAAAAATATGTAATTTGTGCCCCAACCAAAGGCATACATTCATTGTCAGCAATAAGACATAAGATTAAAAAGGGACTTCAATGGACGGTTGGGTCTCAATTGATCAACCAGGTGATGGTCCTGTTTTTTAACCTCATCTTATTGCGATGGATTACACCAGTAGAATTTGGATTATTTGCCTTTCCTTACATGGTCTTTGTATTTTTCAGATCCTTTCACGACCTGGGCTTTTCTGAGGTTTTTATCGTTCAAAAAGATTGGGATAAAAAGTTGTATTCAAGCCTTTTCTGGCTGATCATGGCATTGGCATTTGTCAGCAGTGCCATCATGATACTTACGGCAGAACCAATGGAAATGTGGAGCGGCAAATCAGGGAATGCAGAGGTACAGATGATATTGGGAATAGGCATTGTAATTGGTGCGGCCCATGCTGGTTTCGATCTTATTTTCAGAAAACAGTTGTTGTTTGAGAATCTTTTTTGGATCGAATTTTGGTCCAATCTTGTATCCGGACTAATATCGGTTTTTCTGGCTTGGGCAGGCTATGGAATTTATTCCCTCATTGGTAAGACGTTGATATATGTTTTATTATTATCGGTTTTATCCTGGATAAAGTGTAAGGTAAAACCAGATTTTGTATTTTCCATAGCTCATATAAGAAACAACCTCTCTTTTGCATCTGCCAATTTAGGCGACCAGTTGGTCCAGTTTTTTTTCAAAAACGCAGATACCTTCCTCCTGGCAAGATTTGCTCCGGCTGTAAATTTGGGTATGTATGACCGGGCATTTCGCCTCCTGGTATTTCCCGTTCAACAGATGGGAGCATCATTGTCAAAGGTAATTTTACCAGTATTTGTTTCTGCTGATATGGACGATAAACAGCTGGCCGCGGCTTATCAAAAATTGCTGATATCGGCTACTACTCTGGCTTTGCCATTTCTTACCCTTGTTCCTCTGGTAGCCGAGGATGCCATTGTAGTTTTTTTCAGGCCCGAATGGCAAGGCCTCGCACCTCTTTTTAGCATCATGACCCTTATGGCTCTTGCTCAAGGCAGTTTTTCTTTGGCAAATCCTATATTTTATGTCAAAA
>CALMWS010000160.1 GCA_937870795.1 uncultured Bacteroidota bacterium | reverse complement strand
TACCTGGGTGCCTATGGCAACCATAAACAGTCCTTCTCAAAGAGTTGCCCACATTTCCATTTCCTCGGGAACAAAGTTTATTGTTTGGAGTGGCTCAACCAGAACCACACAACCAAAATATAATAATGGAGCTGAGTTTGATCCAATTGCTAATTCATGGACCCCATTAACCCAAATGGGTGTACCAAGTCGAAGACGAAGTGCTGCAGGAGTCTGGACTGGATCAAAAATGATAGTTTGGTCAGGAGACAATTCTTTATACTATGGCGATCCAGGGATACCTGATGGAGGAATTCTTAGTTTTGAAAATACCAATCCGGTAGTAGAAATCAATGGCACTGCATATAGTTCTATAAATGATGCCATCAATGCTTCAGCGGCCAATGATACAATAATTGTTACTTCTGATATTTGTGAAAATTTATTTACCAGTCTTCCTGTCAACAGAGTATTAATCATCCCTTCACAGTATAAAGTTGATTTATTTGGGACTCTTACCAACAATGGCATTATCATTAATGACGGCACCATCAAAGCAAGTGGTCTTACATTTAATAATAATGGCTCGTACAAAGGTACTGGCAATTATATTGGAAATTTTCTGAATAATGGATCTATAAAACCAGGAGACTGATTTCAACTATAAAATGGAGTTTTCCGAAAATCCAAAAAAGAGTAGGACGGGGATGCTGAAAAACGGAGAGAGTAGGCGGTGAAAAATTAATATTTATTTTATGTCAAGTATTTCAGGAATTTCGGTTAAAATTCAGGTGGGAAGCATATCATGGGCTGAATCAGATGACAGACTCTATTTAGGGGTGTTTGGTAAAAAAGGCGGAAGGGAATTTTCTTTAGATGTAACAAATTACAATGAATTTGATACAGTAAATAAATTAGTTAAATTTAAAATTGGGGATGGATGCTGTTCAGATGTAAATGAATTGTTGGTTAATTTTTCAAATGGCCAATGCAATACTCCAATAACTGACCAAATTGATTTAAATTCTATTGAATTTGTTTATTTAAGAAAAGAAGCTAAGGAAACTGAGTCACAAGACAATTGCTTGCAGCTAAAAACAGCCGATGTAAAAATTTGTGATACTAGCGGAAACATTAGGAGATTCAAAAAGGAAACTCTAATGTATTTTGGTCATGAATGCGGACTTCAGCATTTCTTGATTGAAGGTCCCCGACCAGGATGTAATATTACAGTTCTACTCCATTTGGTTGGTTACTCTGGCGATAATATTGGAAATGATATTGAGTATAAATTTGAAGCCAACTTTAATAATACTGGATTTCAAACCGTATATTCAATTTCAGAACACAATTTTAGTAATGGACATTTTGAATTTCCAGTTGCTTCAAAATCATTTTTTATACCCGGCTGCTGTGGAAAAGAATTTGACTTATTGTTAAGAGGGTATGTTAAGGAACATGATGTTTGGTTTTTATCTGATGATATTGGTGATGAAACAGAAGATTATAAAGTAACATGTAAAAAAGAAAACAACATTGTACCTTTTACTTTTGATGTAAATGTGTATGAAGGTAATGACAAAGCGGTTTTTACTTTTATGGGATTTATAATTGCAACTTGCATTAGTTAGTATTATTAATCTTTTTATTAATGAAATAAAATATTAATTCTATGGCTTTAAAAATATTTAAGATACATCATTCAGGATCACATGACCTCTTTAATCAAATGGTAAAGATACCAGACCTTGTTATCAATTTTAGTGTTACGAAACCAAGTCATGTTTTTATAATGGGAAGTGTAGGATATGCGCACAGAAAAATCCCATTAGATGTTAGCACAAAAAGTAAAAGTGAAATAAGAGATTTAAAAAACCGATATGGGCAAAATTTAACAGAATATGCTATTGGTATTGTAGGGAGGTTAGAACACATAGACGAAAACAATAGCAGAATTTGGATTAAGGGTTCTAAATGGGGCATCAACATTTCTAGCGGCTCAGACCATTATGGAGTAATTCCTATTAGTGGATATTTAGAGGTAAATCCTGGCAATCATGAAATATCTTATTGGGCAGAAGCCCACACCGATGCTCCAGGTGCATATTCACATCCAGCTGAAATTCAAGGGACAGATGACACCAATTTACCGGGTGGCACCTCGGATCCATATAATCAACTAATTATTAGGATTGAAGAAAAGTGAATTCTAAATAAGAAGATTATTGGTGTTTTGAGAGTAAATCAAATGTCAGATTATGTCTAACTTTTTCAGATGAGAAGTAGATTTGTTCTTATTCTTGAGAACAAATCTACTTTATAAACTAATAGGAATTTATATTTTGACCTACTTACTTATCTATGTCTCCGCCTCATTTTATCATCCAGATTAATTAGTAATTGCTTACTAAAAACAAAACTAATTAGTTTGCTCAACAACATGCTAAAACTGAATTAATTCTATGCCAACAGGATTTCCGCTTGCTTCTAAAAGTGTTTTCACCACAAAGCCCACAAAGAAGGTAGTGTGCTTAGTTTGCTTATTGGTTAAAAGGGTGCGGTATTTTCACTACAAAGCCCACAAAGAACCCACAAAGCATCCTAGTGCCCCTTGTGCAATCTTAGTGCCCTTTGTGGTTAAATAGGGGTCCATTTCACCACAATGGTCACCAGGGACACACAAAGCTCACCAAGCTATTAGCCCCTAGTCCCTAGCCCCTAGAGTCCCTATCCAGCCCCCAGTCCCTGCATCCTATCTCACCCCCAACACCCTTTTAATATCGTCTTTAAACGAGTTTGAGCAGGTAATGCGGGTACTAACCTCATCATTCAAATGTAAGATGAACCTGCTGCGCAGGTCTTTGGTGATTTGTTTGATTTGTTGGGTGTTGATGATGTACGATCGGTGAACACGAAGGAAGTGGGTGGGTAATTGTTCGGCAAGGACATGGAGGGCTTTGTCGTACAGGTACTTTTTGCCATTGAGATGAAATACAAATACATATTTGTCTTCCGCTTTCATGTAAGCAATTTTGTTAAAGTCAAGGAGGGTAATGGCCTGGCCTTGTTTAACTGCTAAAGCCTGGATTTTTTTGTTGTGGAGCTGCTGCGCATACATGGTTTTGAGGTGGTCTACTTCCATATGAAACGCCTGGTTGCGGGAGATCAGTTGTTTTAATTTTTCGATGGCGGCATGGAAACGGCTTTCTTCCAGGGGCTTCAAAAGGTATTCTACGGAAAACACTTCAAATGCCTTGAGGGCATATTGATCGTAGGCAGTGGTGAAAATGATGTAAGGACTTGGACCTTCTAATGAAGTAAGCACATCAAAGGCATTCATGTCGGGCAGGTGGATGTCGAGAAAGAGAAGGTCGGGTTTGAGGGAGGCAATCAGGGCGATCGCTTCGTGTCCCGTTTTGGCTTCACCTTTTACCGAAATGAAATCAATGTGGGCTGATAACAGGCGCAGCAATTGTTTCCTTGCGGGAGCTTCATCTTCAATGATCAATGCAGTTATCATAACACCGTTTTGAGGGGGAGTTGTAAAAATACATGTTTTTGGGGACCATTGATAAATTGCAATTCATAATCATGGCCGTACAGTATTTCTAATTTTCGATTGATGCTATGGATACCGAATCCTTGTTGCAACGAATCATCGAAGGGACGTCCGCTGTCAAAGACCTGGATGACCAGGTGGGTGCCACTTTGTTTGATCTGCAATGAAATTTCCGTTTTCCCGGTTGCTGAATCGTAACCATATTTGATGGCATTTTCCAACAGAGGTTGGAGTAGCATGTAAGGAACATAAAGGGATTGGGTATTTTCATCCACCTCACTGTGAACAACGATCATATCCCCAAACCGCATTTTTTCTACTTTGAGGTACTGATCCAACAAGGCCAGTTCCTCTTGAACGGTGGCGTAGATCTTGTTTTCCCGATTGCTGGCGTATTTATAAAATTCAGCCAGTTGCAGGGCCATGGCTTCCGCTTTTTTGCCGTCAGTATTGGCGAGGCTGGCGATGGAATTGAGCCCATTGAAC
>CALMWS010000159.1 GCA_937870795.1 uncultured Bacteroidota bacterium | reverse complement strand
ACATTGATGAAAACTATCCACTGGTTTGTTTGCCCGAAGTGACTGTAGAAGTACCGCCTCAGGGTATACTTGTTTATGCCCGGGATCTGGTAGAGAATGCCCTGGACCACGTCTATACCTTTTCACTCGATAAACAGGATGGTTGGAGAACGTTGGTCAATCAAGATCCTGCTGAAATTTATTTCACCGTCTTTGATCAGAGTGACACCAGCAGCTGTGTGAGTAAGGTGCGCAAAATTTACGTCGATTGCGATGACGTGGTACATATTAAAAACTTTGCAGAACTAACGGCTCAACAAGGCATTTATACCCTAAATGCTAACTTGTTTGACGATGGCAATAGCAAACACTGCGCTGGCAAAGTTGATAATTTTGAAATCAGGGCTCTGGGTACCCTTGATTATACCACCACACTTTTATTGGATTTTGACGTTGTAAAAGGTCAAAACCTGCCTTTTGAGTTAAGGGCAAGTGTAGGTGGTCAAACCACTTACCTTGGAGTGGTGGCGGTAAAGTTTTTGAGCAATGCCGATGTACCCCCATTTCAGCTGACCTGCTTCGACGACCCGGTGCAAAAAGGAGCGCCGTTTGAAATAGCCATTTTTTCTCCCAATTTCAACAATGTCTTTGGCTTCCAGGGTGCGATTAAGGTTAGAGATGCCCAGTTGGTTAAAACGAGGAAGGTTACCCTCAAGGCCATGGATTTCAACAACGAAGGTTTTGCTTCGCGCTTCATTTGGGTAAACCCAACCGGTACAACACAAAGTTATGCAGAAGACGATACCTTGTGGACCCTGACCATCACCCCCAACAGAGACGGCACTGTTTCCGATTTTATTGGCATTGGAGATGATGTACTTGCATCGGAGGCTACCTTAAGCGATTTCAACAATACCAAAATTGATCTTGTTTTCAAATTCATCAAGAGAGTGCTTGCTGTTGTTGATGAAAAAGAAGTAATCCCACTTACCATGTATCCCAACCCCACAGGCGGCTCCCATGTACTGTTGGAAAGTGAGGGTAATGAGATCCACAGTGTGGAAGTTTATGATCTAAACGGCAAGCTGATCAATAGGGTCGATGATGTTGCCAATGAGCGGTGCAGCCTTTCTACGGGTGAATGGATGGATGGTTTGTATCAGGTGGTAGTGAGTACGGAGCGGGGATTGGTAGCGAAGAGGTTGGTGGTTGTTAGGTGATGCGTTTGGCGACGGGGGACTTGCGACGAGCGACGGGCGACATACGACGGGCGCCATCGTAAAATTGTTACCGACAAACCTACGGCCCATAGGGATCAATTTTTTCAGCTATGCTGAAACCAATCAGTTATGACTTGCGAGACGGGATATGCAAGACGGGACATGCTTATTGCCCGAGCTACTCCATACCGAGTATTGCACTAAGCGCAGCGCATTGCACTAAGCGAAGCGCATTGCCCTAAGCGAAGCGTATTGCCCTAAGCGAAGCGTATTGCCATTAATTTCCCGGGCTTACAGTTCCAGAATTCACAAGGTTACCCTGGAAAATACCGGTGCCGGAAAATGTACCTGTATTGTTAAAAGTACCGGTACCACCTTGGAAGTTAATTGTGCCGTTGTTTATAAAAGTGCCATCATTGTCGATGTTCGCTCCTGCATTGATGATGAGTGTATTTTCTTGCCATGTCAGGGACTTTCCGGTTGGTATACTTAAGGTTCCACTTGGAATGGTAAGACTGAATCCATTGGCCTCAATAATGACAGAATTATTCACAACAACATCGGCTTCAGACAGATTGTCTAATAAGACTATTGTTTGACCCGGCATTGCTGCATCTATGGCTGCCTGTAGTGTGGTGTAATATAATCCTGTTTGCATATTTTGAAATTGTCCCGATTCTACTGTGAATGTGGACTGGCATGTAGTTGTAAGAGGAGCGCAGGAACTGGCATAGGTAAAAGTAACTGTGGTACTACCGCCTGAAGCGGGTGGTGCCCCCATGCTATTATTAGACAGACTTCCATTACATCCCACAAATGCAGTGCAAGAGGCAAGCCAAGCGGAAAAGGCGGCATTGACCTGAGCTTGTGATAGCCCAGCCGGTTCAGTCTGGTTAATAGGGCAATTTAACACAACCGTAGGAGGAGATTGCACTTGAAAAGTTGCAGAACGAAGAATGGGTTGGGCGCAAGAAGTAGTATAAGTCCAGGTAACAGTGGTGCTGCCACCACAGGCAGATGGGGCACCAGTGCTGTTGTTTGTCAAGACCCCATTGCAACCGCCGCTTGTAAAGACATTATTGCTTAACCATGTGTTGTATACCGAGTTTATTGCTGTCTGTGTTTGGCACGCGCTAACTACAGTTGTTCCTACATTTACGCTCGCATTGGGGGGTGACGGTGCTGCAACAGTGAATGAAACTGTACAGGAATTACCGGGGCCGCAGCCGTTTGTGTAGGTGAAAGTTACCGAAGTGGAGCCACCACATGCTGAAGGTGCGCCTGTATTGTTGTTGCTCAATACGCCGTTACAGCCTCCTGACACTATTTGTGCTGATGCCAAAAAGGTGGCAAATGTCTGGTCAACAGCAGTTTGCGTTTGGCAGGCAGGTGTAGTTGTATTGGCGGGGCATAATAATGAAGCACCTGAAGTGACTGACCAGTTGAAGGTTCGTGTACAAGTGTTTGATCCACACTCCCCGGTAGCCACGTACGTGAAGACTTGCTCTCTATTGCAACCATTTGAAATAATCGGGCCTGCCGTGCAGACAACGGTAGCCGGGCCGCATTCGCTGGTTGCCGTCACCGTGGCATCGCAGACAGGCAAAGTAGCCGGATTGCATCCCAGATTGGTTGTGCCTGTTGTACAATTGTCAAAGACCGGAGCCGAGGCAATTTTCCAGGTAAAAGTTCGGGTGCAAGTTGAAGTAAAACCGCAGGCTGTCACTGAAAAAGTAAATACTTTGCTACGATTACAGCCATTTGATACGATGCCACCTTCAGAACAGGTGATACCAGTGACATTACCACATTCGTTGCTGGCTGTCACGGCACCTCCAAATGGGGCTGTCTGTACATTGGCACAAGTGGGTATGGCGCCCGGATTACAACCAAGATCAAATGTATTGTCGCAGTTTGCAAATACTGGAGCTGTTGTTACTTGCCAATTGAAGATACGCTGGCAAGTACTAAAATTACCACAGGCAGCGGCATTCGCAACGTAAAGTAGTGTTTGTTGTCGGTTACATCCATTTGTTATAATGGTGCCAACGTTGCAGGTGACTGTTATTGGACCACATTCATTTGAAGCTATGATATTTGGATCACATGCCGGCAAAGTTACAGGGTTGCAACCCAAGTTAATCACCCCATTCACGCAGCTACCATTGAACGAGGGTGGTGTTACAACCGTCCAATTGAAGGTACGGGTACAAGTGATGGTTTGTCCGCATGCAGTTGCGGAAAATGTAAAGACTTGCGAACGGTTACAACCATTTATAGTTACATTACCTGCTGAACAGCTTACCGGGACAGAACCACAACTATTTGAAGCCGTCACTGTACCGCCAAAACTGCCGCTGGCAATGGAAGTACAGGAAGGAAGGCTGAAGGGGTTGCATCCGAGGTTGAAGGTATTATTACAGTTGGCGAAAGTAGGTGTTGGGTTCGATGGTGCAGAAACCGTAAAAGTGGCCTGGCACGTTGAGGTCAACGGAGCGCAGGTGCTGGTATAAGTAAAGGTGACAGAAGTACTACCACCACAGGCAGATGGAGCACCTGTATTGTTGTTTGTTAAGACCCCGTTGCATCCTCCTGATGCGGATGCGGTACCTAGCCATGTGGTAAAAGCTGCATCTATGGCTGTCTGGGATTGGCAAGATGCTACGGTGGTATTGGTAGGGCAAGTTAGGGAAACTCCCTGCGATTGGATAGTAAAATTAAAATTATCTATGGCAATATAATTAAAACCTGTCGGCAATAACACTTCTACCTTTGTAAGGTTTAAGTTTTCCAGGGCTGTGCCAACCATGCTTATATTGGGAGCCCAGCAATCCGACATACAAGGTTCAGTTACCGTTATTGGACCAGTGGTAACCGTACTTCCTCCATTGAGGGTGCCTCTTAACTTAAAGGTGCCGCTTTGGGCAGTTGTTCCTCCATTAGTAGATAGCCAAATACAGAGACTATTAATTTTGAATAAGGTATTTGGTGTTTGCATTATAATTTCTCCAGCACTGGCATCAGCAGTAGCATTGGTTGTTCCTTCGATATATTTATGGTCCATAAATCCGCCGCAACCACCGTTTGTATAGTATGCAACTATTATCGTACCGTTAGTTTGATAGACAACTCCGCCACCGGAAAAAGTGGTCGCGTTGGTAGTTTCATCTTCAAAAGTCTCATTGAATTGACCAAATGAAGAAATCGAAAATGAAATAAGACCAATAAAACAAATTACTTTTTTTGTTTTATTGATTGCTGAAGTAAAGTTTAAGCTGATTTTCATAAAAGGTTATTTTTCTAATTTTGTTGTTGCTTATAATTTTTTTAATGTAGGGTTAACTTAGTTTCTTTAGCGTTTCCATCGACTAAATCAGACGAGAATATTCTATGTTTTATAGAAACTGAAATCAGATTAAAATAAAAGATCCTACAGCTATGGTTACATTAAAAATTTAACAAACCCGACAAATTTAATATAAAATTTGCTTAATATTTAAATGGTAAAATAAAATTTTGCGAACAAAATATTCAATCGAATATTTCTGTTTTAATATGTTGGTTGTAAATATTGTATATATTATTTTTCAGTTTAATGTATTGTTGTCTTTTACTAGCCATGATCGAAATTATAGGATTTGTTGCAGAACTTTTCTGTTAATCAGTACCGAAACTTGGATGATTTTGTAAATTTTTTGAATTCATTGTTTTGCCCCGAATTAAGTGAACATTAAATCAGCTAAGTACATGTTTTCCGCTTTTAATTCTGAAGTGCTCCGGACCAGGCATGGCGAAAAAACCAATGTTGAAGAAAAAAGTAAACAAGCTTTGTTTTGTGTTGAAATTAGTTTAAATTTGTTGAGAACGTTGCATAATCCTGTTCGCAATACGTTTTACGGAATTTTATGTGGTTTTGGGGAATTGGATTGGGCGATTTCGAAATAATATTTTATTGACCGGGCCAAGGGTGTGCGACCTAAGGACGGCGAAGCCATTTTGAGTTTTTTACTACTTTGTTGTACATCAAATATTAGAAAAATAAAAAAACCTTTTAGCTTATGAAAAAATTGTGGCTAATGCTGGTTTTGCTGTCTGTGGTTATAGCTTTAAATGGGCAGCCTCCCCGATTGGCAATTGACTTTGCGCCTGTAGGAAGTCATTGGTACTATACCAATATACCGAGTTTTTTTTCGTCGGATCAGGATTACGTGGAGATAATAAGTATTGGAGATACGGTAGTGCAGGGAAAGAATTGCAGGCATTTGCAGAAGACGTATCGGGGTTTTCAGGAAAAAGATGAGTTTGTCTATACCAGTGGAGATACGGTATTTCGGCTTGCTGCCAATGATACCTTTTATGTGCTATATAATTTTGCTGCTAAACCAGGAGAATCATGGCGAACCAGGGCTTCCATATTGGAGGATGGGTCAGAGGAAATGGAATTAAGAATTACCGTCGACAGTGTGTCTGAAGAAATCATCAATGGCTATACATTAAAGGTATTGTATACGTCCAGTGACAATAGTGCCATTAGTTTCGGGGGCTATTGGGGGCCTATAGGAAGGGGCAGAATCATTGAGCGCCTTGGGGGTACCTGGTATATGTTTCCATTTAACTATGGTTTTTTGGATGGCCAGATCAGAATAGGTCTGAGGTGTTATAGCGATGATACCCTTGGTTTTTATGATGCACACATTTCGCAGTCGTGTGATGAAATTATTACGAGCACTGAAAATTCATACCTAACTTCTCCCAAAATCTATCCCAATCCATTCGCAGATGAATTGACGGTAGATCTTTCAAATGGAGAAGTGGCCAATATCACTTTGAGTAATATTCATGGACAGCTGGTATTGCAACAGGCGTTTTCAAACACAGCCACTATTAATACCGATCACCTGCCTGCAGGCATGTACTTTTACGAGATCAGCGATGATCAAAGCGTTGTAAGAACCGGGAAAATGATCAGGGAATGACGGAAAATGCCAGACTGTCGAGGCTCAAAATTAAATTTGGTCTGAATGTCGATTGTTGCCAGGTTTAAATATAAAATATTTGCAATAGGAGAGACCCCGGCTTTTTTGTTGGTTGGCAAATAATATTTGGTGATTATTTTTACAAGGTCTAAATTTAGGGAGAATTTGGGTACTAACTATGGAAGATGCTGGCTCAAATAGGGACGCAAATTTGCTGACTTAGTTTCTATCCATTGGTAGTCGTTTAATAAACGTTTATAGACGTTTAAATACGCAAGTGGTAGTCGTGTAATAGACGTTTATACACATTTAAATACGCAAGTGGTAGTCGTGTAGTAGACGTTTATACACGTTTAAAAATGGATAATAGTTTTGTAAATCAATTGATTATGAAAATGTATGGGATAGAAAGGAGTTGGCGGTTGAAGTTGGGGGAGTTGCGGGTATAAACAAGTTAGCAGTAATGCCAGGAACCCGCAAAATAAAAACATAAATTTTAACCAATGATATTTTGACTATCTTTGTATTAACAAATAATTAATTGAAACAGAGAATTTACATTGACACTTCAGTAGTTGGCGGTTACTTTGACGAAGAGTTTAAAGAGGCAACAACAAAGCTCTTTGAGAGGCTCGACAACAACGAAATCATTTTTGTGGTTTCTGACTTGCTTGACCTTGAACTGATAAATGCTCCACAAGAGGTTCGCGAACATTTATTAAAATATTCGTCTGACAAATTCCAACGAGTTGACTTAACCGAAGAAGCTATTAAACTCGCTGACAAATATATTCATGAAAAGGTAGTTGGTAAAACAAGTTTGGAAGACTGCCGACACATCGCTTTAGCGACTATTCATAAAGTGGATGTTTTAGCGAGTTGGAACTTTAAACATATCGTAAACCTTGACAGAATTAAGGGCTACAATTCTGTGAATTTACGGCTTGGATATTCAATGATTGAAATAAGAAGCCCTAAAGACTTAGTAAATTATGGAAACGACTAAAAAAGAAAAGCAATTTGATGCTGTAAAAATGATGCGAGACATTAGAGAAAAAATCAGTTCTGAAACCCAGAATATGACTTTTGACGAGTTGAAAGCATATATCAAACAGAAACTTGCAGACAACAAAACAAAACTCGTTGGACAGTAGCAATGACGAAAAAGGCACTACTGCTAACAGCACCTACCCAAAAGGCGGGGTTTCGTGTTCCAAAGACAGTTTTGTGGTTA
>CALMWS010000158.1 GCA_937870795.1 uncultured Bacteroidota bacterium | reverse complement strand
ACCGATGCTTTAAATGGATAGCCCCTGTGAAACTTGTTCTGACCAATCAGAAAACTGTGGAAAAAAACAGCAAGGACAAACAATATGTATCTTGACATATCACAATTTTTACGGTTCCAAAGATAACATTTCTTGCCTTGTGCCGCCTCCCTCTTTTTACTTTTTATGTTTCAATCCCATCTTGCCGACAAATTCAACACAAATCAAGCTGATGCCAAATTTTATTTGGTTTTTATGACACCTGTCCTTTGGTTCAATTGTTCCTTTCCAAATTAATGGTTTCAGCAAAATTTTGTACTTTCATCGCATCAATACATGGTCATGACGGGGTGGCAAAAACTGGCTGTAATTTTGGAAAGTTGGAAGAGAATTCCGCAAGATTTTGAATTTCAAACCCAAAAGCTGCTTGAAATCATCAACTCCTGCCCTTCCGACGAGGAAAAAAGTGCCCTGGTCTGGATGCTTTCCCGCAACCTGCGAGCAAGACCGGTAGATATGGCGTTTTTGCTAAAAGTATTTTTCAACTCCTATTCCCTGCCAGGCTGGATGGTAGAACAGTCCTTTTTGGTCAATGCCGATAAAGCGGAGGCGTTGGCCCAACTGGTACCTGATATAGAAACCGACATATCCATCCACGAAGTTTTGAATGGCTATCAGCAGATAAAAATCAGAGATGCTGTTCAAAATGAAATTTGGATCAGGTACATTTGGCAGCATACCGGCCAACAGGGCAGATGGCTTTTCAACCGATTGATCACCGGCAGCTACCTTTGTCCGCTAAACGAAGATGTACTGCCCGCTGCTTTGTCTGTTATTTCAGGTCTGCCTGGCTACATCTTCAAAAACAGATTGAGCGACCTCGATTCACATACATTTGATTGGCCAGGCTTATCCAGGCAATTACCCATAAATAGTTTGGTGCCAAGGCCCCTGGTGGAAATAATAGAAATCAGGCTTTCTGAACTAGAAAACCAGGAGGGTCGTCACTACGATAGTATATTTATACCCAGGCATTTGCAGAGAGGGCTTTTAATAATGGGTCCTGACAGTACGAAACTTTTTTCTGAGACACTAAATGAAATTTGTGCTGTAAATGGTGCACCTGTTCACACCCATACTCCAATGTGTAGTGATGTATTTTATGATGATCGTACCGCACCCAATTACCAAATTTACACCCACAACTATTTAAGTGATTACCCACTGTTTGAAGAAGAAAAGATATCAAAGGGCAAAGATCCAGCCACCGTTACTGTGTCAGATCAAGCCTTTAGTCTTACTTTGATTGCGTTGCCAACAATGCCCATCAGCAAGGTGTCATGGAGTGAAACAAAGGCTGCCGATCACAACATTTTACTAATAAGCCATGAGTTGTCAACACCCAACGAATTAAAGTTTTATCAATTAATGCCCGAACGTTTTGTTGCCAATGCCATGCTAATGTATGTAAAACGACATGCCCACACTGCCGGTCAATGGGAAGAAATTACCCTGGGCATGAAACACCACGATTTTCCCGATCTGGTGCCGGTGGCAAGGTGGCAGCCCCCTGATGAGTGGCTCCACACCGATGAGTGGAAAGCAGGAACAAAGCAACTTCTGGGTGAAAAATTTGGACCCGTTACAACCATCCTTCCCGGGTGGCAGGTACAAATTGCTTTTGATGCAATTGCACTATCCAAAAAAACCAAAAGCGGTTTCACTATACCCAGGTGTGAAATATTGAATTGGCAATTAAATCCATTGACAGATGAGACAGATAACATATGCGATCTCTATCATTATTTTCATGCGAGTACCAATTAGTTTTTAATTTTTTTTTACAATCTATTGAATTTCTGGCAGTTGCAACATAGTTCAACAATATTTGTGAAAATAAGGAGCAATCTCAACAAAAAAACTACTTTTGTGGGAACTAAAACCGAGAGGTAACTTATTACATAATCGTAAAAATAACTCAGATATATGTACTGGACACTTGAACTTGCCCACCATCTGGAAGACGCTCCCTGGCCTGCAACCAAGGACGAACTGATCGATTATGCCATTCGTTCTGGCGCACCCATCGAGGTAATTGAGAATCTCAATGAACTTGAAGACGAGGCTGAGATCTACGATACGATGGAAGATATTTGGCCGGATTATCCGCGTAAGGATGACTTTCTCTTTAATGAAGACGAATATTAATCTTACATCCAAGAAATGACAGTGCCCCCTAATTTCAATTAGAAATGAAAGGGGCATTTTTATTTTTTCATTCAATCCAGTCTTATGATCATCGCCATTGATGGTTTTTCTTCGTGTGGCAAATCAACCATTGCCAAAGAACTGGCAGCCATTCTGAAATTGCCCTACATCGATTCCGGTGCGATGTACAGGGCAGTTACCTGGTATTTTCTGGAAAACAACATCGACTACGCCAACGAATTGGCTGTGTACGATGCCCTCAATCACATCAGCATCAAATTTGTAAGGGAAGGTGACCAAAACGTACTTTACTGCAATGGCCAGCCCCTCAAAGCTGAATTGCGGTCGATGGAAGTTTCCAACAAAGTGAGTGAAATTTCAGCCATCCCCGAAGTGCGTGTCAAAATGGTTACACTACAACAACAAATGGGCTCCAATGGAGCTGTTATGGACGGCAGAGACATAGGTACGGTGGTTTTCCCTGAAGCGGATTTCAAATTTTTTCTCGTTGCTGATCCTGCTGTACGCGCCCAACGCCGTTTTGATGAACTCAAAGAAAAAAATGAAAACATCAGCCTCGATGAAGTAATGGCCAATCTCGCCCATCGCGACCACATTGATTCAACCCGTGAACACAGCCCATTGCGCAAAGCTGCCGATGCCATTGAAATCGACAATACCCATCTCAACAAAGAAGAGCAAATTGAGGTTATTTTAAAATACCTCAACCCAACTGCCTAAATCCTAATTTTTGCTTTTGATGTGCTTTTTAAGCAACCATTCCAACTCATCATCATATAAGTCGCCCCTGACCCTGCAAATGATATGTCGGTTGTCATCCAGCAAGTACATGGCAGGAATAGTATACACGTTGTATATCACCTGAAACATCGATGCACCCGTGGGATCAGCCCAATAATACCACGCCGATGGCAGCTGCATCTCATCTCTGCCTTTCCAGCAAGATTCAACCAACCCTTCGCGTTT
>CALMWS010000157.1 GCA_937870795.1 uncultured Bacteroidota bacterium | reverse complement strand
GGCAAAGTGCTTTTCAGTTCAGGCGGCAAGGCCTGGGTAACGGTAAACTCACTTACGCCAATGGGTTTGTTCATGCCCTGCAGGGCATATTCCACTTCCAGCTTGTTTTTATTTTTGCAGAGGATGATGCCAATGCTGGGCTGGTCGTCTGCGGTTTTCAGTTGGTCATCCACTACGGAGAGGTAGAAATTCATTTTACCGGCAAACTCGGGTTCAAACTCCACCACTTTCAAATCCACCACCACAAAGCAGCGCAGGCGAATGTGGTAAAAGAGCAGGTCGAGGCGGTAGTCTTTATCGCCCACCTGCAAAGGATATTGGCGGCCAATAAAGGCAAAGCCCTTGCCCAGTTCCAGCAGGAATTTGGTGATGTGTTCGGTGAGCTGGCGTTCCACATCCAGTTCCTGCACCTGTGGCTCCAGGGTAAGAAAGCCAAAGTTGTAGGGGTCTTTCAGTATCTGTCCCGCCATCAGCGCCTGCTTTTCGGGCAGGGTTTGGTGAAAGTTGGTGATGGCTTTGCCCTGGCGGCTGTATAAGTCTTGTTCTATCTGCAGTGTAAGAATGGCCCGGCTCCAGTTATTTTCGATGGTTTGTCGGAGGTAAAATAGGGCTTCTTCCACCGTTTTTACCTTATCCAGCAATACCACATGGTGCCCCCAGGGAATGCTCAGGATATCCTGATTGAATCCAACAACCTGTTGGATTGAGTTTTCTTTATTCAATGCAACAGGTTGCTGCACCGGAAAACTTTCAGTGCCGACCTGGTTCAGTGCAACAGCTTGTTGCACTGAACTTCCTGAATAAAAAATGTAAAATCTCCGGCAGTAAAAAATATTCCGCTTGGAAAAGCCATGCATATCCGGAAACTCAGCCCGCAAGTCTTTTGCTAGTTGTTCCACATAATTGTTCCGGCCTTCAAACAGGGCCTGGTTTTCGGCAATCATCTTGCCCATATTCCAGTAAAGCTGTATCAACGAACTATTCACCGCTAGGGCGGCTTTTACCTGGGCACTTTGCACCTGCTGCTTAATGGTGGCAAGCAGTTGTTTGTAGCTAAGTTCCGTTGATACTACTTTACTCATGCGATAGGCTTATTTTAAAATGATGGAACTTGATTCTTTGAGTAGGGTTTCCAGTTCCGTTTTCAGTTCAGACAAGTAGCTATCAATTTCCGCCTGCGAAGTGATGGTTTTACGGGGCAGGCTGAAGGTTTTTGCCTGAGGAGCTGAGAGCAAGATAGCCTCTTCCAATGCCGACTGGAACTGCCCGGGCAAGGCGGCAATTTTGGTGTCCCAGGTGTACAGTGTAGCCTTGTTCAATTGAAGGAGCAAGGCATGGGCATCAAGTGCCTTAATCTCTGGCTTTACCAGCAATTGATGCCTGGCCAGTAAGCTATGTTTTTGTTCCGGTGTTAGTTTTTTGAAATACTCATTGGCTTGCAAATCGACCATACGTATATCGTAGAGGACATTGTATTGTTCTTTTCGTTTGTTAAGAATGGTGAGCAGCTTATCGGAGATAGCCGTTAGAATGGGCTGTATCAGATCAGGCTCCTGTAATAGCAAACGATTGTCTCTGATGGCAGCGCTCTCTTTTTTGAATGGCTCCATATCGGGCTCATCGGGGGCATGGTTGATGAGGTCTGCCAACAAGTTCCATTGTGGCTCACGGTCGTTGACCAATTTGGCTTTTGCAGTCCATTCGGTAAACTTTGCCTGGAGCATATCTTTTTGTTGCAGGATGTCGATCAGCCGTTCATTGCCATCTTTGTTTTCAATTTCTTTGATGAAGTCAACGTTGATAGGCTCAGGTCTTGGAGCATCACCACTTACCTGTGCGGCAAGCGTTTTGAGTTTATCGAGGTATTCATTAGTATAAGGAAATATTTCTTGGTTGGGTGGGCAGGTAATGCCAGCATCCTGCAGCAATTTGCGAATGGAGATTTTATCCTTTGCACCCAAAATATGTATCTCCTTTTTGAAAGTAGCCTGATTGATCTTGGCCACCTTCAAATCAGTTTCGCTGGTAGAAATGTACTGCATGTTTTTAAGCATCACCAGCATGGTATCCACAGCATCTTGCGGCCAACCATAAGGTGCCTTCATAAACTGGTTGCGGATGTCCTTTCCGGTTTTGGTAGTGTTACCTATATACCGTAGGATTTCGGAAGCAACGGGATGCTTGTCCACATCACCGGTGTAACTAATGGCATTTAGGGCATCAGGGTTGCCAGCCAACGCTTTGGTCAAAGCTTGCCCCCAGTTGAGGAAATCTGCCTTGCCCTTAAAGTCGGGGAACTGGCGGTCGGCAATGCTGTTCAGCGCTTCCTGTATATTTTCCTTCAAGGTGCCAGATTGTACTTTGTTTCCCGCTGCCAAAAACACAATGGCTTCTGCACAAATCTTTTCAACCAAATCCTGTATGGCCGTTTTCGCCTGCGACTGACGGGTTTCCATACTCTTTTTGGCCTGTTCTCCTTCGGGAGTGGAGGGCAGGCCCATGGCATTAATGGCTAAACCGGCAGAGAGGAATTTGATGATTTCAGTGCGTAATTCCGGGTCTCTGAATTTTTTCACAAAAACATAAGACAATGGGGCATTGTTTCCTGCAGCCCGGATTTCGTTCTCTACACTTGTTTCATTTTCAAACCAACCATCCCGGATCCACAAATTCAATTTATGATCTGTGTTGGGTATGGTTTCTTTATCCCACAATTCAAAGTCACGTACCATACGTGATGTGCCTTGTGTAACACTGATGCCCTTGGTTTTTTCTTTAAAGTGAGCAATGATCTTTTCTCTTCTCAGTTCTTGAATCTGATCGTCACCGGAATTATTGAGCTTGATGTATTGTTTAGTAAATTCTTGTTCCCATTCTGCGCCAATTTTAGTTTGCAGCTTGTACTCATCATTAATAGGCATGAGTACCTTTTCATCCACTAGCTTTTTGATCAGCGCTTTCACTTTGGTGCGGAATGCATCAGAGTTTGTATTAAGATTATCTATCAGCAAATCGGCAATGGTATTCTCATTCGATTTCAGACCTGTATCAGCGATATCGGATGTGATTTGATCCAGCAAAAAGACAGCACTTAGGATTCGGCCTTCAATTTCAGAATCCCCGCCCTGTGCCTTTTTACCCTGAATAAGGTTGCTGGTATCGTTCAACAACAAACCAGCTTGGATGAGATCGGCCCGGGTTTGGGTAAAAATGAAATCGGCAGGAACCACAGCACCCAATTCTTTCTCTGCAATGGTTTTTAAGCTATCATCTATCAAACGCAATTGATTGCGTAATTGACCTGATGTACCCGCGACATCCACCACCTGCAATACTTTGTACCAAAATTTGCGAGTGGAAGGCAATAACGGGTAGTCAGCTGCCAATGTATTCTTATCTTCTGTTAAGTAACCAAATACTGTTCCTTGAAGGTTGCGGGATATTTCACCAGAAACAGCATCCAGTTTGGAATTCAGGGGTGCAATAGCTGTAGCTTTCTTATCGAGTATGGTCTTACGAATAACCGTTTGGATGTCAGTATTGGTGAGTTGAACCGGCACTCTGAAGCGAGCCATTAGCTTTTGCAGAATGGGAGTATCGGTCAAGGCATTTTGCCCTGTACCCACCAATAGGAACTTACCCTCAAATCGAGAACAGAGATCTTCGGCCAATAATTGCACATCAAAAGCCAGGTTGCTGTCTTGCCCAATGAATTGCTGCACTTCATCCAATATGATGAGGGTGCAGGGTATTTTATCAATGTAAGACAATGGCAGGATTTCTTCACGGATGGTCTTTACAAAATCTTCCCTTCCAATGGTATCAATTCTGGCAAACTGAGCCCTGAAAAGCTCAAGGAGTTTAGCCTCGTTATCGGCCATTTCAGGTTTCATTTCAAGCACGGCTTTAGCCAATGCAGTAGAAACAAAAATTCGTTCTATTTCTGTTTTTAAGTTCTTGCCACTGGCCTCTAATATCGCCTGTACACCATCATACATGCCTTCCTTCTTTAACCAATGAACGAACTTGAAGTGATGGTACTGCTGCGGCAAACCCAAACTATTCAAAAAGATTTGCAGAAAGGAATACCGAATGTCTTTTGAGGGAAAATCTCTGAGTGTGCCGGCAATAGATAACTTGCCCTGAACTTTTTGCTTGCGGTCTATTTCAACAAACAGATCCTTTACATCCTGGGGTAGAGGCTTTATACTTCGGGCTGTTTTTCCGTTTGGAAATTCAAAGTCATTCCACAAGTAGCTAGCCATTTTTACCAAATGCGATTTACCACTTCCATAAAAGCCACTCACCCAAAAAGCAGGCTGCTCCGTGCTGGAATAATTCTGTAAATAAAATTCCAAAATCTTCTTCAATCCTTCGTGGTATTCTCCTTCGCAAACGAATGTTTTCAATTCATACTCAACTATGCTGAGGTCTTCGCTTTCATTAATTGCTCTGATCTTGGCAACCCCTTCATTTTTGAGGTTTACCTGTTCCGGATTCAGTGTAAATAGTTCTTTGTTCTTCATTGAAGTCTTTTTATAAGGTTATAGGCCTTGCTAAATAATCCCACCCGTCCCTAGCATCCAGCAAGCGATAATGATTTTGTTCAAACTCACCAGGAAAGAAAATAAGTAAGCGACCCTTGAAATCCTTGTCGCAGCTTTTCAGTATTTCAGACAAACGGGCAAAGCCGAAAAGAGCAGACACATCTCTCAATGCAATTAATGTATGCTCTTCCTGTTCAACTTTAGCCAGTTCATTCTTTAAAAACTGAATTGCGTAAGGAATAAACTCAGCTTCCAATTGATCAACTATATATTCGGGGCTTGTAAAATAATCTTCTTTGTATTCATGCTTCGCCATCCATGAAGGGAAGCAATGCTTCAATGAAATACTCTCCCATTTTTTTCCCGCCCTAATAGCTACTGTTTCAAATTCGCCCAGATGCAAATCTATTTTACGTTGCTCCGCCGGGTCATATACCAGGAACCAAATCCGTTCTTGTCCGGATAAAGCAGATGACCAGGGCTCTTTCACTACCTTGGTGTAGGCTTCTATTAATGATTCAATTCTTGTTGCCATCTATTCCTATTTTGCTTAGAAGGTTGGTAAAACTGATCGCCGTAACACTCCCTGCATATTGGTATTGCATCAAATCTTTTTTTGCACATTCCATTGCCAATTCACGGAGTTTACTTTCCGGCAGGCACAATGCCTTCACACCAATGCTGTTCCAGATAAAGTCCCCCCTTAGACCATTGAGGTAGGCCAATAAAAATGAGAAACAAGCTACACGGTAGGTGACCACCGGTTGTGTTCTAATGTTCTTCACTTTTCCTTCGATAAAGCCTGGCTGTTTCCACGAGCTTGCAATGTTCTGAGCTATTGATCTCCGTGTATTTGCCGAATAATGATTGGGATGATACTTTTCAATTACTCCTTCAAAAAGCTCTACAGATGCTTTTTCACCTTGCTTTTTTCTCTGCAGTACTTCTATACTTTCAGCCAACAAAACATCTTGATGAACAGCATACAAAAAAGCAATCAGGGGTTTTTCTTGCACATCCGATACTTTCCAGAAATAATGAAAGGCCACAAATGAAGGGTCTTGTACATTAAAACCATAAAGCTGCTTCAAGTATCTTGCTGTCTTTACAACTCCCGAACTTGATTTTTTACCTGTCACATTTTGCCCTAATGCTTCCGTGAATTTTTTCCCATCTATGGAATAAGCCATCACTTTTTCCAACTCAGCGTACATTATTGTTCTGCTTGTATGTATGGTTAAAAACTTGTTCAATTTATTCGTCTTTTCTAATCAAATTCTCTTTATAGCTAGTAAAATTGCTTCTTTCGCAAGCTTTTCGCCTCCAACGACAGCAAATATTTGGTCTGCCAGCCACAATGTCATCAATTCATTATAATTGGCCTTGAGTGCATCTGCAATAATTGATATCTGTTCTCGTTTTATTTGCCGTTGTCCCTTTTCGATTTTACTCAGTTGAGCAGTATCCATTTCAAGCAAGGGCGCCACCTCCCGTAGGTAAAGGTTTTGCTTTTCCCTGAGCTCTCTTATCTTCTCTCCAAACTGACTTTTCATTGTTTTATTATTGACTTGTCAAATATTGGCAAATATATTGATTTTTTCAAGGCCTCGATAGCAGATAGGCCCATACAACAAAAGAAAATAAAACAATTTTATCTGACTTTTTCAAATTGAATCCTCACAACTCCCCCTTCAAAAACCGCGCCGTATGACTCTTCTTCACCTTCACCAACTCCTCCGGCGTGCCCTGAAACAAGATCGTGCCACCGCCAATGCCACCCTCGGGACCAACATCAATGATGTAATCGGCCATCTTGATCACGTCGAGGTTGTGCTCAATGATCATCACGGTGTTGCCTTTGTCTACCAGTTTGTGGATCACGTCAAGCAGGTGCTGGATGTCCTGGAAGTGGAGGCCGGTGGTGGGCTCGTCTAAGATGTACAGGGTGTTGCCGGTGTCTTTTTTGGAGAGCTCCTCGGCCAGTTTTACGCGCTGGGCTTCACCTCCGGATAAGGTGGTGGCCTGCTGGCCCAGGGTAATGTAGCCCAGACCCACGTCGTTGAGGGTGTGCATCTTGCGGTAGATGGCAGGTATGTGCTGGAAGAAGGTAACGGCGTCTTCTACGTTCATCTCAAGTACGTCGGAGATCGACTTGCCCTTGTACAGGATCTCCAGGGTCTCGCGGTTGTACCGCCTGCCGTTGCACGCTTCGCAGTCTACCATTACATCGGGAAGGAAATTCATCTCGATTACTTTTTTGCCAGCACCTTCGCAGGTTTCGCATCTTCCGCCTTTTACATTAAATGAAAACCTGCCCGGCTTATAACCCCGGATTCTGGCCTCTGGGTGGTCGGCAAACAGCTTTCTGATGTCGTCAAAAACACCCGTATAAGTCACGGGATTGGACCTTGGGGTGCGACCAATGGGCGACTGATCAATATCGATGACCTTGTCTATGTGCTCTATGCCCTTGATGGATTTATAGGGCAATGGCTTTTTGGCGCTGTTGTAAAAATACTGGCGCAATATAGGATAGAGGGTCTCGTTGATGAGCGACGACTTGCCACTGCCCGATACACCGGTCACACAAATCATGGTGCCCAGGGGTAAACTAATCTCTACATTTTTGAGGTTATGACCGGTGGCTCCCTTGAGTTCCAGTTTCTTGCCATTGCCTGTCCTGCGCGCTGCGGGCAAGGCAATGGATTGGCGGTTGCTGAGGTAGTCGGCGGTGATGCCTCCCTTTTTGATGAATTCTTTGGGTGTGCCCTGGTTGATGATGTCGCCCCCATGGCTGCCCGCTCCCGGCCCCAGGTCGATGAGGTAGTCAGAGGCCAGCATGATGTCTTTGTCGTGCTCTACCACCAACACGGTATTGCCAATTGTGGTGAGATCTTTGAGGGCTTCGATCAGTCGCTGGTTGTCCCTTTGATGAAGGCCGATGCTGGGCTCATCCAGGATGTAGGTGATGCCTGTTAGCTGTGAGCCAATCTGTGTGGCCAACCTGCTGCGCTGCGACTCGCCCCCCGAAAGGGTCCTTGTGGGTCGGTCGATAGAGAGGTAGTCGAGTCCTACCTGTAGCAAAAAGCCGAGGCGGAGTTTAATTTCTTTGATGACCTCCTGGCCAATGGCCCATTGTTTTTTGGTGAGCTTTTTTTCTAAGGTGCCTATCCATTCATAGAGGGTAGCAATGTCCATCTGTGCCAACTCACCGATGTGTTTCTCATTGAGCTTAAAGTGCAACGACTCCTTGCGCAGGCGATAACCCCCGCAGCCAGAACACTTGGCAATTTCCATAAATTCCTCAGCCCAGGCACGGATGCGCTCCGAACTGGTATCTTCGTACCACCGCTTGAGCATGTTGAAGAGGCCTTCGGTGCCGAGGTCGTACACAAAATCGTGGATAACATACTGGTACGATTTTTTACCCGTGGATTCTCCCCCATACAGGATGAGTTCCAATGCCTTTTTGGGAATGTCTTTGACCGGTGTGGCAAAGGTAAA
>CALMWS010000156.1 GCA_937870795.1 uncultured Bacteroidota bacterium | reverse complement strand
GCTTGTTAATTGTGTAACATAAGTTACCCAAAACCCGGCTTACCATCACGCAATAGTATGATGGGCATCGCATTAATACAACGTTTTGTATCAGAACTTTGAGAAAAAATTTAAACAGCATGAAACGCGTTTTGATCTTGGGTGCCGGTACAGCAGGAACAATGATGGCCAACCACCTCAACCATGAACTGGATAAAAAAGAATGGCAAATTGACATCATAGATGAAAAAGTCGAACACCATTATCAACCGGGCTATCTGTTTTTGCCTTTCGACATATATACTCCGGACGACATAATCAAAAAAATAGAAGATTTTATCCCAAAAGATGTCAACCTCATCAAAGGTTCCATAGCTCAGATAGTTGGTGGTGAAAACAAGGTGGTGATGACAGACGGCACTGTTAATACCTACGACATTTTGATCATAGCTACCGGAGCCAAAATTGCCCCAGAAGAAATTGAGGGCATGAAAGGAGAAGAATGGCACAAAAGTGTTTTTGATTTTTACACCTTTGAAGGCGCATTGGCACTTAGAAATAAATTGAGAGAATGGCAAGGCGGCAAAATGTTGGTACACATCACAGAGATGCCTATTAAATGCCCGGTAGCTCCACTGGAATTTGCCTTTTTGGCGGACTCCTTTTTCAAACATAAAAACATGCGCGACAAAGTAGAAATTAGCTTTGTTACACCGTTGAGTGGGGCCTTTACCAAACCCAAAGCCACGGCTGCTCTCGATCACTTGCTTGACGAAAAAAACATCAAAATAGAGCCAGATTTTGCCATTGAATCCGTTGACAACGAAAGAAAAGTAATTGTTGACTATGGTGGTCGGGAAATTCCTTTTGATCTTTTGGTCACTGTACCTACCAATAAAGGGGACGAAGTGATTGCCAGGTCGGGCATGGGTGATGATCTCAATTTTATACCCACCAACAAGGCTACACTTCAGTCATTGGCTCATGACAACATCTTTGTATTGGGAGATGCATCCAATATACCGGCATCTAAGGCAGGTTCTGTAGCCCACTTTGAAGCTGAAATTTTAACAGAAAACATCAAACATTTTATCAAAGGAGAACCACTATCCGAGGAGTTCGATGGCCATGCCAACTGTTTCATAGAAACCGGAGGAGGCAAAGCGTTGCTGATAGATTTTAATTATACCCATGAGCCCGTAGAGGGCACCTTCCCCTTCCCAGGTGTTGGTCCACTGAGACTAATGAAAGAAAGCAGAATCAACCACATGGGCAAGCTGGCATTCAGATGGATTTACTGGAATATGTTGCTAAAAGGCACACACATACCATTTGTATCCAGTCACATGGAAGAAGCAGGAAAAAACTTCGATTAATCAATCACCTTTTAATACATCATATAATGGAAAAAGAAATAGCAGGAAAAATGATCAAGGTCAATGACGAGGGTTATTTGACTGACTTCTCACAATGGACCAAAGAAATAGGAGAAGCCATTGCAGCTGAAAACAATATCACCATGACACCCAGGCACTGGGAGGTAATTGCCTATCTACAGAACGAACACAAAAATAATGTAGCGCTCAGCATCCGAAAAATAGGCAAAAGCGACGTGCTGGACATCAAAGAATTTTATCAGCTCTTTCCTCAGGGTCCATTGAAAACATCTACCAAAATTGCCGGCATTCCCAAGCCTGCAAGTTGCATTTAACCTTGTTACTTAACCCACAAAATAAATATAACCATGAATGAATACAATGGGGAAATCAGAAAGATGATGATCATTCTTTCCAAAGCCACCTTAGAGAATGTATATGCTGCATTTGTGCTAGCCAATGGCGCAAGAATGGAAGGTATTGAAGCCGAGATCTTTTTCACCTTCTTCGGTCTTGAAGCCATTCATAAGAAAAAACTGGAACACCTTCACGTAGCAACCGTAGGAAACCCTGCCATGCACATGCCTACCATGCTTGGAGGCCTGCCCGGTATGGAAAGTTTGGCTACCATGATGATGAAAAAAGAAATGGAAAAAATTGATATGCCAGATGTGCATGAATTTTTAGACATTATGGTAGCATCCGGAGTGAAACTCTGGGCCTGCCGACTGGCCATGGACATGTTCCATTATAAAAAAGAAGATATGTACGATGAAATCGGAGGTATCATCACAGTAGGAGATTTTTATAAACAAGGATCGGGCATAGGCACACACATGCTGTTTATATAAAGGCCATAAAATAACTTCAGTTTGGTAAGTGGGCTGTGTTTTTTATAAAATGCAACCCACTTATTTTTTAGCCCTTTTGCATGCAACTTTCATTAACCTAATCTTAATAACTCAAGCATGGTAAGCATTGAAAAAAAATGAAAAAGGCTGAGCCACTGCCCTATTTTTGCTTGTAAAGGACCATTGAAATGCCTTTTCCATGAAGACTATAGATAGCCTTGTAACGGGCTTGTAGTAAATCCACATCTTTTGCACTGATTTCATTGTATACATTGGAATACAAAAAATAAGCATTCTTGTCCAAATCTTTGCTTATGTGTTTCGTCTTATTGTTGCTTAAATCCAAATACCGCAATTCTGCCAGGTTGGGAAAGGCGCTACCTACTTTTTCAATAGGAATGTTGTGCTGCTGCATATAATTTTGCATTTCTCTCCATA
>CALMWS010000155.1 GCA_937870795.1 uncultured Bacteroidota bacterium | reverse complement strand
TGTGCTGTCAATTCCTCCAGAGTTACTTTTTCTTGCAACCGTTCGCCATTCGGGCCTCTATAATAGTTAACTTTTTTCCCTGTTGATGTAGGAATCGCCGCTCCATCCATTTCAGCTAAAGCATGAGATAGTTCTCCTGCCATAACGATAAAAAAGGGCTGAACTTCTTTATGCGACCGGGAATCTTGTGAAGTTGCTACTTGTGTACTACCGTTCCCTTCAGTCATTGTAATTGACGTGCTTCTCCCAACCCCATTTGCGCCAGCATCATCTTTTGTTGCCGAGGATTTACCAGCAGAAGAACCCATTTGAACCCGACTAAAATTTATTGTAACATCATTTTTGTGGTCAACCAATGCTCTAATTAGTTCTGTACCTGATTTTAGCTTTATGTCTTTATCCTTTGCTCTGCTTGTTATATCAATCGCTCCTGTCTTACTATTATATTTTAATTTATCGTTGGTTAATTTTTGAAGACCACTAATTATCATGTTCCTTTCTTTCTTTGACATTTCACCTAAGTTCCTATCAAGTCCATCTGTCAAATGTCCTATTGTTATATCTCTTCCATCCGGGTCAATAAATATTAGAGGGTTATTAAGTGCATAATTGTACGGAGAAATCATATTCCATTTGCTGGCCATTGGGTCAATTACCATCCATCTTCCTATCTGCCCATCATACATCCTCGCTCCGTAATCCAGCCACTCCAATCCACCTCCATCGCTAAATTCTTTACGTTGTTCTTCCTTACCATTGTACTTGTATTTATTCTCCGCACCGCCAAATGCCAACGCCTTGCTACTAATCCCCTGCATTACCAACCCGAACGGATAGTAACATTACAATACAAACTAACTTTCAAAGAACAATATGCTACTGCAAAAAATGATGAGATAAATGTAGGAAATTTTTGGGTGTGGAGGAAGTGAATATTTGTAAAATATGTAGTGCATTGAAGCTGCCTAATATCCCATTGCTTGCTTACATAGCATGACATGGAGGGGAAAGGAAGTGAGAGGGAGATGATGGGTGGGTGAAAACTATTTATTATCTGTATAAAACTTTATTTTTATCTATTAGATCGTCTAATTTTTTACTGTAATATTGTTTCTTCATTTGTTTGTCTTTCGGCACAACTTCAAAAGATAAAAATTCAACAGCCTTATTTGGTGGGCTGTTTTCATCATTGGCAAATGCAAATTTACCTTTACTCCAAAAAGCTGAAATATTAAAACCAACCGCTTGATTGCTGATATCTGTGCCCCCTTTTTCAATAACAAAAGGTTTTGTATAAGTTTTATCAAAAGTATGTTTTGTAATGTAGCCTATACCATTACTATCAACAGTTAAAATATCCCTATCGACATTGGATAATACTAAAATGATTTTACCAAAGTAGTTCTCTGGAACAATAATTTTTAATTTTGGCTGTTTACAACCTACTAGAGTATGAAAAACTGCTAATAATACAAGCATTTTCATCACACCTAATTTAGAATTTCTCCATTTCATATTCTACTTGCTGTATCGTTGATGTAAAGCGGGTGTAGGCCTTAATGGTATTTCTCGTGGAAATCGTTCAATTGTACGGTCTAGTTTATACCCATGTGTTGCTCTAAATGAAGGTTGGTTATATTGAAATAATTGAATGTCATTTACTTTTAATGTTGATGAAGGAAAAATATCCGTAGAAGCTGTAACTTTTAAATTATCTCCTGAAAAGTTAATCTTAAGATTTTGAGCAACATTTACAATATCAAAACCCAATACATTTAACCCAATTTCTTCAATTTTAGATACGCTTGCATGCTGTTCAAAATTTAGATTGTAAGTAGCTAATGTGCCGTCTTCATTTGATGTTTGATTATATGTAAACTTATTCTGGTCTTTACCTAAGCCTGGAAAGAAATCTCTTGCTGAACCACATGGAGTTTTGCCTACTTCCACACTTTTTGTTGCGGATATACTTGTTAACTCACCTAACTCATTTTCAGAACCAGTAACTGATATATTAGAAGTTAGTTTATCACCTGAAGGGTCTACTAATCCAAACATTGTTGGTCCATCCCAAAGATTTTTATCAATATAATTATTAAAATTAAATGTAAGTGTTTTACCTAAGTAAGTTTCACCTTCTTTTGTTGTTGCTTGATCGTTTGCATTTTTGTCCCAAGAGATTGAGCCGTCTTTTCTTTGCACAAAATCATCAGGTGACGCACCTGTCGGATCGGTAAAACGCAAGGGGTTGTTAAAACAAAAATTGTATGAACTCCATGCCGTAAACTGTTCTACTAATGGATCAATATGGTTCCAACGTCCAATCTGCCCATCATACATCCTCGCCCCATAATCCAACCACTCCAAGCCACTACCATCACTGAACTCTTTTCTTTGCTCTTCTTTACCGTTATACTTAAGCATATTTTCAGGAGAACCAAAACTTAAAGCCTTACTACTGATCCCTTGCATTACTAACCCGAACGGGTAGTAATGATGTAACACAAACTAACTTTCAAAGAACAATATGCTACTGCAATAAATGCTGAGATAAATGTAGGGAATTTTTGGAAGTGGGGGTATGAAAAGTTTTAAAAAAATGGCAGTAGTGTGTGCTTTGATGGAATAGAAAATATGGAATGCTTTGTAGCGGCGCAATGGGCCATTGCTAGCTTATATAGCTAGACATGGAGACATTGATGGGAAATGGTGGGGTGAGAGTGGGAGTGATGGTTGGGGACAGTACACACTGTCAAAAAAACTAAACCAATACAAATCACTTCAGCAAATTATAAATAAAGAAACCGAATCAAAAGCAATTTTGATACGGCCTCTTCTCTTAATCAGGTGAAGATTGACTTACAAGCCATGGAAGATTTTTGTGCGTTCGAAAAGCCTCGTAACCTAAAGGCAAGTCAGCAATTTCAAGAATTGTAATATCAAGTTCAATAATTTCTCGCAATGATAAAATGATATATTC
>CALMWS010000154.1 GCA_937870795.1 uncultured Bacteroidota bacterium | reverse complement strand
TGTGAAAGAAAAGGAGAAAATACTAAGTGTGCTCCTTTAGCAGTTCTTATAAACTAGATGATGACAAAAGGCGGGTTAAAGATTTAACAGGATTTCTGTGTGATCTATTTCTATTATGGTTTGCACCGTAATTCTAATATTTTGCATTGGAAACTTAGAATACTATTTCAAATCTACTTGCTATAATCACCTCATTATGAAGATATTGAGATGATTAATAGCAATTAATCGGTCTATTTTTGACAAATTTTCAATTAGTAAACTGTCATTTTTTGAGTGAATTTCTGGCAATAATTTTGCAATAGATTTTATAACTCAAATTAAATTTTTTCAAAATGGTAGCTTACGTAATTGGACTTTTGATGGCGCTTGGCCTTATTTCTTCTTCTACTGAATTTAACAACCTTCCACAAAGCACAAAATCTGTGTATATGGACTGGGTTGGAGAAGATGATCCAAGTGGAATGTAATTAAACCTCATTTGAGAGGTTATTAGAAACGACTAATATATTGACTATTAATATATTGTGCTGTAAGTGTAAGTTTTTAATAACCCACATTTCTTAAAGTAGTTGTGGGTTATTTTTTATGAAAGTTATTTTACTAAAGATATAATATTGTGCTTTTAAGTTTTAGAATCAGCCTTGGTATTAAAGAATGTCAGGGCTGATTTTTTTTTGCTCAATGCCCATCCCAAATAATGCATAATCATATTTCACAGGATCTTTTGGGTCTAATAGCCTGCAGACTTCAGTTAATTCTGCTACACTTTTCCAATCACTTTGTTTTCTTTTCAACATGTCCAACTCCCTGGCAACCCGGTCTACATGTACATCCAGGGGCATCATCAATGCTTTTAATGGAATTTTTCTCCAGATTCCAAAATCTACCCCCCCATCCCCGGGCCTAACCATCCACCTTAAAAACATATTCAACCTTTTACAGGCCGACCCTTTGGCAGGGTTGCTAACATGTTTTCGACTTCGGTCCAACATCGTCTCCCCATCCGAAAACATGACTTCGCCCAAATGAATAAAAGATTCTTCAACCGACCTGAACTTACTTTTTATCAAAAAAGCTTCTTCCAGGCTATCATGCTTTTGAAAATGGCGTCTTAAAAATTGGATAAAACCCAATAAATCGGCTGTTTGAAATGTCCGATGCCCCCAATTGTGCAGCTTCTTCAATTCCTCAGCACTGTGATTTGATATAAAATCATAGGGTGCATGATCCATTCTTTCGAATAATGAAACAGAACTTTTAATAATGGATTTGCGATTGCCCCACGAAATAGTGGCTGTAATAAACGCAGTTATTTCTATGTCTTGCCTGAGGGCATAACGATGGGGAACAGAAATAGGATCATCTGCCACAAAACCATATTGATGGTATTGCTCGTACTTGCGATCCAATAATTCTTTGAGTGCCGACAGTTCCACTGTCTCCGGAAAACTTATTTCAGTTTTTGCTTGATCTCAATGATTTCGTATGCTTCGATGGTGTCTCCCACTTCAATATCATTGAAGTTTTTGATGGAAATACCACATTCCAGTCCTGATCTTACTTCTTTGGCGTCGTCTTTGAATCGTTTCAAAGAATCGATCTCACCATGCGATCCTTCTTTGGTTGGGAAAACTACGATGCCATCCCTAACCAAACGAATGTGATTACCACGGGTGATTTTACCCTCGGTAACGTAACATCCCGCAATGGTACCCACTTTGCTGATTTTGTATACCTCTCTGACCTGAACCTGTGCAACGATCTTTTCCTCTTTGGTAGGTTCCAGCAAGCCTTCCATCGCCATTTTGACTTCATCGATGGCCTCGTAAATGATAGAATAGGTTTTGATTTGAACCCCTTCTTTCTCTGCCAGTTGGCGGGCGTTGGAAGATGGTCTTACCTGGAAACCAATGATGATGGCGTCTGAAGCCGATGCAAGCAATACATCGGATTCTGAAATTTGTCCTACAGCCTTGTGAATTACCCTCACCTGAATGGTCTCTACTGATAGTTTGATCAAAGAGTCGGTCAAGGCTTCGATGGATCCATCTACGTCTCCTTTTACAATAAGGTTGAGTTCCTTAAACGTACCCAAAGCCAATCGACGCCCAATCTCATCCAATGAAATTCGTTTAGAAGCCCTGTTGGATTGTTCCCTTTCTATTTGTGAACGTTTGGCAGCGATTTGACGTGCATCCTGCTCGTTGTCGGTTTCTCTGAATTTTTCTCCCGCCTGGGGTGCACCACTTAGACCTAAGAGCAGAACCGGTGTCGACGGGCCTGCCGATTTGAGTTTTTTACCCTTTTCGTTGAACATGGCTTTGATCTTACCGCTGTATGCGCCAGCCACAACCGGATCTCCGATGTTAAGGGTTCCGTTTTGTATCAACACTTTGGTCACATAACCCCTACCCTTGTCCAATGATGCTTCAATGACAGCTCCGATGGCTGCCCTTTTTGGATTGGCTTTGAGTTCCAGCATTTCTGCCTGTAACAACACCTTTTCCAACAATTTATCAACATTGATGCCTTTTTTGGCCGAAATATCCTGAGATTGATAAGTACCTCCCCAGTCTTCAACCAGGAAATTCATGGATGCCAGTTCCTGTTTGATTCTCTCAGGATCGGCACCATCTTTATCGATTTTGTTAATCGCAAAAATAATTGGTACTCCTGCTGCCATGGCATGACTGATGGCTTCTTTGGTTTGGGGCATGATGTGATCATCGGCAGCTACCACAATGATAACTACGTCTGTGATCTTGGCACCCCTGGCTCTCATCGCCGTAAAGGCTTCGTGACCCGGTGTATCCAGGAAGGTAATTTTTTTACCATTAACCAGCACTTCATAAGCTCCTACGTGTTGGGTGATACCCCCGGCCTCACCACTTGCTACATTGGCAGACCGGATGTGGTCCAACAAAGATGTTTTACCGTGGTCAACGTGCCCCATTACGGTCACAATGGGAGCTCTTGGCTCAAGATCTTTAGGATCGTCTTCTTCTTCTTTCTCTTCGTCGTTGATCGACTCGGCTGTGGTAAATTCAATTTCATGGCCAAATTCATTGGCTACCAATTCGATGACCTCGGCGTCAAGTCTTTGGTTGATAGATACAATCACCCCTAAGTTCATACAGGTGGTGATTACTTCAGCCACAGGCACATCCATCAGACTGGCCAATTCAGAAACCGAAACAAATTCGGTCAACTTGAGCTTCATATCGCCATCTGCAACATTTTGCTGCTCAGCTTTCTCCCTCTTGACTTCTCTGCTGTCCCTCCTGATTTTTTGTCTCTTATTTTTACTGGAAACATTGAGTCGGGCAAGGGTAGCTTTGATCTTTTCGTCGATCTCTTTCTGAGAGACTTCTTTTACTTCTTCTTTGTTGCCACTGCTTTTGCCAGCGTTGTTGTCTCTGTAATTTTCAGCGGTAATTTTTTTGCGTTTGCGCTTTCTCTTGGTAGCGTCTGATGAGGAAGCGTCGCCACCTTCTGTGGATGGTGCCGGTTTATCATCTGTCTTACCACCTACTTTTTTAGCAGGTGCGGCACCTTTTTTATTATCAGCCACTTTTTTGCCTTTAGAGCTTGGGGCAAATTTTTCAGTATCAATTTTACCCAGGATCTTTAAACCTGCAAGTTGAGGTGTAGCTGCTCTGTATTCTTCTACTTCATCTGCCTCCTTGGGAGCAGCGCCCTCAACTACTTCAACAGGAGGTGCTGGTGTTTCTGCTTTAGGTGCAGGCGCAGGTGTTTCTTCTTCGGCTTTTACTTCCGGCTTTGGTTCTTGCTTGGGTGCAGCCTTTTTGGGTTTTGGTGTAAGGTCGATTTTACCCAAAATTTTGAGTTTGGGTGCTTCTACCTTTGCCTCAACCACTTCCTCTTCTACTATAGGTGTTGCAGGCGGAGCAACTTTGGCAGGTTCTTCAGTAGCTACAGGTTCCGGCTTTGCCGGTTCTTTTTCAAGCGGCTTGATAACAGGCTTAAATACAGGCTTTTCTTCCGCCTTTTTGAAGCTGGTACCAATCTGAATCTGGTCTGCCTTTTCTTTGATATCGGCAGACCCCTTAAATTCTTTGCTTAGGGCATCGTACATCTCGTCCGATACCTTTGCATTCGGCTTGTTTTCAATGGAAAAGCCTTTGGAAATCAAAAAGTCAACGATGGTAGTCGTCGCTACGTTGAATTCTTTGGCTATTTTTAATAAAATTCCTCCCATTTATTGGTTTTAGTAATAAAGTGTCTTTGCTTAGTCTTCAAATTCCGCAGCCAAAATGCCGAGGACTTCGTCGATGGTTTCTTCTTCAAGGTCGGTTCGTCGCAACAATTCTTCTTTGCTCAGATTCAGAACGCTCCTGGCTGTGTCACAACCAATGTTCTTCAACTCGGTAATGATCCAGTCTTCGATTTCATCTGCAAATTCATCGAGTTCTACATCGTCAAGTTCTGCTTCATCGCTATCCCTGTATACATCAATTTCGTAGTCCACCAGCTTGCCCGCCAATTTGATGTTGGAACCACCCTTACCAATGGCCAGTGATACCTGATCCGGTTTGAGGAATACTGCCGCCCGTCTCTGGTTGTCGTCAAGATTAATAGACGATACTTTTGCCGGGGTGAGCGCCCTTTGGATGTATAGGGAAGTATTGGTGGTATAATTGATGATGTCTATGTTTTCATTTTTCAACTCTCTCACGATGCCGTGTATCCTGCTTCCTTTCATACCTACGCAAGCTCCTACCGGGTCAATTCTGTCGTCATAAGATTCAACAGCAACTTTGGCCCTTTCACCCGGAAGTCTGACTATACGTTTGATGGTAATGAGTCCGTCTTCGATTTCCGGCACTTCCTGTTCGAGCAACTTCTCGAGGAATAAATTATCCGTTCTGGAGATGATAATATGCGGCATGTTGTTGCGCATTTCCACCTTTTTGATGACCGCTCGGATCATATCGCCTTTTCGAACAAAATCGCCTTTGATCATATCGGTTCTTGGCAGTACCAGTTCGTTGCCGGTAGCATCATCCAGTACCAAAACTTCTTTTTTCATGATCTGGCTCACTTCTCCAACTACGATTTCACCCAACCTTTCCACATACTTTTTATAAACCTCGTCTTTTTCGAGATCCATAATTCGTGAAATCAGGGTTTGACGTGCTGCCATAATAGACCTACGACCAAATTCTTCCAAGGTGAGCTGCTCATAGCATTCATCTCCTACATCGTAATCGGCATCGATGGCTTTGGCCTCGGTAGCAGAAATCTGAGACATTTCATCCGTTACCTCTCCATCTGGCACGATCGAGCGGATCCGCCACATTTCAAGGTCACCGTTTTGTGTATTTACGATTACATCAAAATTGTCATCTGAACCATATTTCTTTTTGATGAGGGTTCTGAATACGTCTTCCAATACCCTTACCATGGTAGGCCGGTCAATGTTTTTACCAGCCTTAAATTCTGAGAAAGATTCAACCAAATTCATGATTAAAAACTTATTTTAATTTTTGCTTCAACAATATCCACGTATTGAACTTTGTGGTTTACAATTTCTTTTTTCTTTTTGCCTTCAACTTTTACTGTTTCAGTGGTTTCTACTGAACAGCTTTCGTCGTTGGCGTCTTTCAGCACTCCTTCCAACTTGCCTGCTGCCGTTTTAACGACAATGTTGCGGCCCAGGTTGTTTTTGTACTGTCGCGGTAGTTTCAGAGCACTACCTACCCCCGGAGAGGAAACTTCCAGTATGTAGTCTTCACCAAATCGTTTGTCTTCATCGAAGAATGATTCGAGGTATCTCGACAATTTATGGCAAACATCAAATGAAATGCCCCCATCGCGATCAACAAATACTTCTACTTTTTTTCCCTGATTTCTGGAATCTACAAAATAGCAATTATCCATGGCATTTTCCATGAAAAACCTCTCAACCATTTCTTTAATTCCTGAAATCTCCAAATTTAAAACCGATTTTAAATAAAAAAGGGAACTTTTGTTCCCTTTCCTTTGAGTGATTTAGTGCAAAGATATGTCAAAATTTGTTGAAAATCAAACTTTTGAATTCTTTTTTTAAGCAACCTCCATTGTTTTTGCTATTGCTTTATGAAGTGATTTTGGCTCCTATTTTTAATTGATATAACATTCAGATCAACAAACTTACCCACTATCAAACTCAATTAAGTAAAAGCCAGCGCTAAAATTTACAGTGCTTAAATTTCATAATTATACTCCACTAAAAGTACTCTTCTTGGCATCAATAATACCTGTTGCAACAAATATTTGAAAAATAAATACAAATTATATACCATCAATACAAACTATTTAAATATATTTACCTCATATTATTAACCAAAACAAAATGTCATGCAGTCAGTAATCAACTTAGGCAAATATTTATTTGCCATTCCTCTTCTCATTTTTGGCCTCATGCACTATATGAGTGCAGATCAAATGGCGGGTATGGCTCCTGGAGGGGCAATAATGGTTTATTTTACAGGAACATGTCTTCTGGCCGGTAGTATTGCCATCATGATAGGCAAGTACGACAAGTTGGCGAGTGTTCTGGTAGCTGTACTTCTACTACTCTTTCTTATTCCCCATATCCATGGTATGATGTCGGCCGCTGATGAAGGCACCAAAGCCATGCAAATGATCAACATCTTAAAAAACCTTTCCATGGCCGGAGGTGCCTTGGTTTGTGCTGCACTTGCCAAAGACAGCCGATATATTTCATGATGATATCAACACCTTTTTAATATATGAAGCCGGCTAACTACCGGCTTTTTTTATACCCCGAATGCAGTGAGTGACAGTTGTCAAAGACAGAGATGAGTACACTTCTTTTTGAAAAACCTCCTAACTATTTCATTATCTTAGATTAATAAAATTATATTATTTACTTAGAATTTAGTTAGAATCATTCTATTTATCCCCCCTTTAGCATGGCAAGCGTAACTTTGCAAAAAATTAAACTATGAATTTTCGGGTAATATTTGCTGTGATCTCCATTTGCGTAATAGGTCAGCTCCTTTATGGGCAAAATCCCGATTCCATCAAAAACATAAAGGTCGAAGAAATTACCATTACCTCCTATCGCCATCCATCCCAGGAAATAAAATTCCTGCCATCTGTCAATGGCACCCTGATCACGGAAGGTAAAAAAAGCGAGTTGATCACCATTCAGGATGCACCTTTGAATATTGCAGAAAAATCCGGTCGACAGATTTTTGGCAAATTACCAGGTGCCTTTGTATACGACATGGATGGTGCCGGCAACCAAATCAACATAGCCACTCGCGGACTCGATCCACATCGAAGTTGGGAATATTATGTTAGTCAAAATGGCATCACAACAAACTCCGATATATATGGTTATCCCGCTTCACACTACAGTGCACCGCTGGAATCTGTCAAACAAATTGAAATTGTCAGGGGTACAGCTGCATTGCAATACGGGGCTCAGTTTGGAGGTGCCATCAATTATGTGACCAAACAAGCAGATACTACCAAAACCATTGGAGGCGAAGCCATCTTTACTGCAGGCAGCTTTGGCCTTATGAGTGGTTACGTTTCAATTGGTGGAAAAATTGGTAAGTGGCAATACAATAGCTATTACCAAAGAAGGGTAGCCGATGGTTATAGAGACAATGCCAAATCAGATGCTCAGGCACAGTTTATTTCGGTTCAGGGCCAACTGAATTCGAGATGGAATGTAAAAGCCGAGTTGGGTCGCAGCACTTATACCTTTCGAATCCCGGGCCCTCTTACAGATGCCCAATTTAATGCTAATCCAAAACAGGCTACACGCAGCAGAAACTACTTTAATCCTGATATTTATGTTCCCTCTATTACCCTACAAATGAAAGCAGCAAAAGGGTTGTTATTCACCCTTACATCATCTGCAATCCTGGGAGCAAGAAATTCAATACAGTTTATTGGCTTTGCCGACCAACCGGATACCATACTGGCCTCAACACTTCAATACAAAAACAGACAGGTAGACATTGACAACTTTCATTCATACAATACCGAGCTTAAAGCGAGGTATGATCACAGTTTTTTAGGTCTGACCAATGTAATGGTAGCTGGGATCCGTTATACACAAAATGATTTACACAGAAGGCAGCAGGGAGTGGGTACCACCGGCACCGATTTTGACCTTAACGTAACAAACAATTATTTTGGAAGAGACATTCATTTCAAAACCAAAAACATAGCTTTTTTTGTAGAGAACCTATTTAAGATAAGCCAAAGATTTTCCGTTTCACCGGGATTTAGGGTAGAAAATGGCAAAAGCGATATGACCGGCCGAATAAGTTATTTGCCCGATGAAAAGATTCCGCAGCAAGTCAAACACTATTACGTATTGCCTGGTATCAGCAGCCAGTTTAGTCTTAGCCCTCAATTGTATTTATATGCTGGTTACTCACAGGCTTACAGACCCGTTGTATTAGCGGACCTCATTCCCGGTTCCGTTTTGGAACAAAATGATCCCAATATCAAAGATGCTTTTGGCTACAATGCGGAAGCTGGAATTAAAGGTAAAATATGCTCTTGGCTGAATGTAGACATCACTGCTTTCCAGCTTAAATACAACAACCGCATAGGCAGTCTCATTTTGTACAACGAGAAAGGGGAAGCATACATCTATAAGACCAATATAGGCAACAGCCTTACCAACGGTCTGGAATGGCTTTCGGAATTTAGATTGCTGGAAAATCAAAATGCACGAATTTCCATCTTCTCTGCCACTACCTACATGCAGGGTAAATATACGTCCGGACAGGTCAGAAATGGCAATGAAAATATAAGCATCAAGGGTAACCAACTTGAAACAGTGCCTATCTGGATTTCAAGAAATGGCTTACAACTTGCCTATAAAAAAGTATCTTGTAATCTACAATATTCGTATGTATCATCTTCTTATTCAGATGCCTTAAATACAAAAACGCCAAGTGCCAATGGAGCGCGGGGGCTTGTGCCTGCCTATGATTTGTGGGATTTCAATCTAGCTTTGAGAATCAATCCAGGCACCAGCTTAAAACTCAGCCTCAACAATCTAACGAATGAGTTATATTTTACCAAAAGGCCTACCGGCTACCCTGGTCAAGGTGTTTGGCCATCGGACGGCAGAAGTATAAATGCAGCGGTTAGTATCAAATTTTAATACTTCTTTATTTGATACAACACCCCATTTTCGCTTGATTATTTTTCAAATTAGTATTGACCTTGCTCACCTCATTGGCTTACTGCTACAGGGTGCCTTTTCCAATACAAAGCCAGCACAAAGGAAGAAACCAAATGCCATACACTCCACCAGGCAGCAATCAGCGCCATACCTCCATTGCCATTGAAAAAATTGAAAATAAGAATGAGGGCGAGTCCTGAATTTTGAATGCCCGTTTCAATAGAGATGGTGCGGGCATCTTGGGTAGATCTACCCATCCATTTTGGGAAGTAGTACCCAAGGGCAAGGGCGAGTCCGTTGTGGACCATCACGATTAAAAAGACCCTGTGCAGATGTTGTCTTATATTTTCGAGATTTCCTGCTACTGCAAATAAAATGAATGCTATAAAAATCACAAGGCTTACTCTTTTGACGGTTGGAATTATTTTGGCTGTAAATGTTGGTTGCCATTGGCGCAGTAACATACCTAAAATCAATGGCACCAAAATCAGCTGTACAATCGATAAAAACATGCTGAAAAAATCTATTGAAAAGGTAGTCTGGCTGCGGGTAAGGCTGGTCAAAACATTTTGACCTTGTTTGAATACGAAGGGTGTTGTGAAGGCAGCAGCCAAAGTCGAAAAAGTGGTAAGTAAGACCGACAATGGTGCATTGGCTTTGCTCAGGTGAACTGCATAGTTGGATACATTGCCACCCGGACATGCTGCCACTAACAACATACCTGCAGCCAGCGCAGGATGTGGTTGGATGACGGCAATGAGCATCAAGGTTAGCACTGGCAATAAAACCATCTGGCTTGCCAAACCTACCCATGTGCTTTTTTTATTTTTTACCAGTGCCTTAAAATCATCGATGGTCAACTCCAGCGCAATGCCAAACATGAGAAAACCGAGACAAAAGTTGAGCAAAAACAGTTGTTCGGCGTTGAAATTTACCCTGATGTGGTCGAGACTTTCCAAAGTTTTATTCCAAAATTACAAAAAAACCTACATTTGTGGCTGCATACCGGCCTGTCGCTCGTACGAAATTACGGGAGGAAAGTCCGGACAACGTAGAGCACCACACCACCTAACGGGTGGGCACACAACGAAGGTTGTGTGACAGATAGTGTCACAGAAAGCAATACCGCCCGGTCTGCAAAGATCTGGTAAGGGTGAAAACGTGGGGTAAGAGCCCACGATGCCTTCGGGTAACCAAAGGCATGGATAAACCTTGTGGGTTGAAATGCCATGTATATTCCGGTCTGCTTAGGCGGAAAAGGTGACTCGCCTGATTATCGGCAACGATAAACCGGAAGGGGTAGGCAGCTTAGATAAATGACAGGACATCCGGTTTCACCGGAGGACAGAATCCGGCTTACAGGTATGCTTAATAAAAAAGAGCGGACACCTACAGTGTCCGCTCTTTGCATAATTAGAGACCTTCAATCGAATATATCTTAGTCGAGGACAATCATTTTTCCTTGTTTTGTCTCTCCTCCAAATTCTATGTTATAGATGTAAACACCTGAATGCTGGATCATTTCTCTGGTCAATTCCAGGTTGTGTTTACCCGCCTGCATTTGCATAGATTTGCTTACAACCAATTTGCCTGCAGCATCTCTTACTACCAATTTGAGCAAGCCGGTTTGAGGCAACTGAACAGTCAGCACAGATGATTCACTCCATGGATTGGGTTTGATCTGATCAGCAGCAAAAGCATCGGCTTTTGCCAGCTCACGTGATCTGATCGCAATATCCATCGTTGAAATTTTTTCACCTGTATAAACTTCTGCACCAAAATTGTCATCCAACAACATCATTTCGCTGAGTTTTCCACTTTGGGTGGCAACCGCTTCAATCACAAACAAAGTTTGATCGGCACCTACCACTTTGCCATAAGGTACTGCCATACTCAATTTCAGTGTATTGTCACTGAGTACTACATACTCTTGTGGTGTTACATTCAATTCTGCCGAAGACATTGAGCGAATATCCAGGCCATTGGTAAACAATTTCCATTGAACACCATGGATCAATGCTGAGTTGGAAGCATAAACCGGTATGGAAATGGTTTCACCTGCGTTGACCATTTGGTCTTTGTACCACAGTTCAAATTTTTCGCCACTTCTGTTTTCACTTAAGCTCTGCTGGATATTGGCCACTGCATTGCCATCGATGTCACCAAGTTTTACACCTGTAAAGTCGATGGCCATATCGCCGGTCAATTTTGCAATGTTGTACATTTCTCCCATATCAGCAGCCCAAGGGTTGGCTGGATCTGCAAAAATATGACCGTCCCAGAAAAACCTCCAGCTCTTGCCATTAGGCATACTGGTTGTGGTACCCAAAATGAGTTTTCTTAGGGTTACAAGATCGCTGGCACTGATCTTATCATCCTGAGTAACGTCAGCAGCAATCAATTTGTAAGGACTGTTGAGCTTACTTACTCCCAAAATGTGTCTTTGAATCATTACCAAATCCAGTGTACTTACACCATTGAGGTAGTCGTCACTCTTTACTGGCAATACATCGTATGCTTTGCCCTTGGTCTTATTGTCAAAACTGTATTTGCCTGAATCTTCAGTATTGCCTATGCTCTCTTCAGCGGCCAAAAGTTTCACGGTAACATTTTCAATTCCTTTATCATCAGAAGTATGGATTCTTCCATAGATATCTGATTCCACTATGCCCGGAGGACAAATGTTTACATTGTTGTTGTCCTGAACATCTACAAAGGTGATACAGTATCCCTGATTACCATTTTCATCAGTAACCCACAACTCAACCTGGTACAAACCAATATCATCGCAGCTCAATACGAGTGTATCGTCTTCTACATCGGCGGAGAAGCTCAACCTGATAGAATTGCCACAACTCTGGTAAGATCCATTGTCGAAGAATGAAGGTGTAAGGATTGACATTTCAGCATCCAGAATGCCATTGCCATCTGTATCCATAGCCACCAATCCAGTGCTTAAACCTTGTTTGCAATAGGCTACTGGTGGTTTGCAACTTTTCACATCAAAAGGATATCCTGTATAATTGATGTTTCCACACTTGTCTTCTACTTCAAAATCAACGCGGTGGCTACCAAATGGATAAATACCTGATGCATCGTTGCCTGTACCATATAGTTTATTACCATTTTCAAGGGTGATGGTCCATCTCCACCTCAATTCATTGTTTGGAGTACAATCATCATCTGCAGCGGCTGTCAACTTAATGGAAACCGGTGTACAGTCGGCATTGTAGCTACAAACTTCACGCCTTGTGGTTGGACTCTTTATTACCGGTGCTTTGGTATTCATGATTACGATTACCTGGTCTCTGCTTTCCTGCCAGATGGTACCATCGGTTCTGCGTACACACCAATTGATAACGGTCCATCTTCTTACGATTTTCAAACAGGCACCATTGCTGGTAAAGTAAAACTTATCATCTTCATGACTGCTGGCAACCAGATCACAAACACCTTCGCCATCAATATTGGGTGCTCCATAACCTGCGGGCAAATTTTCAGGATCAAGGTCAAACGCCGTGCAGAAACTGTTGATAAATGTTGTATCTCTTGGCCACTTGATCATGTTGCTGGTAAACGGTCTGTCTGGTACAAATTTCACAATTTGACTGCAACTACCTACCAATTGATTGTTGTGGGTTAAAGTAAAGTTTCTAATCAAATTACCTACCCTGCAATTGTTGATTTGATCAACAACATTTTCATCCACATCATCAACATCAGCGCATCCGCCGCCACCCACAATTGGGTAACCAAAAGAAGCACTCAAATCGTTGACATCAAAAGGCGTAGTACATTCTACTACTACATCAGCAGGACAAGTCAAAGTAGGAATTCGTTTGTCCTGAACTTCAACCGTGACCATACACTGGTTGGTTCTACCTACCTGATCGGTAACCTGAAGCACAACCATATTTTCTTTTCCAACATCGGCACAACAGAACAATACATCATCACTCCATTGAGTACCCACCTGATCACAGGTAGTAGCCATCCTTCGGATCTTCAATTCAATGGGACCACACTCGTCGAAACTACCATCATCAATCGTGGTCTTGTGCAACCAGGCAGTACCGTCTTCTTTCAGACTGATAACGGTTCTTGTCTCACACACTGCAATGGGCTCAACTCTGTCGATCACAGTCACCCTCATAGATCTGGTGCTTTGATTGCCACACAAATCAGTAGCGGTATAACTTACTGAGTGAATACCGGCGGTCAGGGTGGCAGTACCACCATTGGTGTTGAGCACACCTTCACCCGTATTTATTTTTACTGTCCATGTATTGCACTTATCTGAAATAGAAGCAGCAGGAAGGTTTACGGCCGCTGTGCAGCTGTTGGATCCTGTGCTTACCGTAATATCAGCAATCGGAGCAATTACAGGAGCTTCTTTATCTTTGATTTCGATGGTCTGTACCCATGTTTGAATATTGGTACTGTTGCACCACCACTCTCCTACTTCCCAGGTTCTGGTAAATATTTTTTTACAATCTGATGTGAAAGTCCATTTATCTGAATAGGCAACAAAACCATTACAGATAGCAGCCTGGTTGAATGGATACAAATTAACTCCCTTCAACTTTGGTACACCCGTTACACTTACCGGAGGAAAGCCATTGGCATCCGGTGTGAAACTGCGACACAACAATGCGTCTGTTCCTGTGAAATGTCCTGGGAAGGATATGCCCGATAAATCGGTCCTTTCGATATAGATAAGCTGTGTGCAAGTGTCTGCAAGATTGCCATATTTATCAACACCAGACCATACCTTGGTTATTTTTTTCAGAAAATCATCATTGCAATTCAGATTTTCCTGTACTTCTGACAATAATATAAGTTTTCCGCCAGGACAGTTGTCAACAAAATCTGGCAGGATGGCATTCGAAAGTGGTTCTACACAAGACAAGGTATCATTGGTGCAAACCACATGCGGTCTGAACTTGTCTTCTATCTTCAATGTGCCCCAGCAGTAAAAACCATGTGAAGGATTTGAGATCACATAATCCAATGTTTTACCCAGGTTTTCTCCATCAACGGTATTGCCGAGGTCATTGCCGTGCGCATCTTTAACATTTACATAAAACGAATCAATACAGCCTAAGAGAGTATCTCCAAATTCGTTTTCATATCCAGTGAGTACCATGTATGGATCAATCACTGCGGTGCAATTTTCATCAAGTGAAACGTGCCTGTTGATGCATCCCAATGAAGAATTGAAATAATCCACAATGGTTACTGTAAAGCTACAACTTGCGGTATTGCCGGCATTATCAGTAGCTACAAAAACTACTTCGTTAACTCCAATTGGAAATAAATCACCTGATTCAAGATCAGTAGATACTTCGTAGGTCACACCCGGACAGTTGTCTGCAGCGGTGGCATCAAATACGATTTCTGCCTCACACTCCAATGGTTTCAAAGGCACTACAATGTCATCAGGACACTCTATGGTAGGATCCTCCGTGTCTTCAACTGTAACAGTAAAACTACAAGAAGCTGTATTGTCATTGTTATCTGTTACCGTAAAAGTATTGGTAGTTGTACCCAGCGGAAAAACAGCTCCCGATGCAAGACCTGCGTTCTGCGCAACCGTAGGGTTGATACTTTCCATATAGGTAAATGACATGGCAATGGTTACTGCAGAACCAAAAGCCTGATCTGTAGACAAAATCCTAAAGCAAAAAGTTTGACCCGGCATCAGCATAATGCTTACCAGTCCATTTTGGGTAGTACTTCCTGCATCATTTGTCAGTTGTGTAAATACGCCATCAACTACATAACCAAATTTGTCATAGAAAGGTCCATCATCATCAGAGGTGTTATAGTCCCAGTCAAAAGCCAATGTTCCCCCGTAATCACCTGGAATGGTTATGCAATAATCTGTATTGTTTGAAGGACTGATAGGTCCAAGTTCTGAACCGGTTATAATTATACTATTGGGGGCATCTGATTCATCTACAAAGCCATTGCCACCATTGCTATTGCTAATGGTCCAATTGCCAGGCTCAAATTCATCGGCAAAGCCCATGGCATTGACACCGTAACAATTATCATCATATTCTACATCATAATTGTACAAAGCACTGCACTCTCCCGGGTCAGTACCAATGGTTACATTCTGTGGGCATAGGATGGTGGGAATTTCATCATCTTCGACCGTTACTGTAAATACGCATGTATCTTTATTTACGGGCACTCCATGGTCAAAAATTCTGTAAACCACAGTATTTACACCGGTATAAAAGAAATTACCGGATGCATCGCCATTGCCATTGGCCATGGTAGCACCACTAATTGAATAATTGATGGTAGGTGATGGGCAATTGTCGGTAGCAGGATCAGCATTGATACCCCTAACTACAGCTCCACAATCCCCTGGCTCCTGGTCTGTATTGGCACCTGTAGAGGTACTAACAGTTACGTTGGAAGGGCAGTTGATTGAAGGCGGCTCATAATCATTGACATCAACGATGTAGGCAATATAGTCACTTGGACATTCATTGCCATCGAGTATATTATTATCATTGCTATCATAAAAGGCCCTGAAATACATATCAAGTCCTCCATTGGCAGCAGGATTTATCAAAGAAACATTTCTATCGAAAGGAGTACCGTAACCACTTAATGGATATACACCATTTACGGGTACAAATGTGGTATTGGTTTTGGTAAATGATTGTTCGACTTTTACCAAAGTCTTTGGTGATATTGTTGAAATATCAGAAAACTGTGTGAAAAAAAGATTGTTTGCAGTGGTATTGCAAACGATCAAATCCTCAGATTCATCCGAACCGTCATTATTGTTGGTAAGTTGAATACCATTTACAGTCACCTGCAATGCAGGAATTAGGCTTGAAAATCTAAAAGTACCTGCATGAAATACATCGGCATTCGGCCATGGTGTAGTTGGCAGGCCAAAGCCACTTCCACCATAAGAGGCACCGGTAGGTGTAATCTGACCTCCACCTGTATTAAGTGTAACCGCCATATTACCGGCTGTTACATTTCCGTTCCTTTCTACATTTGAATATCCTACTGCTACAATCACATAACTTCCCGGTTGAAGAATCACCGGTGAAATCGTCCTCATCCTGTGATTTCCTGACAAGGCATCAGATGAACCTGACATATTAATTGGGGCTACTACAACCACACCATCTGTTCTTACGATTCCCACATCAATAGGAGAAAGTAAGCCATCCTGGTTGCTGTCAAATGCTCCAAGTTGTGTAACCATGATAGGGGTGTTTACAGTAAAATTCATACCCAATCTATCAGGGTAATTTTGATTTCCTGTAGTTTCTACACCTGTAAGGGCTTGCACATTACATTGTGCATAAATTCCAGAACCCATCAAAGCAGTCAAAACCAAAAGGGCAAAAACAGCCAGGGTCCGACCCAAGTAATAGGACACAAAGCTGTGGTTTCTTTGTGCAATAAAATTTGTAAGTAAAAATGAACGTTTCATTTTAATGTAGATTTCACTAAGTGATTAATTATTTTCCAAAACACTGCAACTGAATAACCATTGCATTTTCAGGTTCTATTCCCAATTAATTAAAAATGGGAGCAGTACTTCTCAGTGTACTGCTCCACCTATATCATTACTGTATTCTGATCATTTTGCCATTGGCAACTTCATTGCCCATCCTGATTTCATACAAAATCACACCTGTCTTGCCATTCAATACATCGGCTTTGATTTCAAGTTGGTTTTCACCCACATTTACTTTCTGATCACCTTTGAATATTAAAGCTCCGGTGGCATCCATCAGTCTTATGGTGGCGATACCTGCTTTGTCTGACTTGCACACAATGGTCGTTTTGTCTGTCCATGGATTGGGTGAGTTTTGTCTCACTGACCATCCAGACACAGCAGCTTTCCAATCGAGGGCTATGCTGCGAGGTGTCAATGAGGTATACATTTCACTCATCTTATCTCTGGCTTGCACAAACAATTCAGAAGCAAAGGCCGATCTGTTTGCAATAGCTTTCAATACAAACATATCTTTTCCATGGATTGCCATTGGTTGATCCAAAGCTACCAGTATGGTTAATTTTCCGTCGTGGATAGCATATACCAACTGATCATCGAAGAGGTCTGAATGTACCTGCACATTACTCAATTGACTTACATCAAATGTTAGCTGGAATCCATCAATGGCATCTGTCTGACCGATGCTAACTGGTAGATTTAGTTCAGCTCCTTCCTGTACCAATAGATCCTGCGCCTCGATGGTAAGTGGATTTCTTGGATCCGCAGTGGCTTTGTAATTGGCTGTATAGGATGTGTTTACATCTCCTATTTTAACACCCACAAAGTCAGACCACATATTACCCTCTGGAGCAATGAATTCATGGTACAGCGGATAAGCATTGTTAAACGGATTGTTTGGATCCGGGAACTTATACCTGCTGTCAATCATCTTCCAGCTCTTATTGTTCTTAAATGAATTGGTAGTGCCCAATATTGCTTTCTTCAATTCTACCAGGTCACTTGCTGAAACTTTGTCATCATTGTTGACATCAGCAGCTACCAGTCGGTAAGGTGATTGTATCTTGGACGCACCCAATATATGTCGTTGGATCATTATCACATCCAAAGTAGACACTCCTTCGAGTAAGCCGTCATTCTTCTCAGGTTTCAACATGTAGTTACCTGATGATGGCATTGCATCAAAACGATAACTTCCATCTTTACCTGTAAGTACCGTACCCATTCCATCCAGATTCATATTTACCGCTTCAACAGGAACAGAATTTTCTGTCAATACCTGTCCGTAAACCCTAAATATGTTACCTGTACAGAAGTTGTTTGGATCCAGAATGGTAAGTACTGATTTACATGAGTCAAAGTTGACACCATTTTCATACCAATAAATCCATACAAAGATGTCGCCAATGTCATCACAGAAATATCGCTTGATGGTATCGTTCACGTTGTCTCTGGAGTATGCAAACTGGAACATGTCTGGATTACAGGTACCTGTGATGGCTGTAATAAATTCTTCAGCTTTCACATCTACAAATTCCTGGTCATTGATATTTCGAACGATCTTCTCACAGAAGATGGCCGCAGGACCTGTTAAAGTCACGGTAATGGTAATGGTATCTTTTGCAACATTACCGCAAGCATCTGTAGCTGTAATCACAACTTCATAGACACCATCTTCGTATTGTCCTGAAGGGTTGCCTGAGTTTGGATTCGTAGCAAAAGGTGAATTATTGGTAACCGTTACTGGTGAACAATCTGTAATGCTGGTGCCCGCCAAAGGATAAGCAACCGCAGTAGGACAAGAGACTGCATTGATGGTAATGTCAGTATATCCTGAAATAACCGGAGGTTGATTGTCGTTGACTGTTATCAATTGAACGTCAGTGAAAATACCTGCACCGGTAGAAGTGTTTAGGGTACATGAATCAATTACAGTCCATGTTCTTTGCAATGTATAATTACATGGTGTATTTGGATTCAGGTTCACATCCACAAAACTAACAGATGCATTGACACAGGAAGCAGCAGCAGTATTTACAACCGGACTACCGGTCACAGCTGGAGCCACCGAGGTACAATTTTGTATTGTGATGTCATTAGGGAAGGTAATATCGGCAGCGGTCAAAGGATCTGTTGGCCCTGTGATGGTAATCAATTGGGTACATTCAGAAGTATTACCGGAGGCATCAGTCGCAGTGAAGGTCCTGGTTATGGTTCCAATGTTACATGAATTGGTAGCAAATATCACTTGTGGTGTAATACCGGCAGGCGGACAGTTGTCAGTTGCCGTTGCACCAGGTAAACCACCAATGCCATTGAAATTGGCACAATTGATGGTTAAATTGGCAGGACATGTAATCACTGGATCCAATGTATCCTGAACAGTTACCAAAGCGGTACAGGTTGCTGAAGTACCATTGGTGGATGTCACGGTTAATGTCACAGTAAGTGGTGATAAGTTGATGTCATT
>CALMWS010000153.1 GCA_937870795.1 uncultured Bacteroidota bacterium | reverse complement strand
TATTTTCCTGAAGTATTTTTATAATTTTCAGGTCGATTTTATCGAGTTTATTATCTGAATGGTTTTGAATCATAAAAATTCGTTTAAAAATGAGAAATAATTATTGAAGAATGTTTAGATGTTATAATTATGGGAAAATTCCCATAGCCAGGTAGTCACTACTGATTTTATTTAGTGCACAAATGAATGCTGCGGTTCTAAGATCTTCAATGCTTTTTTTCTTTTTCCATGTTTCACGGATTTGATTGTAAGAATTTATCATTGTTTCCTCCAAACCTGATCTTACAAGATCCACCTCCTCAGCTCCTTTAGTCAGGAATTCTCTTTCCTGAGCATTGATTTTTTTACCGGTTGTATTTTCAATTGCAGTTACCAGATTGGAATATGTGTTCTGATCGAATCTCTTTTCCATTCTTCCGAATCGCATATGAGACAGGTTTTTAAGCCACTCGAAATAGGAAACAGTTACACCGCCGGCGTTGAGGTACATATCGGGTATGATGATAATACCTTTTTTTAGCAGGATAGCTTCACCATCTGCGGAGACAGGCCCATTGGCGGCTTCTGCCACAATTTTGGCTTTTATCTTGTCTGCGTTGTCGGAAGTTATCTGGTTTTCCATAGCAGCAGGAATCAGAATGTCACAATCAAGTTCTAGTGCTGATTCGCGTGATGGGAGGATTTTAGTTCCAGGGAAGTTAAGAATGGATCCGGTTTCTTTTCTGTGTTTGAGCAATTCGGTGATATCTATGCCGTTTTCATTGTAAATGGCGCCTTCGTATTCAGATATCGCAATAATTTTCATATCGCCTTCCTGTTGGCATATTTTACCGGTGTGGCTTCCAACATTACCTAAACCTTGAAGAACAATTCTTTTTCCTTGGGTGCCGGGAGTAAGGCCCCATTTTTTACAATCATCTTTGTGACTGACTAATTCACGGATACCATAGAATACACCTCTTCCGGTGGCCTCTTCTCTTCCTCTGATACCATTCTGTGTTACCGGTTTTCCTGTAACGCAGGCTACACCGTCAATTTCACCATGTTTCATGGTTGTATAAGTATCCAGGATCCAAGACATTTCCCTTGCGCCGGTTCCATAATCGGGTGCCGGTACGTCAATGCCGGGGCCAATGAAGTTCTTTCGCATTAATTCTGCGGTATATCGTCTTGTAATTTTTTCCAGTTGTTTTACTGTATAATTTCGTGGATTAATTCTTACACCCCCTTTGGCACCACCAAAGGGAACATCCACAATAGCGCATTTATAGGTCATGAGTGCTGCGAGGGCCATAACTTCATCCTGATTGACCATTTCGCTGTATCTGATTCCACCTTTAGTGGGAAGTCTGTGATGGCTATGTTGTACCCTGTATGCTTCAATTACCTGATATTCGTTTCCCACTTTGACAGGGAAGCGCATCTGATAAACGGCATTACAAGCTTTAATCTGATCCAGAAGGCCTTTAGGTAGGCCGGTGTGAATAGCTGCCTTATCGAAATTTCTATTAAAAAAAAAAAAAAAGCTTGGTCTTTTATGATTACTCATTTGATTTAATTTTATTTTCTAAAGATTTTAATTTTTTATCCAAATTGAACAAATAAAGAAAGAAACCACATAAAACAACAGTTATTACGATGATAACAACATAAATCTTTCCGCTGCTATAAAGTGAGGAATTTCTGTTTATTGAAAGTATAATTGTTTGAAAATCAATAAATGTAAGCTCCATTGTTATTTTTTTACACAATCAGATGACAGTTTCGGAGTGTAAAGGTAAGGTAATAATTTTATTTGCCGAACTATATTTTGTGATTTATATGTATTTGCAATTTATTGTTTTAAATAATTTTCGATTTTACTCATCCTGTAAAAAAGTCCAGTTAACCAGATTCCCAATAAAATAAATCCAATCACCCCGGGATAAAAGACCATTCTCATAGTGTTGTCAAGGTCTTCACCGCCTAATGCCGGGTTTCCGCCATTTCCCGGATGCAAGCTGTCATAGAGTCTAGGAATAACGAATATCAAAGGAATCATGGCAACATATGCAAAAATAGTGAATACAGAAGATATTCTTAGTCTGACCTGATCATCGCGAAATGATTTCCAAAGAATAAAATAGGCGGCATAGATCAATAGAGCAATTGCGGTCATATTTTGCTTGATGTCTCCACTCCAATACTGGCCCCAGGTATTTTTGGCCCAAATAGCTCCTGTAATGAGGCCCATAATTCCGTAAAATAATCCAACTCTGTTGAAGGCATATACCTTAAGAGCGTCATTCTCGTTTGGTTTAACCAGATATTTAATTGAAAAAAAGACTGAGCAAGAAAAGAGGAAAATCATCGCGAACCAGAAGGGAACGTGATAATAGATGTTTCGTATAGTTTCTTCAAGAATCAAACGGAAAGGAAATCCTCTGCTTGTAGGTTCCGGGATGTGACCGATTTTTTCTTTTTCCCACAGTTCCTTGCCGGCTACAATATTTACAGAGTCCTGGCCTATAGTAATCGATGAGGGTCTTGCAAAACCACCATCTATGTTATTGACGAGGATGAGGCTAGCTGAACTGAATTTGGCATTATCTGGCAAAAAATTGGGAATATTGAATGTGATTTTTGCTTCATTGGAGCTTTGGGCTTTGAAAGAAATAGCTTTGATGTTATTGAGGCTGTCAATGGAAAGATAGGCAATATTGTCTGTTTGATCCAAATGTGTATTATAAGTTGAAATGCTAAGTTCAACTTGTTGCCCCGATTCAATTCGTGATGGTGTGACCTCCATTATTCCCGGATTGAGAGGTCTCAACATACCGCAAATGAATGTATATGTGATGAGAATGACTGTTAAAACTTTGACCCAAATATTATTCATATTGACATAAATAGTGGAGCACAAAAATAAGATATGTGAATGAAATTATGTTTATAAATAAATTTGAGGATAGAACTGATTTTAGCGGTAATAGATTTGAGTGAAATCAGACCATGCGAGGTACGGGATTAAGAAATCCGATTTTTGAGCTCAAGTGAGTTAGTTCTGGCATTACAGGAATGGAGGGAGCTGGGGGAGGGCTTAATCAGGCACACAGATGTTTAATTGTTTAGGAGATGGTAGGTTTGTACTCTTCTTGATGTAGTCTGAAATTCCAGGTATCTTAATTGCTCAGTTTTTTGGGAGTATCTTAATTTGTATAAAATCAATTAATTGCAATATGTGAAAGTATAAAAAAATTGGGCGCTTAGTCTCCCGTCAATGTAAATATCATTTTGAATTACATTACCAACATTGTCCTTTATATATTCAAATCTCTCAATTTGTTTTTCTCGATCCGGAAATGTAGTTTCTTTTATCATAATATCATTTTGACGATTAAATATAGACGTTGAGCTGCTTACTAATTTGCCATTCGAATAAACGTCTTCATATCTTTTGTGGTTTTTTTTATCGTTCTTAATTATCGTCATTTTGTTGGCATATATAGAATTGGAATAAATTGTGTCTATTCCGGATTTTGCATTTGAGATGGTTTTGGTGACAAATTTATTACCCTTAAACATACGATACTTCATGGTGAGTGTAATATCTTTTCCCGAAATATATTGTATTTGGCTTGAATCTTGAGTAATTCTGTCTTTGTTGTGCGTTACTTTTTTAATCAATCGTTTTCTATTGTCATAGAAGTAGTTGGTTTCTTTATAGTTGGAAGCCGTGGTATCAATAGAGGTCTCCTTTGTCAATAACCCTTGTTTGTTGAAATGATATTTTAAATGAATTATATTTCCATATAAGTTCAAATAGAATTCCTCTTTACCGAATCGGCCGAACTTATGAAATTCGACAACTTCTGAACTCGTATCAGAAACCATAGTGCCGGTGATAATATTGTTTTTATAGTCAAAGGTATAGAGGCAATATCCGTTTGTATCTGAATTGCTATCGATTGAACCATCTTTATTATAGTAAATATCTACCATACGAATAGAAGCAATACAGCCGCGCCCTGATTTTTCCACAGTTTTTTTCATCCATTTATTTGAGGAAGGGCTGCAGGATATAAGGAAACATGAAGCGATTAGCAATATTCCTACTATATGTATGAAATCCCTAAGAGTATTTGACAAAATAATAAAAATTTTCATTCAAAATTTATGCTATAAAAAGCACAATATAAAGAAATAGAATTGAAGTGGTGGTGAATTAAATGTCAAATTGAATTGAAGTGGTACAACTGGATGGGGATGATCTGATATAGCCTAAACAATTATAATGTGATGTATATTAATAATTTATACTATATATTTGAGGGGATGTAATATTAATTGTGTTTGGAGGGGGATGGATAATTAT
>CALMWS010000152.1 GCA_937870795.1 uncultured Bacteroidota bacterium | reverse complement strand
TTGCAGGTAGCCAAAAAGCTAAGAACCAATACTGTATATGTGGATATGGCCAAAAAGGCTTACAACCGCGAACCGGATGAATATGTAATTACACGCGCCATAGCATGTTTTGAGCGCACCTTACTTTCGGGCAATTCTCCCTATCACCAATATATGCTGCAACAAAAAACCGATGCCATGACACCCTCTGCCGTCAGGGGTATGGACTTGTTTTTTGGAGATAAATTGAAATGTGGATCCTGTCACGAAGGCTGGTTGCTCACCAATCAGGGTTATGCCAACAATGGTCTTTATTTGCAATATTCCGATCCGGGTAGGAAAAGGCTTACGGGAAAAGATGAAGACGATGCTGTATTTAAAATTCCCTCTCTGCTCAATGTATCGCTGACCGCACCTTATATGTTTGATGGCAGCCTTCCTACTTTGTCAGATGTAATTGACCATTATGCGTCAGGAGGCTTTGCCCACGTCAACAAGCACGCCAACGTCCGTCCTTTTACACTGACTTTATCCGAAAAAGCAGATTTAATAGCCTTTCTTCAAAGCCTCACCGATACCGATTTTGTTAAAAACCCGGATTTTTCTAAACCCTGATTTACCAGTAGATATCCTGGGCAATTTTCCACTCTCCTTCTTTTTTGGTCCAGTGAAGAAAAAATTGAACCTCACTTTTTTCACCATTGCGTTGCATGATCACAGAAGTGCCCCTTTGAACGACATAATTATCGTAGTGGCGCTCCCATAAAATGGTTAAATCCCACTTGCCGCCTATTCTAAAAAAATCTTCCCAATAATTGTCCAATGCATCTCTTCCTTCTACCATGTTGTCGCCGCCCGATACAATTGCATCGTCGTGATAGTATTGGGCTACCTGCAAATACCTGCCTTCATTGTAAGCTGCTTCCATGTCATTGATCAGCGTCTTAAACAATGCCTCTTCTTGTTGTTTTTCTATGGCAACCTTATCCATAGCCGATCTCGACCTGGATGATTTTTGAGCCAAAAGAGGCAAGCAAAAAATAGACAGCAGCAAGAAAATAATGGGTCTCATAATAACGTGGTTTGTATGATGATGCCAATTAGGCACCTATGGTGATACATTCAAATCTTTTGAGAAACTGTGGGTCAAAGTCGGCGCCATGGCCGGGTGTATCATCAACGGTTACCTCCCACTTCTTGCTGTATTGAAGACCTCCAATTACAGGGTCTTCAGAAAGCATGATGGGAGAATCAAGGTCGTGATAAAGTATGTGCGGCCAGGCCATGTCGAAATGCACCAAGGCGGTTATGCCCAGTCGCGACTCAGAAAATGAGCCGACCTGGCAGTACATATCGGCAGCTTCCGTGATGGCAGCAATTTTCATGGCGTTGTGGATGCCACCGGATTTGCCCAACTTTATATTGATAAGGTCTGCAGCGTGTGATGCAATGATGCGATAGGCATCCTGGTGGTTAAAAACAGATTCATCGGCCATGATGGGTATGGGGCTTTCTGCATTGAGCCTTACCTGATCGGGAAGATTGTCTGCGTGGATGGGTTCTTCGCAATGTTCGATGTTGAGCCCGTCCATGGCCTGAAGTGCTTTTCTGGCATCGAGGTAATTCCATCCCTGATTGGCATCAATTCGTAGGGTAATGTCATCACCTACTGCTTCACGAATGGCCTGCATCCTTTCAACGTCTTTGATGGAAGGTCGCTGGCCCAATTTTATTTTGAGTATGTCAAAGCCCCTCTCTTTAAATGAAAGGGCTTTTTCTACCATCTTTTCTTTGTCAAGAAGGCTGACAGTATTGTCGGTTACAATGGTTTTTTGCCTGTTGCCATGGAGATACCTGTACAAAGGCATGTCCAGGGTTTTGGCGTTGAGGTCGTACAAAGCCATATCAAAAGCAGCTTTCACCGAGGCATTGCCCACGATCATTCGATTCATGGTCTGCACATGCTGACTGATGTCGGCCGGATCCAAACCAATGAGCGCCGCTGCCAGGTCTTTGGCAAATGCCACCGTTCCAGTTTGGGTTTCACCATGGATGGATCTGTAAGGACAACATTCTCCCGTACCATACAAGCCCTGATCACTGTAAATGCGTACTACCGTGTTGCGGGCATGGGTAAGGGCCCCCTTTGAAATGACAAAAGGTTCGTGCAACTGGATTTGGGTTGGAAATACCTCAATCCGGGTAATCTTAGAACGGATCATTTAAAACGTTAAGTCAGGCAAAAATTAAAAACAGCAAAAAGATAAATTACATTTTTATCCTTGAGCTTGTCATTTTGCGGTAAGCCTGCTTTTGCTCATTTGAAAGGATTTTTTCAATTTGATCCTGGTATTCTGCATCCAATTTAGCCATTTCAACAGCCATATCTCCTTTGTCTAAACCCGAAGTAATGACTTTGTTCCATCTTGGCTCCTTAGCAGCAAATACTTTTTCCAATTTGACAACCTGACCATCACTCAAGGCTTCTTTGCACCCGGATTTTACCAACATGCTTTTGATATTGGATATGCTATTGCTCACATAAGCATTGCCTGCGTATGCTGAAGTTCCGGTCGCTGATGTACCGGTTTGGGCATTCACTTGAGAAATCAGGAAAAAACAAGCTATCAGACTGAGGGCTTTAAAAAACTTCATTGTTGTATCTATTTAATGGTAAAGCAAATTTATGACTGAACGTCTATTTGCAAAGGGAAGTAACAAAAATAAGCGATTATTTCACAAAGTCCATGTTTTTATACAAAAACAGCATCGAGAGCCGTGATTAATGGTCAACGTTTAAAGGTCGCTCAATGCTTTCCTCCAGAGAAATGAAGGTTTCCGTACGCTGTATTCCTTTGATTTTCTGAATTTTATTGGACAATACATCCCTCAGGTGGTCGGTATCGCGTACAATAATTTTGGCAAAAATGCCGTAGTTGCCGGTGGTATAGTGGGCACTCACCACCTCAGAGATCGACCTCAATTCTTCGATCACCTGACTGTATAAGCTCGATTTTTCAAGGTAAATGCCCAAAAATGCGGTGATGTCATAGCCCAACGACTTATAATCCACCTCGATATGGCTACCTGTGATGACACCGGCATCAATCATCTTTTTGATCCTGACGTGAACGGTACCTGCGGAGAGGAAAAGCTCCTTCCCAATTTCAGCATAGGGCCTTTTTCCATCCTGCAACAATATCGACAAAATTTTTTTGTCGGTATCATCCAGATGAATGATGTGATTTCGCTTCATTTTGGGGTTATTATGGTGATTGACAAGCGAATATAAAACTTTCGTTTAAATAAATTCTAAAATCAGATATTATTTCTCCTTTCCAAATAAAATTTTACACTTTTTTAATAAGAATAGTTAAAATTTTACGCGATTTCGCCCCCACAGCTGCTTCCTGCCCCCGCTGTACATCCATAACAGTGTTGATTTACAACGATATGTCTCGCCATCAGGGTTTCCATATCCAGATTTTGGATGTAGGGATCGGTTACATCACTGGTCAAGTCGAGCATTTGATTGAAGTCACAATCATAGACCCTTCCTGTCCAACCTACACTAAGGGTGTACCTGCACATAAGTCCATCGATGGTTGCCGGGTTAAAAGTACGGCCCAATTCTTCCATATACGACAAATAGTTGCCACTGGAAATGAGGTAGTCCAAAAACCGGGCAATGGGCAGGTTGGTAATCACAAATAAGTGGTCAAAATCCACATCAAAGCGACGTTTGAGCTGTCTCTTAAATTCGGTTTCAAGTGCCGATTGACTGCCAGGTAAAAAAGCCCCGGAAGGATTGTAAACGAGGTCCAAAGTCTGATCAGCATTGCCCCGTCCATAGCCTTGCTCGTTGAGCAAATGAAGGGCTGCAATGGAATCTTCAAATACCCCATCACCCCTTTGATGGTCGGTGCGGGTCTTGGAAAAATAGGGCAACGAACTGATGATATGAACTTTGTTGGCTGCAAAAAAAGCGGGCAAATCCCGGAATCTTTCGTGAGAAACCAGGATGGTGAGGTTGCACCGGTGCATTACTTTTAAACCTCGCTGTACAGCCGTAGTGACCAGCCACCGAAAATGTTCATTCATCTCCGGCGCCCCTCCGGTAATGTCGATGGCAGGTATTTGATATTTAACCGCGAAGTCAAGACATGCCTCCATGGTTTCTCTTGACATCTGCTCATCTTTACGATCCGGGCCTGCATCAACATGGCAATGGGCACAGGATTGATTGCACAATTTACCAATGTTCATCTGCAAAACAGTGGGCCTTAATGGTTTTAGGGGTCCTTCCAATCTTGAAGCAAAAGACCGGAGCACAGATGCAGATGGCTGGTTCAAAACCTCAAGCTGAATGGCCGGATTGGCCAGGTTGTTATGAGTAGAATGAAGGGATTTACTTTTTTGATGGATGGACATTACATCATTTTTTCTTTCACATAGTTCATCATCATCACACTGTTGGCCAGGGTTGCTCCACCCTTGATAGCAGCGGCCACGTGTACAGCTTCCATCATTTGTTCTTCATCAGCCCCATTCGACATACAAGAAGAGGTATAGGCATCAATGCAATAAGGACATTGAACCGTATGGGCCACAGCAAGGGCAATAAGGCTTTTTTCTCTCATGGTCAGTGCACCTTCGGCAAAAACTTCACCATACCAGGCAAAGAATTTTTTTCCCATTTCCTCCTGAAATTCAGTGATGTTCCCAAATTTTTGGAGGTCTTCTCTGTTAAAATACGTCGATTTCATTGTCATTTTTATTATTCCGCAAACATAAACCTTTTTTCAATGTGAGCTGGGATAATCCACGGTAAACGAAGCACCAAATTAGGCCAAATAATGCCTACCTTTGCACCACCAAACCAAGATGCAGCCCCATGTCAAAGCTTACCAAGGAGGTTCTTTCGCGCGCTTTCCATTTGATGGCTACCGCACGTCAACTTACCCTGCAATACGAAGCGCATTTCAAAACGGTGTCAAAGTATGTTCATGCCACCTCCAGGGGTCATGAAGCCATACAAATAGCAACGGGCTTGCAGTTGCAGCCGCAAGACTTTGTTTCTCCCTATTACAGAGACGATGCCATGTTGTTGGGCATAGGCATATCACCCTACCAGCTGATGTTGCAACTCATGGCCAAAAGAGATGATATCTTTTCAGGAGGCAGGTCGTATTATTGTCACCCCAGCCTGAAAGACGAAGACAAACCACGCATCATTCATCAGTCATCTGCTACCGGCATGCAGGCCATTCCCACAACAGGTATAGCGTTGGGTCTGTCGACAAAAGCCGCAATCGGCATTGCTACAGAAGAAGAAAAAAATGCTGTTGTAATATGCTCATTGGGCGATGCATCCGTCACCGAAGGTGAAGTGGCTGAGGCCATGCAAATGGCTACCCTAAAACAATTGCCCATCATCTATCTCGTACAGGACAACGGCTGGGACATTTCTGCCACCGCTGCCGAAACCCGCGCCATGAATGCCTGGCAATATGCGCAGGGCTTTCCTGGCATTGAAGCCGTTTCGATCGATGGGACCGACTTTGCAGCCTGTTTTGAAACCATGGCTGATCTCGTACAAAAATGCAGATCAGAGCGCCGGCCCTTTTTGGTGCATGCCAGCGTGCCGCTGCTCAACCACCACACATCAGGCGTTCGCAAAGACTGGTATCGGGATGATCTGGCAGAACACGAAAGCCGCGATCCCTATCCCAAACTCATCCAACAATTGTTGAATGCAGGCTTCACCAGCGAACAGATTAATGACATGGATGAAGCTTGTGCAGACGAAGTATCAACGGCATTTGAGCAGGCATTACAATCCGAAGATCCTAGACCTGAGGACTTGTTTTTACATGATTTTGCACCTAGTCCCGTTGTGGAAGAAAGAGGAATAAGACACCCTGAAAACGGTGAAGAAAAGGTGATGGTAGATGCAGCCCTGTTTGCCATCCAGCAAATGATGGAAAGCGACGAAAGGGTATTGCTTTATGGTCAGGATGTGGGCAAACGATTGGGAGGCGTATTCAGAGAAGCATCCACCCTGGGACATAAATTTGGAGACCATCGCGTTTTCAATACCCCAATACAGGAAGCCTTCATTGTAGGCAGTACGGTGGGCATGTCTGCGGTTGGCCTCAAACCCATTGTTGAAGTACAGTTTGCAGACTATATCTGGCCAGGTCTCAACCAATTATTTACTGAAGTAAGCCGAAGTTGTTATTTGTCCAACGGCAAGTATCCGGTGAATATGACGCTGAGGGTACCCATTGGAGCTTATGGCAGCGGCGGACCATACCACAGCTCGAGTGTAGAATCTGTAGTGGCCAATATCAGGGGCATCAAAATAGCGTACCCCAGCAATGGTGCTGACCTTTTCGGGCTTCTGAAAGCAGCGGTAGCCGATCCCAATCCGGTAGTTATATTTGAGCACAAAGGCTTGTATTGGAGCAAGGTCAAAGGTACCGACGCGGCAAGGACAGTACTGCCATCTGAAGACTACATCCTTCCATTTGGTGTGGCCAATGAAGTTTTATCTGCTAACGCTTCGAGTTTACAATACGGCCCTGCTGTTCTCATCGTCACTTATGGTATGGGGGTGCACTGGGCATTAAATGCTGTCTCACATTTCGAAGGCAAGGTAGGGATCGTTGACTTAAGAACGTTGTTTCCTTTA
>CALMWS010000151.1 GCA_937870795.1 uncultured Bacteroidota bacterium | reverse complement strand
TACAATTCTACTACCGAGTTTGGCCCGCAGAATCACAATGTTACCCGACTAGGTTCCAGCTCATTCAGATGGAGTGAAATATGGTGTGCTACGGGGCTTAACCAATCTTCTGACAAAAGATTGAAAAAGGATATTGTTTCCCTTTCATCAGCTCTCGATAAGGTAATGAAGATGAATCCTGTTTCTTACCACTGGATTAAAGGTGATAGTTATACACACATAGGATTTTTAGCTCAGGAACTGGAAACAGTTTTGCCCGAAGTAGTGAGAAAACCAGAAGCAGCAAGAATTGAATACGATGGCAGAACACCTCCTACAGATGGGGATATGTATGCCGTCAATTACAGCGAAATTATACCCGTATTGGTCAAGGCAATACAAGAGCAACAAACACAAATTAAAAAACTGGAGCAAAAAATTGCAGTCCTTGAGCAAAACAAATAAAATGAGATGGGCATTTATCATCATCGCAGTTTTATTGTGGTATGATCATTCTGCACAGGCACCTTCTACCCGACGACGATCGGGCAGGGCCTCAGCAGCTCGCCCTGTGGTAACCACTGAAGATTGTGTTGCCAGTGGCTGTCCCTGCTGCATTTTTTTGAGCCGACGATCTGGCACTGTCTGTAAGTCGGACCACAGTGAAATGGAAAACGTAGAAGAAAGTTGGGGCATTCAATCCATCAGCATTGTCAATGGCAAGACCTTTAAAATATTTAATGCCAACCCTGCCATCATTGCAAAGATAGAGGAGATATTAAATGTGTTGCCCTCTGCTTATCTTGATGCAGTGCCGGGAAATTTTAGAATTGGCAATCCTCGCAATGGTAACAAAAATGTTACAGCATCAGGTACGGTGGGAGGCGGATCCCGCAGGTGTTTTGTAAAGAACCCGGAGTATGAATACATCATCATCCACCCTGAAGTTTTTACCACACGATCGGAAGACCCCATTTTAACCATCTTACATGAAATTGGCCATTTTGTAGACAGAGAGTACGGCATTTCTCAAAGCATGCTGGCTGAACACGGGGAACAGTTTAGAACATATTTATCATCTTACAGTGGTGATTCAAGAGGCAACGATGAGGTAATAGCACAGGGCATTATGTACTATTTCAAAGGAAGCTACTGGCCGCGTATTCGACGTGGTGTGCCAGTCCCTTTGAGAGCCACAAGTCGATTCCCTCAATGGTTGATGGATATCATTATCAACGATATCAATTCCCGATCGTGATGCAAAAACGTTTTTTATTCTGTCTTGTTTTTTTATTTCCTTTTTTCGCAAAAGGCCAGGACATCACTGCTTTTCGACAAGGCAACCTTTTCAGAAAAAGTGCTTCTTTTTCTATGGGCTACAATGCCAATACACAATGGCGCGATACCTTAAAGGTCAATTCAAATGCATTTGTTGCTTCTCTTAGGGGCAATCTCGAAGTTGCGGGCATTGCCTTTCCCCTCCACCTTACTTACCGAACAGGTCAATTTTCTTCGGGCTTTGACAATCCTTTTATCCGCTTTGGCATCAGTCCTTATTACAAATGGATACGGTTGCATGTAGGTCACCGAAGCATGCAGTTCAGCAATTATTCGCTCAACGGCATTACCTTTCTGGGTGCGGGTTTGGAACTAAATCCCGGCATATTCAGGTTGGCAGCCATGTACGGCAATATCCAGACGCCCAACTATAACCTGGATTCACTGGCTTATTATGCAAACCTTATCCGCGATTACAAACGCAAAGCCCATGGAGTAAAAATTGGCATTGGAAAAGACAGAAGATTTTGGGACATCTACTACCTCAAAGTGAAAGACAACTATGGCGATAATCAGGAGGCTGCCATTTACAAAACTTTGCTACCGCCTGCTGAGAATCTCGTGCTCGGAACCAGGATTAACATGCCTTTTCTAAAATATTTTTTCTTCGAATTCAATGGAGACCTATCCACTGTGACCAACAACCAGCTGAGCAAATCCGATTCATTGCAGGACAAACGATCGCGCGACATTATGGAATACCTGAGTCCCTATCTTACAACCAATGCAACTACCCGCGTAAATCTGGCGTATGATGCTTCTTTGCGAATGATGCAAAAGTATTTTGACCTTGGAATAAAGTTCAAACACATTGACCCCAACTATACCAGCTTTGGCATGCATTACATCATAGACGATGTTCAAAACTATACCGTAAATGGAGGTGTGCGGTTGTTTCAGCAAAAATTAAGTATGAATGGCAGCTATGGCATCCAGGTCAACAACCTTAAGAATGTGAGAAAAAATACTTCTACCCGAAACATTATGAACCTCAATGCCTCCATCATGCCAGCCACCAATGCTGGTTTACAATTGATGTATTCCAACTACTCTATAGATCAGACACCGGGCTTTGCCGTGGTCAATGATTCTTTCCGTCTGGTGCAGCAAACGGCGGTATTGAGTCTCACCCCCTTTTACCGGACGACGGGTAAAATTAGTCGTCATCAGCTGTCATTTAACTACAATCAAAGTTCCATCACAGATGTTAGTCCTGTTGAAATTGATAATCGTGATGGCAAAAC
>CALMWS010000150.1 GCA_937870795.1 uncultured Bacteroidota bacterium | reverse complement strand
TTAACCTTACCTGAAAATTGGAGGATCTATGAGAATGTTTGGTATAAGGATTAGTCTATTTTTCTCAATAGTTTTTTTGGGCAATATTTCCAATGCTCAGATTGCGTGCCCGTGTAATGAGAACGATTGTTTAATCGATAGTTTTTTCGTTGACTTTGTAACCATAGGAGTTAGTAATGTTGTTTGTGATGGTGAAGAGTTTATTGTAAGGAATACAACAAAAATTCCAAACGTCGAATTTTTCATTTTTGACTGGGGAGATGGAGCAAAAGATACAATTTACGATTTAAAGGACATCAAACACACCTACAACATTACGGAAAACTCTATTTGCAATAATAAAAAGACCATATTTGAACCTTGTCTTGTTGGAGTTACCACATGTGGAAATAAAATCACCTGTAATTCAAAAAGAAATGCAATTACGGTTGTTCATGCTCCAAGAGCTAAGTTTACTGTAGTACAGGAAATTTGCAAAGGCAGAACCATTACCTTCACCAATGGCTCCTGCAATGTTGAAGAAACAGATTCATTGGCATATATATGGGATTTTGGTGATGGCAGCCCAGCCTCACATCAGAAAAATCCAACTCATGTATATCCTACTCCTGGCAATTACTCAGTTCGATTAACGGTTAAAAACGGTTGTGGATCACATACATCACCACCATTTGTTGTCAGAGTATTGGATTTTCCAGATGCTGTAATTGGCTTTTCCGAAAATGCAAAAGACAGTGTGGTTTGTCTTTATGATGTGGTCACTATAAAAGATAAAAGCAATCAATGGGCGGTCAATAATGAATGGACCTACCCACAAAACAAGAACCCACATAAAGATACATTGGAATGGAAGGTTTTAAAGTCTATTTTAATAATGGATTCTATGAGCTATGGTATCAAGGATTCAGTACATTTTATTGACTCTATTGTCCTTCAATTTATTAAGGTAGGCTCCTACAAGTTTATGTTAAAATCAATGAACATATGTAGCACGGTGGTTTCTACAGTTGAAATAAAAGTTACTGAGCCAACTGAGGTTGAGCTAAAGTCGCCAGACCCCATATGTGATAATCAAGAGTACGAACCTATCTGCACAGTTGATGGAGAATATTCATCCATCAAATGGTTTTTCCCAGGGGGCTTCCCATCTTTTTCAGATTTAAAAACTCCAGGAAAAATAAAGTATCCTCCAGGAGACAGCACATATAAGGTTAGTATTGAAGTTGTTTCGCTCTGTGATACCATCAGAAAGACAATAGATGTAAAAATTGTTGGAAAAAAAGTCATCAACATTATCGACCCTCCATTCACGGTCTGCAAAGGAAGCACTCCTGACACTTTAATGGCAAACCCATCGGGAGGAGTTTGGTCTGGCCCAGGTATAATCAGCGGAAATCCAGGAATATTTGACACTAAAGACCTTAACTCTGGTAAAACATATACATTAACTTATACTTTTAGTCCTGCTTCAAATTGCTCTTCAAGCGATTCAGTCGAAATCGAAGTCGTCAATGCCGAAAATGTAACCGCCAACGATGCTATCCAATGCGAAGATGCCGGACCCTTCACATTAACCGCCATGCCCAATGATGGCACGTGGAGGGGCAATTTTGTAAGTCAAACCAATGTCTTCAATCCGGATTCATCAGGTGTAGGTTTGTTTAAAGTCTTTTATGACCGCACCGATCAGAATGGCTGTACCATTACCAAAGAAGTGGAGGTTGAAATCCAGGCCCTCCCCAACTTTTCCATCAAAGACTCTTCTGTATTTTGCTTAGATGGTGGTCCCACCATGCTCAATGATGAATTGATAGAAACTACATCTTCAACGGGAGCCACCACTACATTTTTTATCAACAACATGGCCGTGCCCAACAACTACAACTT
>CALMWS010000149.1 GCA_937870795.1 uncultured Bacteroidota bacterium | reverse complement strand
GACGGGCGACGGGCATGGGCTGGGCCTGCGGCCTTCGCGGTGGGATGGACGTGCGACATGCGACGGGCGACATGCGACGGGCGACGTGCGACATGGGACGGGCCTGCGGCCTTCGCGGTGGGGTGGATGGGCGATAAGCGACGGGCGACGGGCGACATGCGACGGGCGACATGCGACGGACAATGGGGGGGCTGGGCCTGCGGCCATCGCTGTGGGGGCTGACTTGGGCCATTCGACTAGTACGTTATTTTATGAGACAGCATAGCCTCTAGCGAAGCTGGGGTAGGCACATGGCTTATAGCGTTTAACGCAAGTCCTCTCTCACATTACGCTCGTCGCTCAACGCTCAGCGCAAGTCCCCGTGCACCGTTAAGTGCAACATACCGCGCATGTCGCTCGTCGCCTGACCCCATGCACCGACAGGTGCATCATACCACGCTCGTCGCTTGTCGCTCCACGCCTGACCCCATGCACCGATAGGTGCAACATACCACGCTTGTCGCCTGTCGCTCGTCGCAAGTCCCCATGCACCGATAGGTGCAACATACCACGCTTGTCGCCTGTCGCTCCACGCCTGACCCCATGCACCGATAGGTGCAGCATCCCACGCTCGTCGCATGTCGCCTGTCCCCATGCACCGATAGGTGCATCATCCCACGCTCGTCGCCTGTCGCTCAACGCAAGTCCCATGCACCGATAGGTGCATCATACCACGCATGTCGCATGTCGCTCGTCGCAAGTCCCATGCACCGATAGGTGCAACATACCACGCTTGTCGCCTGTCGCTCGTCGCAAGTCCCCATGCACCGATAGGTGCATCATTTAATCTATCCCCTATCCCCCACCCCCTATCCCCTAGTTATAAGAATGTTAAATGCACTGTTAAGTTGTTGTCAAAACCCGTGGTACTACGTCTTAGCATAGTAATTTTGATTTTCAAGCCATTAAAATTTGATTCAACATGAAAGGTTTCCTTTATGCAGCATTTTTGCTCACCGGGCTGGTTGCCTGTTCTCCCCAGCTGACTCCGTTTAGTCAGGATTTGTACGACAGGTACCGATGGACCGATGAAGAATTGAAGAACATCCAGTTTTATTTGAGTGACGATATTGTACTTTACAAAAAAGGAGACAGCAGTGAAGCCAGCATTGTAGATGGTAAAATAAAAATCAATAAGGAAAATACAGGTGAACGCATTGTGATAAAAAAAGGAACCCCCGGCGTATTTTTGTTTTCTCCCAAGGCCAACCGTTTTGCCATTTCATTTCATGAAAGTGACGACAGCAAATACCTGATGTTTGGCCCCAATGAAGCCATCAAGGGTCGTTATGCATTATTGGCAAAAGATTGGGAGAAATACAAAGGGACAGTGACGTATCAGGACCAGCATTACACCGTCAAAGCAGATGATGCATTGAGCATCCTGATGGTTGATCTGGAAAAAGCTGTAAACAATCAAATTAAAAACAAGGAAGAAAAAGGCAGGAAGATCAACTAAGAGGATTTGTTTCGACAGTCTTGGCTTTTTTATAAACGGGTACCGTGCTACAAGGCTCTCCGTACATAATAGATTGTGCTACTTCCATCAATCTGGCGGTGATGGTGGCATAAGCAGAGGATGGCACCGCTTTGTCGCTACAGCCTTTGATTACGATTTTTTTATCGACAAAAGGACTTAAATCCATTGCCTGAATGGTAGAATGGTAATAATATTGCATCCATTGTTCGGGGCTGCCATTATGGATTTGTGAAGCCACGGGTGCAGCGTAACTGCTCACCAACATGTACGCCCATACAGGAATGATGGCATCTGACGAACAAAAAACACAGAGTACACCATCTTTGTATTGCATCCAATTGTGTGTTTTTAAGGCTTCTCTGAAGTCTTTTTCCCTTAAAATCAGGCCATGGAACAGGTAGTCTTTCAAGTCAAAAGAAAAGACTTGAAAACCGGGGTAGAATTTTTCGAGATCAATGGTAACAATTCCACTTTGATCGACCCTGTTGATTAATGTATTTTCTGTCATTCTTGAATATCGGTAAATTCATCTGAAGCAGAAGCATCGGCTTCCTCTTCAATATCCTCAACAATGGTGAGCCCGGATTGTTCTTCTTCCAACAGTTCTTCGGCTTCCAAAACGATGGTGGAAGCTGAAAGGTGAACCGATTCACCATCTACCATGACCGGAGTTTCAATTTCTTCCGGAGAGGGGACACCAATGGTATTTTCCGGCATTTCAAAATCTTTCAATTTGGGCAGGTCCTGCACACCTCTTAAGCCAAAATAGTCAAAAAACTTTTCACTGGTACCATACAAAAGAGGTTTACCCAGTCCTTCGCTTCTGCCTTTGATTTCAATGAGTTCTTTTTCAAGCAACTTCTGAATGGCATAATCACAATTGACTCCCCTGATGCTTTCGATTTCAGATTTGGATACGGGTTGTTTGTAGGCAATAATTGACAAGGTTTCCAAAGCCGCCTTACTGAGTTTTTTGGTAGTGGTTTGTTTCAGATAATTGGAAATGGTAAGATGGTAGGCACCTTTGGTCATGAAAGCATATCCACCGGAAATTTCAATAATTTCAATGGCAAAATCTTCGCTTTCATACTTTTCGCGAAGCAATTGGATGGCTTCATCTACCTGCCCCGGATCGAGTAAAACTTCCATGGTTTCTTCCACTACATTGGTAATATCTTCAACGGTAATTGGTTTTTCTGATGCGAAGATCAGGCTTTCGATATGGAGAGCCAGGTTTTTATTCATGATAGGTCACTTTCGTCATTGAGGGTGCAAAAGTACAATTTTTCAATTAAGCAAGGCTAAAAGACAGGGAGACAGTGCGTTGAGATCTTGTTCTGCCAAAATGACACTTTTTGTCAGGTGGCACAGCATTTGACCACTGTGGCATGGGTACAAACAACCCGAATTTCAGAATTTATTAGTGTAAAACCTAAAAATTAAGTAGAAAATATGGCAAAAGGACAGATTTCAGTACAAACGGAGAATATTTTTCCAATCATTAAAAAGTTTCTCTACTCAGATCACGAGATTTTTTTGAGAGAGCTGGTATCCAACGCGGTTGATGCCACAACAAAAATAAAGGCCCTCGCCGCTTCTGGTGAGAATACCGGAGATGTCAGTGACCTTCGAATCCAGGTTAAATTGGATAAAAAAGCCAAGACCCTCACCATTTCGGATAGGGGCATTGGTATGAGTCAGGACGAAGTTGAAAAATACCTCAATCAGGTTGCTTTCTCTTCTGCAGAAGAGTTTATAGAAAAATACAAAGATCAAAGCATCATAGGCCACTTTGGTCTTGGCTTTTACTCTGCATTTATGGTGGCAGACCAGGTAGAAGTGATCACCAAATCCTACAGGGAAGGCAGCCAGGCCGTAAAATGGACATGTGATGGCAACCCTGAGTATGAGATCGAAGCTGCAGAAAGAGCTTTTAGAGGGACAGATATCATCTTACACATCAATAAGGAGTCTAAAGAGTTTCTGGAAGAAAGCAGAATTGAAGGCTTGCTCAAAAAGTATTGTAAGTTTCTACCGGTAGAAATTCAATTTGGCACACGAACAGAAAGCAGCTGGGAAGGAGAGGGAGAAGACCGAAAAGAGGTTAAAACAGAAGTTGACAACATTGTCAACAACCCAAATCCATTGTGGAAGAAAAAACCCACAGAGATTACAGATGAAGAATACAAGGCCTTTTACAATGAATTGTATCCTTTTAGCCAACCGCCGTTGTTTTGGATCCACCTCAACATCGATTATCCGTTTAATCTTACAGGCATCCTGTATTTTCCAAAGCTCAACAACACGCCGGAACTGCAGAAGAACAAGATCCAGCTGTACAGCAATCAGGTATATGTAACCGACGAAGTAAAGGACATTGTACCGGAATTTCTTACTCTTTTGCATGGTGTCATTGACTCACCAGACATACCGTTGAATGTGTCGCGCAGTTATTTACAAGCGGATGGCAACGTGAAAAAGATTACCAATTACATCACCAAAAAAGTGGCTGAAAAATTGGAAAACCTGTTCAAAAAAGAGCGTGAAACTTTTGAACAGCGATGGACAGAGACCGGTGTTTTTGTGAAATATGGCATGATCAGCGATGAAAAGTTCAATGAAAAAGCCATCAAATTTGCCTTGTTGAAAAACACAGAGGACCAATACTTTACCATTGAAGAGTACAAAGAAAAGATCAAGGCACTCCAAACAGATAAACACGAACGTCTGGTATGTATTTATGCCAATAATGTCAAAGAGCAATATGCTTACATTGAAAGTGCGAAATCATACGGCTACGATGTATTGATATTCGACAGTATGATAGATAACCACTTCATGCAACATCTGGAGTACAAAGGAGAAAAGCTCACCTTTGTAAGGGTAGACAGTGATACGGTTGACAATCTTGTACAAAAGGAGGATAAGAGAGAGTCGGTATTATCAGAAGACCAACAAAAAGAAGTTGAGGCACTGTTTAAAGAAATTATGGAGACCCAAAAGGGCGGACATGTAGAACTCAAAGCCTTGTCACCCGATGATTACCCAGTAATGATTACCAAGCCCGAATTTATGCGCAGGATGAAAGAGATGCAGATGATGCAGGGCATGGATAACGATATGTTTGGGGACATTCACAATGTGGTGATCAACACCAATCACCCTATCATAGCCAACAAATTATTGTCTGAAAGCAAAGAAAAACAAGGAGAGATGGCATCCTATCTCCACCATCTGGCACTGCTGCAACAAAATATGTTGAAAGGAGAAGATCTGGCCAACTTTGTCAAAGAAAGTTTAAACAGAATGAGTTAAAATCGGAGGGGTGGATTACACCCCTCTTTTTTTGATGAGGTATTCGATGTTGATGCGCGAGGGTTCACCATGATAGGCAACTTCCACTTTTCTTACGCACTTTGCACCTAGCCGTTCCATGGCAATTTGTGATCTTCGGTTGTTTTCACCGACGTGAAAATAGACTTCGTTGACAAGCAGGAAGGCGTGGTCCAGCATGAGTTGTTTCATAGCGGGGTTAAATCCTTTACCCCAAAACTTTCTGGCAATAAAGGTATAGCCAATTAGAACAGCTTTGAGGTCTTCATTATAATCATAGAATCGGCTGCTTCCTACCACCTCGCCTGAAGACTTGTCCAATGCCAAATAAGCTCCCTCAGATGCCAATGCCCCCGCAAAAAAAGTCTCAAAAACGGGTCTTTGGTATCGATTGGGGTTGGGGTGTTGCTCCCAGATGAGCGGATCGGAGGCCACCGCAAACAAAGCATCAAAATCTTCAAATTTTAGTGGCTGAAGGTCAACCAGCTCATTGGAAATTGGTTGTTGAAAGTGAAGATGGGGCATTAAGGAGAGTTGATTGTGATCAAAAAGGTGAAAATGCAAGATAATACATTGTATCTTGCTATAAAATACATCAAATGAAAAAGTATATCCTACTGCTCCTGGGAATGACGTTGTTTTCTTGTGGCACTTACCAATCAGAAATCACTTTTTATGCTGATGGTTCTGGCAAAACCAATATTCATTACGATTTGGGCAAGATGATCAAAGAAATGAAAGCCGCATTTGAAGGCTTTGGCAAAGCCATGGAGCAAGATTCGTCAGCGGTATTGGGCAATGCTCAGGATAGTCTATCCAATGAAGTCATTTTTCCGGCGGATTCTCTGGCTGCATGGTGGCAGGATACTACAAGTATAGATTACACTCAATCCTCAGACGAAGAGGAAAACAACGTTGAAGAAATGTGGCAGGACACTACCAACTACCATTATGAATTTCAACAGGATTCAACGCAATCGATGGGTGATCAGCCAGCTTTTGGAGCGGTCGCAAAAAAGCAATCAAGTGTAGAAAAATTCTTTAGCAATCTTGACAAGGGGAAAGTGGATACATTTGTCACAATCTACAACATCATTCCGGATAGTGTTTTGAAAGAGTTGGAGAATGCGTCATTGTTGAAGCAGGTATCGATTGAATTTCATCTTGATTCGGTAGCAGAAACCGGAACTATTGATTTGACATACACGTATAAAAATTTTACTGAAGCCAGGCAAATAGGAGAGAACATGGCAAAAGCAGAATTTATTGAAACCGGTGATACAACGTCATACAACAGTCTTAAAAGTAATTTCAGTACCATTGAAAACTTGATTTTTGATCCCAAAGCAGGTGTATTGAGCAGCAGGGAGGTGGATGCATTTGAAAATGGCATGGTCCCAAAAGAATTTGCTTCGATGGAAGGAGGAAACGATGAAATGAATATCGACATGGTGCTGCAGCTAATGGGCCTGGACAAAATAGAGCAAATCTATCATTTACCCGCTAAGATAAAAGAGGTAAAAGGGATTGACTATGAGTTGATCGATGATGATTCTGTCAAACTTCGGTTTGATATGAAGCAGATGATTAAGACCGGAAAAGTGCCGGCTTATGAAATCAGGTTTTGATCAAGGGCTGTTGTAGTAATTTCATTTACTAAAGAAGGCTCCCATGCTATGGTATGCAAGCGTGTATCTTTCATCAAATGAATTGCCATGGATGAAGGAAAATGGCAATTCGAGTTTGTTGATTAGAGACAGGTATATTTCAAAGAGCCGGTCTCGGTCCATGGGATTTTCCCGCAAGGGATCCGGCACCCAGGGTATGTTGGCAGCACAAAGTAAGTATTGCCTGGACGTCTTTTTGAGCAATGAAAGTAAGGCTGTATCCTCAACATGGAAAACCTCTTTTTTCCAAATGTAGATGGTCAATAAATCGGTATCGCAAATTACCAGCTCACCTTCAGTTGCCAATTCCAGTTCCCATTGTTTTTGGCCTATGAAATCAACATCTTCCAGTGTGTAAGAGTCAACCTTGTTTTCCAGGTATTGGCGGGCAAATTCAGGAACCAATGGCATATTCCATTCCACCGCCAATTGTTGGGCCAGCGTGGTTTTTCCAGTACTTTCCGGCCCGGTTAAAACAAAGAAATGTTTCAATGTTTTGCTTCTTGTTTTTTTAGCAATTCAGGGTTTTTATTTTGGAATTTTTTGAGTCGGGGCACACTTACTGCTTTGATATAAGGTTGGCTTGGATTAAGTCGCTCATAGTCCTGATGATAATTTTCTGCGGCATAAAAACCGGTAAATTTTTCAAGGGTAGTGGTTATGGTACCCGCCTTGTATTGACCGGTGCCATAAAGTGATGCAATATATTGTTCGGCGGCTTGCTTTTCACCCTCATTTTGATAAAAAATGGCAGATCTGTATTGCCTGCCTGCATCCGGCCCCTGTCGGTTGAGGGTGGTAGCATCATGGCTATCGTAAAATATCTTCAGCAACGTTGTGTAAGAAACTTTAGTGGGATCATAATATATCTCAACCGTTTCTGCATGATTGGTGTTTCCGGAGGAGACCTGATCGTAGCTTGCATCGTTTGCCGAACCTCCGCAGTATCCTGAAACTACTTCTTCTACACCGTAAACAGATTCAAAAATGGCTTCAACGCACCAAAAACAGCCAGAAGCAAAATAGGCCTTTTCAAGCCCCGGAGATGGTACAAAAGCTGGCTTGGCTGCCGGCTGTGTTTCGGCTTTGCACGATTGAAAAAGCAGGGACAAAACCACACCACACATCAGACCAAAATATTTCATCTTATCTTTTTGTATCATAACAGCCACGGTGGCAGAAAGTTTGAAGCCTTATCTTTTAGTGAATCTGATGAAGGTTACATGACCTATTAATTGGGCAAGGGCCTTTACTTTCTACAAAGTCAGCTAAAGGATGCAGCATAATTAGCGGGTAAAAAAACCATAGGTCGGTAAAACAATGTTAAAAGATCAAAGAAACAATGGTTTAATTTATGGATATTTGTAAAAAAAAGGGATGCAATTTATATCAGAAGACGACATTGAGAAGGTATTTGATGGTTACTATGAGAGTGAGAAAAAATATTTCAGCGATCGGGATGCATTGATTTCGGGCCAACCTGCATTTTCAGCTATGTTGACCGATGAAGGGTATGAGTTGCTTTCGGATGATGAGTACGAGTTGTTGTGGTTTATGGCTACGGTCATCTACACATCCACTACCCAGGCGAACGGACAAATCAAAACTTGCGAAGCTGAGGTAATGTCGGAGTTGGAAGAAAACAACTGGCTGAAAATGGAGGAAGCCAAAGGAGGAAATTTTCATGACAGGCTCAATGTATTTTTTCAAGACTACCCCCAGGAAGATTTGCTTGCCTTTGTGGAAGACAGTTTGGAGTCAGATGAAGACATTGAGGTTTCACCGGCAGGACGAGAGCTCATATTTGTTGCTTGTAAAACTTTGATTGACGCCCTTGAAACTTCAACACAAGTTTGATTTCCAAAGTATAACAAATTTAAAAAATTGTGCTATAAAGTGTCGCCCAAATGCTTTGCACAAATGTTGGGTGAAAACGGTTAAATCCTATTTTTTATTCGTTACTTTACAACTGAATTTTTCACTAAAATCATGAGACTGACACTGTAGAATGAAGAATAACTATTTTGAGCTAATCAACCAGACGTACTTTTTTCCACAGGATGGTTTTGATCTCAGAAATGACTACCTGACTTTTCACGATTTTTCCCTCAAATACCTCATTGACAAATACGGCACTCCTTTCAGATTGACTTATTTGCCCAGGATCGGAGATCAGATCAAGAAAGCAAAAAACCTCTTTAACAAGGCCATAAAAGCCAATAATTATAAGGGTGAATACTATTATTGTTATTGTACCAAATGTTGCCACTTTAGCCATGTGATCAACGAAGCCCTTAATCACGGAGTGCACCTGGAAACCTCCAGTTCGTTTGACATTGATCTGATTCGGCGTTTGTTTGAAAAGGGGCGTATCAGTAAAAAAACTTTCCTTATCCACAACGGCCATAAGACCGATGACTATTTGGACAAAATTGTAGGCCTGATTGATGATGATTTTGAAAATGTGATTCCGGTGATGGATTCAAAAGTAGAAATCGACCGATTAATGGCAAGAACCAAAAAGGACCTTACCATAGGCATCAGGATGGCCATCAATGAAGAACCCCAATCGGCTTACTATACGTCCCGACTTGGCATCAGGAGCACAGAAATCATTGAATATTATAAGCAAAAACTGGCTCGGAAGAAAAAGGTAAAGCTCAAGATGTTGCACTTTTTTGTGGATTCCGGCATCAAGGATACCCTTTATTACTGGGGTGAATTCAGAAAGGCCTTAAAGATTTTCGCAGATCTCAAGAAAATATGCCCTTCACTGGATAGCATCAACCTGGGTGGCGGACTGCCCATTCGCAACAACCTGGCTTTTGAATACGATTACAAGTACATGATTGAAGAAGTGGTGCGCAACATCAAAGAAGTGTGCCAGGAAGAAGGTATTGAAGAGCCCAACATTTTCACAGAATTTGGCAAATACACAGTAGGTGAAAGCGGTGCCATTATTTTTAAAGTGTTGGA
>CALMWS010000148.1 GCA_937870795.1 uncultured Bacteroidota bacterium | reverse complement strand
TTGGAATGGGTTTTCCCTGGTTTTTTCAACATTCAGGGAATGAAGGTAATTAAGGGCTATGTCTTTATTACCTTAGCTTAATTCTTTAAATTCCCTCAATGCGTGTACCTATAAAACGCAGTTTTGTAGTGTATTTCAAATAAAACTTTGCTCGTTATTATGGGTTCGGTCTTTTTAAATGGCTGCCTTTTGTTTTACCTAAATCCAATTTTTCCCATCCATAGACAGACTCCTTTCGAAGTGTTTCTACCATTTTTTTCAACATTTAGAGCATTGAGTGGCATTAAGTTTTAAATCACTCTGCTTAAGGTGTCTTCGTGCTTATAATGTGAGTGCCTATAAAACGCAGTTTTGTAGTGTATTTCAAAAAAATTCACTCCCTCTTCTTTATAAAATCGGTCTTTCAGATGACTGCTTTTGTTTTACCGCATTCCAAAATACTTCTCTGATAGACTGACTCGTTGGAATGGGTTTTCCCTGGTTTTTTCAACATTCAGGGAATGAAGGTAATTAAGGACTTTCTCTTATTATAAAAGCGGTATACCTCGTCTATAGTAATAACCTTTATTATATGAATATATGAACATTTGAAAATGTGAAAATGTGCACATATCCACCGGATACCCCGCACTTATTTATCAACGCGGACCGCGTGATCGATTTTAAACATCAGGCGATTGATGTCATCGCTGTTGAGGCGAAGGGTGCCTGTGAGGGTGATTTGTTCGGTGGTGTATTTTACCGCTTCTTTGGCACTCACTTCCATGACCGTTTCGGGGCCTGCACCACCACAGAAGAAACACATGCTGTAGGGAAAGGCGGAGAAAATAAATTCCTTGTGCGATTTGTAACCCTCAACCGGGATGATGTAGCCTTTGACGGTAATTGTTTTGCCTTCCATGCTTTTGATGGCATCACTAAATACGGGTTTATCTATTTTAAAACCCATGAGCTCATCGTATTCTTTACGGTAGGTGATTTTGGATAATGACTTCCAAACGTTGTCTGACTGGGCTTGAACCGAAGCAGACAGGGTAATAATTGTGATTAGTATATAGAGCCTGTTCATTTTATTCCAGGATTTGTGCTGATTCCAGCGTGTAAAGTAAGCCCGATGGGTCATTTTCATTGATGCGCAGGATGCCTTTGACCTTTATTTTTTCATCCGTATAAGGGATTTTTTTACCTCCTGCCAGGAAGACCTGCATGGCGGTTTCGGGTCCTGCTTTGCCGCAGAAAAAACACATCTTTTCACTGAATTTGGAAAGCATGAAGTGGTTTTGTGCCAGCTTGCCACTCAGTGGGATGATGTAGCCGTCTACTTCCAGTTCTGTGCCCTGCATGGCTTTTACGGCAGGACTCACTTTTACCTTTTTTACCTCAATGCCATAGGCGGCATCAAAACTTGTGGTGCTGCTTACAAGGCTCAGAGTTGCCCAAGAAGATTTTTGGGCAGATACAAACGCCGACATCAGCAAGCCCAGTAGTAACCATGTTCCTTTCTTCATCAATTTGATAACGGTGCTATAAGTTGAAAAGTAACAGTCCATCCCTTCTCTATTTTTCACCAAGGGTTTGGTTGATATCCGTATTGGCGGCCTTCCATGCAGGAACCAGGGCAGCTACGGCACCAAGGCCCAAAGAAATAAAAAACAAGTACCACTCTTCTTTTAACAAAACCCACGCCTGGAAATCGTAACCAAAATCTTCGGTGAGGTAGTTGCCCAGGATCATCATGCCCACATGACTAAGCAGGGTGCCACATAGCCAACCCAAAAAGGCAATGCCCAGGCCTTCGATCAGGATCAGTAAAAACAAGCCGCTCCTGCTGCTGCCCATGACACGGAGAATGGCCAGCTCATATTTGCGCTGCTTCATAGACTGGTAAAGGGAAATGAAAATGCTAATCAAGGATACAATGGCAATCAACAAAGCGATGTAACGGATGGTTTCTGTGCCCGTGCCAATCATATCGTAGAGTTTATTGATCTCATAAGCCGGAGAAGCGGCCTGCATCGCAGTATTTTCATTGATGGCTCTTGGCATGTTGAGGGCCTGGTAGTTGCTGGCACTTTTGTATTCTATCAGGATAGAAGTAATTTGCTCTTCGGGGTGTGCGAGCAAGTCGTTGTTGGAGTTGTCGTGTACATGCTCATTGAGGGTATCGGCAGCCATGTGTTCGTGGTCATGCTCTGCTTCGCCCTCAGTTGCTGCGTGGGCATGCATCTCCCAGATGGAAGCTGTATTGGTGAGGATGAGTTGGTCAAGGACAGTGCCGGTGCCTTTGAGGATGCCGCTTACCTTAAATTTGGCGTGGTCGTGCGCCAGGTCAGGGTCTTCGTCGAAGCCGTGAGAACTTACGAAGTCATCTCCTATTTTGAGTCCCGATTTTTTGGCCACAGTAGCACCGATGGTTACTTCGAGGTCTTTTTTCCACAAGGTTCCCGCGGCTATCTCTCCACCGTACAATGACAGGATGTTGTGGTTGGTGCCCACTATTCTGAACGAGCGATAATTGTCGCCCAGAGAAAGGGGTACCGCTTTTTTGATCAATGGATGGAGGGGATTGAGAAACGGTTTGGCATCCTTGATTTTGATGTTGCCCGTAGGGTTGTCGATGTGGTACATATTGCATAGGATGAGTTGCAGTGGCGACCCCTTTGCACCAATGACCAGGTCGATGCCTGCCAGGTTGGCTTCAAATTTTTCTTTGAGTTGTGCGTTGAAAAGCAATAAAAACGAAATAAGACCTACCCCCAAGGCAAACAAAATAAGGCTGAGCGCCAGATTGAGCGGCTTGTGAAACAGATTTTTAACGGCTAATTTTAAAAACTGCATCATTGAAGGGTAATTTGGTGTTTGACTTCGGTTTTCAATCTTGTATCGTGGGTTACAATGACGAGGGCAGATCCTTCTTCTTTGGCCTGTTCTTCCAATAGCTTATATACTGCATGGCAATTATGATCATCGAGGGCGGAGGTGGGTTCATCGGCCAGAATCAGCCCTGGTTTGTTGATGACCGCTCGGGCAATGGCCACCCGTTGCTTTTCTCCCTGCGAAAGACGGTTGATGGATTGATGGCTTTTTGTACCAATGCCCAATCGTTCCAGAAGTTGGTGTGCTCTTCCACTATCCGCTTTGTCACCAATCAATGTTTGTGCCAGCAATATATTCTCCAAAACTGTAAGGGAGGAGATGAAGTGGTTTTGCTGGAAGATGATGCCTATGTGTCTGCCCCGGAACCGATCGAGCTCCTTTCCGCTTTTTTTAGACAGGTCTCCGCCATCAATTAAAATAGAACCTTTGCTTGGGTGCATCAAGCCTCCCAAAAGGTGTAATAAAGTAGTTTTTCCGATGCCGGATCTTCCCAGCAACAGCAGGCTTTCTTTGGCACCTACATTCAAATCTGGAAAAACAAAAACGTTTCCCCCCGGATATTGGAATGTGAGATCTTTGGTTTGTAACATACAATTGGAAATGGTGGTGCAAAGATACGGCGGAATCCCTTGAAAACGACGATTATACTATGATTTAAGGTTTGTTTAATACTGTTGTGAGCACAATCATCACAACAAAGCCGCACCAAAGACACCGGCACTATCTCCCAAACTGGGTTTGAGAAAGACCACTTCTACCCTTGGGTTGAAAATGTATTTTTTGACCCTCTCTACCCCTTCGGTATAAATTTCATCAATGTTGCCTACACCTCCACCTATGACAATCACATCGGGGTCAACGATGTTGATGACCACTGCAACGGCTCTGCCAAATTGTTCAAACAGCCGCTCCATGGTTTGTTGTGCAAAGGGGGCATTGCCCTGCCTGTATTCTGTTACAATGTCTTTCAATTTCTTTTCACTGCCGCTGATTTTGGCATAAAACCGTTCCAGTGAAGGGCCGGCAATGACTGTTTCCACACAACCCGTTTTTCCACAATAACAGGAGCCGCCGGATTCATCCAAAAAATTGTGGCCCCATTCACCCCCTATGCCATGCCTGCCACCGATGACCTTGCCGTTGACTACCAAGCCTCCGCCAACTCCCGTACCCATGATAACACCAAAAACCACCTCTGCCTCAGGCATCTTTTCTTTTACAATGCCCATTTGGGCTTCCGCAATGGCAAAACAATTGGCATCGTTGGCCAGTCGTACTTCGTAGCCCAAAATTTTTTCAAGATCGGCTTTCATGTGGCGACCATTCAAGGCAGTGGTATTACAGTTTTTCATGGTCTGGGTCATTGGATCCAGGGTACCGGGTGTGGCAATGCCAATGTGTCCGGGCGTGAAATTGTATTTGTCACAAACCGCATTTGCCAGTACGGAAATATTGTTAAGGATGTGATCGTAACCCAGGTGGCCTTCGGTGGCTACCCTTTCTCTCACCAGTACATTGAGCGTTTTGGCGTCGAGCAATGCGGCTTCAATTTTGGTACCTCCCAAATCAACGCCAAGTAAATAGTTTGCAGACATTTTGCGGCTTTTGCCATAAAAATACAGCTTAAGGCCTATTTGAAAAAATGAAAAACGGAGGAAAGGTCAGGCTTCTTTGGTTTCAAATCCGAGTGAATTTATATCGGACCAAAATTGAGGATAAGATTTACTCACTACGGAAGCATCTCGAATGACAATTTCATGCAATAATGCGAGGGGTGCCAATGCCATGGCCATGCGATGGTCGTGATACGTTTCAAAAACAGGTATATCATTGAAATGAGCCTTGCCCTCCTGCATATATAGTTCGTCTTCAGAATTTTTGTGAAATCTGGAGGGCACTTTTGAAAGAAATACGCCTGCTTTTGCCAATTCCTGTTGCATGGCCGCTATGCGATCTGTTTCCTTTATCCTGAGTGTCTGGAGACCGGCAAACAGTCCGGCAGTACCTAGTCCTGCACAAAGTGCAAAAACGGTTTGGGCAATGTCGGGTTGCTGTACAAAATCATATTCAAAAAGACCGGGTGCTTTGTCTTCCTGTTTTTCTATAATCAAAGACCCCTCATCGTCAACGGTAGTTTTGACACCAAAGTTTTCAGCAATGTTTGCTATACCGCTATCGCCCTGGATGCTGGGTAAAAACAAGCCCTTTAACACAATTTTTGCCCTCTTTGCCAAAGCTGCCATGGCAAAATAATATGAGGCAGAAGACCAGTCTGCTTCCACTACATAAGGTCTGGCCTGGTAAGTCTGAGGAGGAACCAAAAGGCGGTTGTTTTCCCACTGCACCTCTACCCCAAAAACAGCCATCATATCTACGGTCATTCGCAAATAGGGCTCCGAAACAAGTTCGCCGGTTAATTGGATTTCGAGGCCATCGGGGAGTGTTGGTCCTATCATCAGCAAAGCAGAAATAAACTGGGAGCTGATGTCGGCGGGCAATACAACGGAGTTGTTGCTTTGCCTGCGTACCTCATCGATCCTGATGGGAGGATACCCTTCTTTTTCGAGATAGGTAATGTTGGCCCCCAATTGTCTGAGGGCATCTACCAGCGGTCCTATTGGTCGTTGCAGCATTCTGGATGAGCCCGTCAGCACCTGACTGCCTTCTTTGAAGGCGAGATAAGCTGTCAAAAAACGAAAGGTGGTGCCGGCATGTCCCGCATCTAAAACGCCCTGTTTTTGGGTTAACAACTGCAACAAAGACCTGCTATCGTCACTTTGTGAAGCATTGGTTATTTCGAAATCGTGATTACATAGTGCCCGGATGATGTAAGCACGATTGGTAATGCTTTTGGAGCCTCCTAAGGCTATTTCTCCTTCAATCCGTTGGCTAGGGTGCGAAATGATAATATCAGGCATCTTGCCAAATCAAATTGAGATTTACCACAATGTCGGGATGAATGGACTTCATGACCGGACAAGTCAGTGCAGCGTGGCTCAGCATACTTTTTTCTTTTTCGGTATATGGTTTTGCCGGCATGGTCATTTGTATGTCGATGCCTGCTACCCTCCTCGGATTTTCTGCCATGATTTTCAACACTTCTGCTTCAGCGCCATCTATGTCGATATCATTTTTTTCCGCGGTTATTCCCATAATGGTCATCATACACGATGCCAGAGAGGTGGACATCAAATCTGTAGGTGAAAAAGCTTCACCCTTGCCATTGTTGTCGACAGGTGCGTCTGTGATGATGGACTGCCCGCTGCGCAGATGGGTGGCTGTGGTCCTTAAACCCTGGTGATAAACTACTTTGGATGTCATAAGTTGTCTTGGATTTCTGTTTTTCTTTGTTCGGCCAATGCTATTTTTTCAGCCTTTTTGCGCGCCATTTCTTCCTTTATTTTTTCATCAGACTCATTGTATCGCTTGATGATTTCTTTCACCAGCCTGTGTCTTACCACGTCTTCTTCATTGAGATAGACCACTCCAATGCCTTCTATGTTACCCAAAATGTTGAGCGCCCTGATCAAACCACTTGACTGCGATGGCGGGAGGTCGATCTGGGTTAAGTCACCGGTAATAATACATTTGGCATTGGGACCCAAACGCGTCAGGAACATTTTGAGTTGCGGAGAGGTACAGTTTTGAGCTTCATCCAGGATGATGAACGAATTGTCGAGTGTCCTACCCCTCATAAAAGCAAGAGGGGCCACTTCGATGGTGTTGTTTTCCATAAAAAATTTGAGCTTGTCCATGGGAAACAAATCTTCGAGCGCATCGTATAAGGGGCGCAGATAGGGGTCTACCTTTTCTTTGAGGTCACCCGGCAAAAACCCAAGGCTCTCACCGGCTTCTACTGCAGGGCGGGTAAGGATGATTTTTTTTACCGTTTTATTTTTAAGCGCTGCTACGGCCATGGCCACAGCTGTATAGGTCTTACCTGTACCGGCGGGACCAATGGCAAAAGCGATGTCGTTGGTGCGGCTCAATTCTACCAGCTTTTTCTGGTTGATGGTTTTGGCTTTGATGGGTCTGCCATCTCTTCCATAAACTATGACATTGCCCGGGTTGGAGTCAACAATTTTGTTGGCCATGGGGTTGTTGCCATTGAGCAGATCGATCAGGGTTTGGATAGAAAGTTCCTGTTTTTGCCTCAGGATGGATATCATCAGGCCAAAACGCTCTTTCAGTTCTTCGGTTTGTTCGGCTTCACCTATCAATTTGAGGGTTGTGCCCCGGGTTACCATTTTGACATCGGGGTAGACCCTTTTCACTATTTTAAGTTTGGAATCGCCTTCTCCGTATAGATCAATGGGATCGATGCCTTCAAATTGAATTTGCACTTCGTGCAACGCTGCAGCGTTATTATCTTTCAATATATTGATGATTAAGGAATTAAATGTTATAACTAAAAAATAAATATTTTATTCAAATATGTTTTCATTACTTTGTACACAGAAACAACGGCTTTACCGAAAAAAGTGAAAAAAGTAAGTCAAACCGGTTTACTTATATCAACACCAAAACTGTGAAATCGTTATTTCAGCCAATAAGTCGGCTCAAAAATCAATAAATAATTTTTTATATAAAAGTTTCTTGCTTTCAATGGTTCAAAAATTGGGCATTTTTTAATCCATGCAGCTAATTTCCCTGATTACTGACTATGGCCTCGATGATCACTACGGTGCGGAATTAAAGGCAGCTCTGTACAAAAACTGTGAGCAGGTACGGATTCTGGACGTATGCCATACCCTGAAGGTTTACGATATTTTTCTTGCCGCCTACTACCTTAAAAACCTGATTCCTTCTTTGCCAGCAGAAAGCATCAACATTGTTGCTGTTAACAATTATTACGAAAAAAATCCAAAATTCCTGGTGTTTAAAAAAGAAGATCAGTACTTCATTGGTCCTGACAATGGCATCTTTTCAATGGTAATGGAAGAAATTGAAGATCCGTATGTGATTGACCCTGCCAGGTGTGCCGGCAAACAAGTCTATCAAATCTATGCGCATGCTGCTGCCTGCATTCACCACGGACTGCCGTTCGATGAATTTGCCTTTCCGGTGAGAGAATACAACGCCCGGCTAAGTTTCAGACCTGTGGTGACAAGCCAACAGATCAAAGCTACCATTATTCACGTAGATCACTACGAAAATGTAATTACCAACCTCACCCGGGAGTTGTTTGAAAAATCGAGAAATGGCAGAAGTTTTTCCATCTATTATAAACCCAACGATCCCATTGAAATGCTTTCCAAACACTATGGAGAAGTGGGTGCCGGAGAAGTGCTTGCCTGGTTCAATGCAGCCGACCACCTGGAAATAGCCATCAATATGGGCAAAGCGAGCAGCACCTTGCACCTCTTTGCCAACGAAACCATTCAAATTGATTTTCATTAACATGATCACCCGTATTGTCAAACTTAGCTTCAGAGAAGAAGAAGTAAGTGCGTTTCTCTCTATTTTTGAAGAAAGTAAATCGTCTATTGCAGCCTTCCCCGGACAAAAAGATCTCACACTGCTGAGAGACAGGCTGCATCACAACATATTTTTTACCATCAGCATCTGGGAGAATGCCGAGGCATTGGAGGCATATCGAAAGTCTGAACTCTTTGCCTCTGTTTGGTCGCGCACCAAAGCCTTGTTTGCAGAAAAGGCCGAAGCCTGGAGTCTGGATGAACTTCAAAATAAGTCGACATGGCAGTGATTCATAGTTTAGGATATGACATCTTTATCAATGAAGCTGGATCGCTGGCCAACTTTTTGGAAGGACTCAACCCCTCAAAAATTTTTGTGGTAGTAGACGAACATACGGAGCAAAACTGTTTGGTATATATATTGGAAGATCTGCCGGCAGACGCCGTTATCATACAAATTGACAGCGGAGAAATCAATAAAACCATTGACACCGCTGCTTTTATCTGGAAGAGCTTGTTGTACCACGGGGCCGACAGACAAGCGATAATCATCAATTTGGGGGGTGGCGTGATTGGTGATTTGGGTGGCTTCTGTGCTGCTACTTTTATGAGAGGCATAAGATTTATCCAAGTACCTACTTCATTATTGGCGCAGGTGGATGCATCTGTAGGTGGTAAATTGGGCATTGATCTGGACCATCATAAAAACATTGTGGGTGTGTTCCGTCAGCCAGAAGCGGTATTTATATATACCTCCTTTATCAAAAGTGTGCCCTATCGTCAGCTCCAAAGCGGTTATGCAGAAATCCTCAAACATCACCTCATTGCCGATAAAAACGAATGGCTGAAATGGAAAGACATCGAGCAATTGTCTGACCTGCCTTATGAAGTTTTGGTGGAACACAGCATTAGAATAAAAAATGAGGTTGTTATGCAGGATCCCGAAGAAAGGGGCTTGCGCAAGATTTTGAATTTTGGGCATACGATTGGCCATGCCATCGAAGGGTTGTTGCTTGATACGGGTAAATCCATAACTCATGGTGATGCTGTAGCGATTGGCATGGTGTGTGAAACCCATCTTGCCATGCAGCTAGGTTTTGTTACTATGCTACAGGCAAAAGAAGTAAGGGATCACGTATTGAGGCTCTTTGGTCACAAATACAAGTCCATACCCGATGCAGCTGCCATCATTGAAGCCATGCGTTTCGACAAGAAGAATGACAAAGGCATCATCCGGTTTTCATTGCTGGAGGGCATTGGTAAATGTGGTTATAACCACACGGCAAGCGATGAACAGATTCGCAAGTCGTTGACTTGGTATATCAAAGGTGAATAAAAAAACTGAAGATCAGGGAGCTATCAGCTTGAAGCCCACACCATGAATGTTGTCTATTTTGAGACTCTCATCATCGCTCAAATATTTGCGAAGTCTGGAGATGAATACATCCATGCTCCTTCCTAAAAAATAGTCGTTTTGACCCCAGACCCTTTCGAGGATTTCCTCTCTTTTGATGACGTTGTTTTTGTTTTCAATCAGCAATTTCAACAGATCGGCTTCTCTTTGGGTCAGCGTTTTTTCTGATTCACCGGAATGGATGGTAAGGTTTTTATAATCAAAGGTGAGTTTGCCGAGGGTGTATTTGTTTGCCTGTTTTATGTTGATGAACTTCCTTTTAAGAAAGACTTCAATTTTCAAAATCAGCTCTTCAATGCTGAAAGGTTTGGTTATATAATCATCGGCTCCCAGTTTCAGGCCGGTAATGCGATCCTCTTTCATGGATTTGGCCGTCAGGAACAAGATGGGTATTTCAGGGTTTTTTTTACGAATTTCTGCAGCGAGTGCAAAGCCATCTTTTTTGGGAAGCATGACATCCAGCAGACACAGGTCAAAATGACCGTTGGCAAAGGCGGTCATAGCTACTTCACCGTCGAGGCAATGGACCACATCATAGCCATTGAGCGACAGGTTGTCTGAAGTCACAAAACTTAATGTTTCGTCATCTTCTACGTAAAGAATCCTGGCCTTGTTCATGTTTCGCTGGCTTGAGTTGTGCTATGAGGTAAAATTAATAATTATTTGCATATGCAGTGTGTTTCATAAATTTTGTGGTCATGAACGCTTTTATTACCGTATGCCAATATCACTATGCCTTGCCGATTATGGCGTTTTCGGAAATTTCAATTTCAAAGACCGATCCCTTGCCTACGTCTGAATCGACCATGATTTCCCAGTTGTGGGCCTTACATATACTTTTTACATAAAAAAGGCCGAGTCCAAATCCTTTTACATTGTGTACATTGCCTGTATTGACCCGATAAAATTTATCAAACAAAAACCTCAGGTACTCTTTGGGAATACCTATGCCGTTGTCTTCGATTCTGATAGCAATGCCATTGTTTTTGTTTTGCAGTGTCAGCTGAATTTGTGGGTCCCGATCGCAATACTTCACAGCGTTGTCAATGATGTTGTACACCACATTGGTGAGGTGCAATTTGTCTGCATGGATGACCACGTCTTTGACCAGTTCCGTGTAATGTATGCTGCCTTTTTCCAGTTTTAATTCGGTGGCTTCCACAATGGTTGAAAGTAATGTGTTTAAATCTACTTCTTCGATGGTAAGTTTCAACGTGTCATTCTCCAATCTCGCTACATTGAGTACTTTTTCAACCTGGTCGTTGAGTCTGAGATTTTGTTCTCTGATGATGTTGGCGTATCTCGACAAGCGAACATCGGATTTTATATGGCCATCATTTTGCAAGACATCGGCTGCAATTTTAATTGAAGATATGGGGGTCTTAAATTCATGGGTCATGTTGTTGA
>CALMWS010000147.1 GCA_937870795.1 uncultured Bacteroidota bacterium | reverse complement strand
TAAGGTTAGGATCGTAAAGACCGTTGGTAAGGAACTCTGTGAGGTCATCCACCTCTGTTGGCGTGAGTCCAAGTGGTATAAATAGAGGGTCGATTCTTGATTTTTCCACTCTTTCATTTTCTGAAACTGCATTGTTGAAATATTCAACTACATTCTTCAAATTTGTTTTGCTGGAGCCATGGAAGAAGTGGCTAAAGTCTTTGAGGTTGTACAACTGGGGTACTTTAAATTTATATAAATCCTGATCCCTAAGTGTAAAACCACCCCTGCCTTTAGCTCTGCCGTCTGCAGCTTTAAAAACTTCATATCCGTTTTGATCAAGATCTTTTACACCCAAAGCAGCAAAACGTTGTCCATTCAGTGAGGGACTATTGTGGCAATTGACACAACCAGCTTTACCAAAAAATAATGTTGCTCCACGTTTTTGTTGTTCTGAAAGGGCATTTTTATCACCTTTCAACCAACGTTGGAAGGGAGCCTGATTTGTATAGATTGTCCGAAAATAAGCTGCAATTGCATTTGCAGCAGTTTGCAATGTGTAACGCTCCGAAGCAGGAACGTTTGGAAATGCAGCCTCAAACATGGGAGTATAACCCAAGTAGTCCATCAACTCTTTTTTAATTTCCTGCCTGTGTACAATCAAAGCACGATGATTATTGGCTTCCAGACCTTCTATCCCTTTTCTATTGATATCAGTCAAAGGGTCTGCGACACCAAATACATCTTGGAATTCTGTATTCATTCCAGAACTGCCAAAGGATCCATTCCATAAGGTATTCTTTACATAAGCAAGGTTTATAGTTGGCAGTGGCCTTGCTCCTTGAGCATCAACTTCAGACCCATCATAAGCTGGATTTTTAATTCTGCCATCACCCAAATGCCCAAAGCCCATGCCTCCATCAGCGATACCCTGGAATCGACCTGGGGTGAAAGATTTTTCTGGTATGTGGCAAGTGCTGCAAGAATAGGTCTCACGAAGTTCCGGGTTAAGCCCATTGATGCCGATTCCTGTCTCGAAAAAAAGTAATTTCCCCAATTCGGCTTTTGCTGCTGTTACCTTATTGTTTGGATCTTGGTTGGGAATTTTTGCAAAATCGTCGCTCTCTGGCATTATATACCAATCAATCGACTTTGTGGGGGAATGTTTGGAGATAAGCTGTGCCAGCTCATCTTCTTCGATTACCTTAGCTTCGTTTTGACATGCACTGATGGCAAGTACTAAAACTGCAAAAAGTGTAATTCTTGAAAACATGGTTTAATTTTTATGAGCTCAAAAATAAGCAACTATAGCCGTATTTAAGCGTGAGAATACTCACATTATCCAATTTTTAAGCCAATTTTATGCACTTTCTAAGGAGTTTCTAAGGAATTGAAATTTAAATTTATATCAATGGCTGTTTAATTTACGGTATGCGCTTTTTAAATCGCTCAAATATTTGGGATTGCAATAAATTGAAATGTCTTGTAAATCAAGCGGTTCTGTTGTAAAGTTAGCTGCAGTGGCCGTTGTTTTTTCTGATGGGTTTAGCACATTGGTCCATAAGGTAAAAAAGGCGACAATACAAAGAACTATTGCAGCATATTTCATCAGATTCAGTGAAATAATTCGTAAACCGCCACGGTTTGCCTTTTTGTTCAAACGGTTTTCAACTTTTTGCCATACCATTTCACCAGGACTTTCCTGATAGTTATCTGCCCAATTTTTAAGTTTTTGTGCCATGATTTATGGGTTATTTGTAATATTTAATTTTTTCTCAATTAATTCCTTCATTTTTTTCCTCGCCAGAATTAACTGACTTTTTGAAGTGTTGATGCTGATGCCCAGTTTTTCGGCAATTTCTTTGTGTTTAAAGCCTTCAACATCGTATAGATTCAGCACCGTTCTGTAACCAACCGGTAGCAATTCAAGCAACTTCAATACATCTTTCTCTTCCATTTTATCGTCGTAATCAGGCTCCTCCCCAAAAGCAAGGTGATGAGCATCTAATTCCTGAAAATGAATCTTGTTTTTTCTCAAAAACATAAGGGCTTCATTGACCGTAATCTTTTTCATCCAGCCTTCAAAACTTCCATCACCCTTGTAGTCGTCCAGCTTTGTAAAGATTTTCACAAAACTTTCAGTCAAAACATCTTCAGCATCTTCCCAGTGCAGCAAATACCTCCTGCAAATTCCAAATAAAATGGATTTATAAGCTTCATACAACTCTTTTTGAGCCATTACATCGTGCTTTTTGCATCGATCTACTAACTCTGTTAAGTCATATTTCATATTTCAGAAGCTTTGATTAGAAGATGCAAGGATACCTGTTTTTGGTGGCTGAGATGAAATAATTTTGTGTTAATCCCCTATTTATTCCTAATTTGCATCCCAACCATTGATTCATTGTAATGTCTTCAATTGCTTTCATCATTATTGCATCGGTAGTCTTTTATTTTTCATTCCGTGCATTTTTCAGGGTATATCAAAACATTCAATTGGGAAAGCCATTTGATAGCGACCTGGATAAAGCAGGTAGGTGGAAAGACGTTTTGCTTATTGCTTTCGGGCAGAAAAAAATGTTTGATCGCCCACTGGCAGCCATATTTCACTTGTTCATTTATTTGGCTTTTTTACTAACTCAAATTGAATTGATTGAAATATTTATAGATGGTATTTTTGGCAGTCACCGATTCTTTGCGGCCTACCTGGGAGGTTTCTATTCATTGGTTGTTGGCCTCATTGAGGTATTGTCGCTCCTTGCCCTGTTTGCTACGCTTATTTTCCTATCGAGGAGGAATCTTCTTCGACTGCCTAGATTTACTAAAGCTGAGTTATTGGGCTGGCCACAGCAAGATGCCAACCTAATCCTTCTGGGTGAGATTTTATTGGTTTTTGGCATTTTTACAATGAATAGCGCTGACCACCTGCTACAAAGTATTTCTCCAGAACATTATCCATCGGTTTTTTTACCAGTCAGCGGTATTTTGGGCCCTATCTTATTTGGCAGCCTGGATGCTTCTACTTTGGTTTTTATGGAGAGATTCGGATGGTGGCAACACGTTTTGGTGGTTTTTGGCTTTATACTTTATCTGCCTTATTCCAAACATCTTCACATCTTTCTGGCTTTTCCAAATGTTTATTTTCGCCCCCAAAAGCCGCGGGGTGAAATGGAAAACATACCGGCCATTATGGATGAAGTGAAGTCGATGTTTGGATTGGGACCAGAAACCCCTGTTAGTGATGAATTACCCGTTTTTGGAGCCAGTGACATTTTTGATCTGAGTAGAAAAAATCTCTTGGATGCCTATACTTGTACAGAGTGTGGCCGTTGTACCTCTGTCTGTCCTGCTAACCTGACCGGCAAAAAACTTTCACCCCGAAAAATAATGATGGATGTAAGAGACAGGGCAACAGAAGTAGGCAATACTTTGAAATTTAAAAAAAATATTTCAACGTCAGGAGAGCGTTCGGCATATGATGATGGAAAAAATTTATTCAGTTATATTTCAAAAGAGGAAATCAGGGCATGTACTACCTGCAATGCGTGCGTAGAAGCTTGTCCCGTATTGATTAACCCACTTGACATCATTTTGCAACTGAGAAGATATGAAGTACTTACCGAATCGCAAACGGCTGAATCATGGACCCCTATGTTTACAAGTCTTGAGAACCAGGGTTGTGTATGGCAAGTGCCACAAGAAAGAGATGCATGGATTCATTCATAAAACCAAAGAATTGATATGATACGTACAATGGCTGAATTGGCTGGCAGTGACCAGCAACCGGAAGTACTTTATTGGGTTGGATGCGCTGGTAGTTATGACGCCAGGGCTCAAAAGGTAGCCAGATCATTCTGTGCCATCCTTGAAAAGGCAGGTATCTCCTATGCCATTCTTGGCCAGGAAGAAAAATGTACCGGAGATCCAGCCAGAAGAGCAGGCAATGAATTTGTATTCCAAATGCTGGCCATCCAAAATATTGAAGTGCTAAACGCTTATAATGTAAAAACCATCGTTACAGCGTGTCCTCATTGCTTTAATACTTTAAAGAATGAATATCCTGAATTGGGAGGAAATTACAATGTAATGCACCACACCCAATTTCTGAATCAATTGTTTGAAACAGGTAAATTGAAAGTGAGTGGTGGTGCCTTTAAAGGTAAAAAAATTACTTACCATGATTCGTGTTATCTAGGCAGGGTCAACGATGAGTATGTTGCCCCAAGATCACTCATTGAGGCTTTGGATGGAGACCTTCACGAAATGAAGCGGAGTAAGGCAAATGGCTTGTGCTGCGGGGCAGGTGGTGCCCAAATGTTTAAAGAAGACGAACCCGGAGACAAAAGGGTCAATCTGGAAAGGGTGGAAGAAGCGGTTGCCACTGGCGCTAAGGTTATTGCTGCAAACTGCCCCTGGTGCATCACAATGCTGACAGATGGATTAAAAGCCATGGACAAACAAGATGAAGTTATGGTTTTTGATCTCTCAGAAATGATCATTCAAAACATTTAAACCAAAGGCTTGTTTTTACATTCATGGTAAGAGAATTAATAGCACTTGAACCCTCGGCACGTGTCTGGATATTTGCATCAGAACGTGCGTTTTCGTACGACGAACTGGATGATATCAGGGAAAAATTACATACTTTTTTAGAGGAATGGACCAGTCATTCCAAAGCATTACTCACTTATGGCAACGTCTTTCACCGCAGATTTTTAGCGATATTTGTTGATGAATCCATGGCAGCTGCCAGCGGCTGCTCTATAGATACCTGTTCTCGATTTGTGCAGTCACTTTCAAATGAGTTGGGAGTGGATTTTTTTCAAAGAGATTGGGTCTATTCCCTGCAAAATGATGAAATCAAGCCCTGGAAACTAACCGACTTGAAGCAACATTATCAAAATGGTGAATTTGGTGAAGACACCTTGTTTTTCGATCATCTGGTGCCCAACAAGGAGGCTTTTTTAAAAAAATGGCTGGTGCCTTTAAAAAATTCATGGATCAATAGATTTGTAAAATAAATTATGGATGCCAATAAAATAGTTGCCGCGCTTAGAGATATCAAAGACCCAAAAACCGGGTTGGATATCATTCAGGCAAAAATGGTAGAAGACTTAAAAATTGAAGGCAATCACGTTCAATTTTCGATCGTCCTGCCAGGAAATGATCAAAACCTCAAGAGTCAGCTCAATTTTGCATGTATGGAAGCCGTGCAGCGGATTTTTCCTGCTGCTTCGGTGGATATTCATTTGAAAATAAAATCAGACCAGAACCAAAGTAATTCTATTCTTCCACAGGTAAAAAACGTGATAGCTGTTGGTTCAGGGAAAGGTGGAGTAGGCAAGTCTACGGTTTCTGTCAATATAGCATTAGCTCTAAAGGAGTTGGGTGCAAAAGTAGGAATTCTGGATGCCGATGTTTATGGACCTTCGGTGCCTACTATGCTGGGACTCAAAGGGCAAAGGCCACAAATAGAGGTCTTATATGGTAAACACAAGATTGTACCACTGGAGGCATTTGGCATCCCGGTGATGTCTATTGGGTTTATTGTAGAAGAGGATCAGGCAATTGTATTGAGAGGACCAAGACTTGGGGGCATCATCCGCCAATTCCTGCAAGACTGCCTGTGGCCTGAGTTAGATTACCTTATTATTGATTTGCCTCCGGGTACTGGCGATGTGCAACTTACCTTGGTACAAACAATTCCTGTTACAGGAGTAGTCATGGTGACCACCCCACAACAGGTAGCTGTTATCGATGCCATTAAAGCCATGAATATGTTTATGCTTCCCAATGTAAATGTTCCAATTCTGGGAGTTGTTGAAAACATGTCATGGTTTACACCGGCTGAATTGCCGGATCACCAATATTTCCTTTTTGGCAAAGGTGGTGGCAAAAACCTGGCGCAAAAAGCCGGTACCGTTTTATTGGGTCAGATCCCCCTGGTTCAGGCAGTTATGGAAGGGAGTGATGCGGGAGTGCCTTGTGTGACTCAGGATGGTCACCCGGGAAGGAGTTTTTTCCTCAGGGCAGCGGAACAACTGGCCAGACAGGTCTACATAAGGAATGAGAGCATGGAGCCAACCAAAATTGTAAGGATGGAAGAATGATCTTTCAAATAACAGTATAATCAACACATTTTCAAGTAATTATTCATTTTTAGGAAAGAATAATTTTGATATTACAATTATTTGTAATATATTTGTTGTTTAAATTTAGGTTATTATGAAAATGGTCTCAAAATTTGCTGGCTTAATGCTATGGTTTTTTATGGGTTCAACTGCTTTGAGTGCCCAAAGACCCGCATATTTAAAACTTGAATTTGATAAAAACCAAAAACCCTTTGTATTTTATCCAGTGGTAAAGGGTGATACGCAGGAAGAACTTTGTAAAAATTTTGGCTGCTCTCAAGCCGATTTGCGATCAAAAAATCATCTAAGTACCGGTCAGAACCTTACTTTTGGCACAACACTCCAGGTGCCGGTAAGTCCTGATAAAATCATTAAAAAAAACCTCAAGGGCAGGTATGATAACTTGTTGCCTCTTTATTACACTATTAAAAAAGGAGAGACTGCTTATCGGATCGTTAAAGTCAATTTGAAGGACGACCTCAACGGGTTTTATGAAAGAAATAAAATTGAAAATAACCAATTAAAAGTTGGTGCCGAGGTACTTGTGGGATGGATTGACTTGCGTTCTGCCAAAGAAAAATCAAATCAGGTTTTATCGCAAAACGTATCAAAAACCGATGTAAAATCAGGAGCAAGAGTAGTGGTTGTAAAAAATAAAGTCAGTTCAGATGATGAACCTACTGTATTTAAAAAAGTTGTATCTGAAAAAAAGATTTTGACCAAAGAGGAAGAAACCAAAGAAGATCAAATTGTTGATGCCAATGAATCTTCAGAAGTTTGGGTAAGTGATAAGGGAGTGGCTTATTGGCAACATGGTCACAGGTCAAACGCTCATAAATATGTATTACACAATACAGCAGCTATTAACAGTATAATTGAGCTGTACAATCCAATGTTGAAAAGAACAGTTCGCGCAAAAGTGATTGGTCGCATTCCGGATGAAACCTACCGAAATGACATAGACATTGTACTTTCGGAAGGGGCGGCAGAATCATTGGGTGCCCTGGATTCCAGATTCCAGGTAGAAATGAGATATAAGAAATAAATTGAAAATTTGTGTTGTCATACCTGCAAGGCTTGCTTCTTCGAGGCTTCCAAATAAAGTCATTTTACCATTATTTGGCAAACCCATGGTTCAATGGGTTTATGAAGCAGCTCAAAAAGTAAATGGAGTAGACAAGATTTTAATTGCAACAGACAGCGCCGAAGTATACAACCATGTGGTGGGTTTTGGCGGTGATGCGGTGATGACTTCAGAGAAGCATACTACAGGCACAGACCGAATAGGTGAAGTGGCAAGACAATTTGAAGAATACGATGTTTTTATCAATATTCAGGGAGACGAACCATTGATCAGCCCAACTACCATACAGCAGATGGTAGATTTTTACAGAAATGGAGGGCATGGAATTGTTACTTTGTATGATGCTATAAGGGATGAAAGTCAATTATTTGATTTCAACGTTGTAAAACTTACGGTATCTCTAAGTGGGAAGATACTGTACTTTAGCAGAGCTGCCATCCCTGCTCAACGTGATTTTCCGTTTAAGCGGTGGATGCATAATAGTCCTTACTATCGGCATATCGGTATGTATGGTTTTGAGAGAAAAATTTTGCTGCAAATTTGTGAATTGCCCCAAAGCGGACTTGAAAAATCTGAAATGTTGGAACAATTGCGCTGGCTGGAAAACGACTTCGAAATTTATGGATTAGAAGCCAATCATCAAGGCATTGGGGTTGATACCATGGAAGATTTACTCAAAGCAGAAGACCTGTTAAGGTCACAAAATCCCTGATCCCAAACGACAAATTTGTGTTAAAACTTTCCTTCATTCAAAGAAAGCCATTAAATTTGAATGTTCAACGCTTGAATACAACTTATAATATGAAAAAACTACTTTTCACTTTGCAGCTTTCTTTTACCTGTCTGTTGCTCACAGCACAGCTAATTCCCAATGATTTTATCATAGAAAGCAGGCTGGAAGAAGCACAATTGTTAAAAGCCATTTCAGGAGTGATGCCCAGAAATAGTAAAATCGAATTACGGATCTTATCTGAAGACCTTGGCTTATTTGGCTGTAAAGTTGCAGAAGATCAAATTGAGACATTCAAATCAAATATAGCGGGAATGCAGGGCTGCAAATTATTGGCGAACAACCAGTATTTGACCAGCCGCCAAAAACCCAATGATGATTTTTATAGTGAACAATGGGCACTTGAGTTTTCCAAAATCCCTAAAATTTGGGATGTTACCACAGGGGGCATCACATTCGACAAAAAAGAAATCGTTGTAGCCGTTTTGGATGATGGTATTGATGTAAATCATGAAGATTTGATGGGTAACATCTTCATCAACAACAAAGAAATTCCCAACGATAAGATAGACAATGATGGTAATGGCTACATCGATGATTACAAGGGCTACAATATTGACCTAGGCAATGGCACGGCCGTGGCTCAAAATCACGGAACAGGTGTTTCAGGCATCATAGGAGCCATTGGTAATAACCAACTGGGCATTTCCGGTATCAACTGGAAAATTAAAATTTTGCCCATATTCGGGGTCAATCAATTGGATGAAATCATCATGGCCTATTCTTATGTATTGAAGATGAAAAGGCTGTATTTAAGCAGTAAGGGAGATAAAGGAGCCTTTGTAGTGGTGACCAACTATTCGGGTGGAATATCGAAAGCTTGGGGAGATGTGGAGCCATACAAACAATGGTGTGCTATGTACGACCTTCTTGGAGCTGAGGGGATATTGAGTGTAGGTGCTACCGACAATGAGCCTATAAATGTGGATGTAATTGGTGACATGCCCAGTACGTGTACCTCACCTTATTTCATTTCAACCACCAATTTGGACAAAAACGGGAAAAAAGTATTCAGAGCGGGCTTTGGAACCAAATATATTGCTATGGCTGCACCGGGGGAAGAAATTTATACGCTCGCAAAAAACAACAGCTATGTAAAAGAATTCTCAGGGACATCGGCGGCAAGCCCTATGGTAGCTGGTACAATAGCTTTGCTTTTTTCTACACCTTGTGAAGCGTTTTCAGATTTAATCAACCACGATAAGGCAGCAGCTGCACTTGCAGTACGTGATGCCATACTTATGGGTAGCACAAAGACTAATGAGCTAAAAGATCAAACCAGATCTGGAGGCTATTTGAATGGTGAGGCGGCACTTGCACTTATGGATACACCTTGTGATGGGAAATTATTGCTTCCTTCTCCAAAAGGAGAATTGGCCATTTTGTCATTAAACACAGTTGGTTCAGAGTTGGTGGTAGAGTACATAACGCCGGACGAATCCGATTATGATCTGATCCTTTCCAATACCATTGGCCAGGTTTATTTTCGAACTGCTTTGAATGTACCGGCCTATGGTGATAAGGTTTTATATCTTGATCAAAATAAATTGCCATCAGGGGTATACATCATCACCATTGCAAACGACAACGGAGCAGCATCCAGGCTTGTATTTTCCAGATAATTAGGTACTAGCTCCCGTTTTGCAACTTTACCTGTGATCTGATGTTTTCTGTTTAGGCGCAATTGCCACAATTTATTACTTTTGTTTTATAATTAGTTTACATGCCAGTTGGAGCGGAATTATTGGAAAAAGTCAACCACGCCCTTGAAGACATAAGGCCTCATCTCGCGGTTGATGGAGGAAATATAGAATTGATAGAAATAACAGATGATTTAACTGTAAAAATAAAATGGTTAGGCAATTGTGAATTCTGTTCGATGAGTACCATGACCATGAAAGCAGGAGTAGAACAAGCCATTCGTAGCAGGGTACCCGAGATCAGAAATGTGGAGGCCATCAACGGCATGATAGGTGTAGAATGACATGACAAGAAATGAACTCATTGCAACCATTAATAGTAAGCAAAGTTTTCTTTGTGTAGGACTTGACCCTGATTTAAAAAAAATCCCTTCCCATTTACTCGACTACGACGATCCTATTTATGAGTTTTGTAAACAAATCATTGACCAGACAAATGATTTGGCTGTTGCTTATAAACCCAATCTTGCCTTTTTTGAATGTTTAGGCCCCAAAGGCTGGCAAACCCTGGAAAAGATAAAGAAGGAAATTCCCAAGCATTGTTTTACCATAGCAGATGCCAAACGTGGCGACATCGGAAATACATCCGCTATGTATGCGAGTACTTTTTTTGAGTATTACGATTTTGATGCCGTTACCGTTGCCCCTTACATGGGGAGAGACTCAATCGAACCTTTTCTTCAATATGAAGGTAAATGGGTAATCGTTTTGGGCCTTACGTCCAATCCGGGTGCCAACGATTTTGAGATGTTGCAAACAGAAAAAGGCAGGCTATATGAGCAGGTGATTGCTTCGGTCGCAAATTGGGGCAATGACCAAAATACCATGTTTGTGGTAGGTGCTACGCAACCCGCCTGGATGGAAAGCGTGCGAACCATTGTGCCCAATCATTTCTTATTGGTACCAGGTATAGGTGCACAGGGAGGGGATTTTAATGCCACCTGTCAAAGTGGTATCAACAGTGACATCGGACTATTAATCAATAGTAGTAGAAACATACTTTATGCATCGGCCGGACTGGATTTCGCTGAGGCGGCTAGAAAAGAATGCATGCAGGTGGTAGCCGGGATGCAAGCTTATCTGTAACAAGTTATCTATACAAAATTGTGACTTCATGACAACAAAGGGTGTTAAAAAATATGCTGTCATTGATATTGAAACCACCGGAGGAATGGCTAAGCGGGATAAAATTACTGAAATAGCCATCGTGGTCACAGACGGTTATGAAATACTCAACCAATATTCTACCCTTATCAATCCTGAAAGATCCATACCTCACGAAATAACCAGAATCACAGGCATCACAGATGAAATGGTGCAGAACGCTCCCAGGTTTTATGAAGTGGCACGTGAAATTGTACTCCTTACAGAGGGCGCCATTTTTGTAGCCCACAATGTTAATTTTGATTACAATTTTATCAGATATGAATTTGAGA
>CALMWS010000146.1 GCA_937870795.1 uncultured Bacteroidota bacterium | reverse complement strand
CAAGCTAGGTCGATGCCGTGCAAGGTTTTGCACGGTTCCTTCATTATCGAGTGAATTCTTTCACTCGATTTGCTCCAAAGTCGCAACCATTCAGTCACCCGTCGCATGCCCCATAACACTAAACACAAGAAACCACCCCCTCATCCATCTTTGTTCCCTGCTTAACTTTCGACAAAATTGCTTCGAGTAAGGGGAGCATTTCATTGAGGCTTTTCGTCTTTATTAAAAAATTCCAAAGTGGCTCAAATTTTTTCCAGCCGCCTGCGTACATAAAATGTTTGAGTTTGTGCTTCAAAGCTTCATGTTGCCAGCTGGCTTTGGCTATGTTGGCCCAGGAATAAAAAGAATCATAAGCCTGATAATAACCGCGTTCCAATTCCTCAGGGGATAGGTGATTGGTTTGGTAGACAACATGGCGGGTATCATAAAGGTCCCAGTTGCGGGTAAGAATTCTTCCTTCTCTCTCCATGTCCTGGTATAGTTTGGTGCCGGGATAAGGTGTGAGAATGTGAAAAGTAGAAGTTGTAATTGCATGCTCCACGGCCCAATCGACTGTGCGTTGAAAAACATCTTTGTCGTCGTCATCGAGACCAAATACAAAGCTGCCGTTGATCATAATGCCCAGATCGTGTAATCGGTTGACAGCCGCAGTGTAATCTTTGGCAAGGTTCTGCTTTTTGTTGCTTTGTCTTAGGTTGTCTTCAGAGAAGGTTTCAAAACCGATAAAAACACTGCGCAGACCTGCTTCGGCGGCTTTTTCTATGAGGTCGCCTCTGAGGATGGAGTCAATGGTGGCTGCTCCCTGAAAAACACGATTCATGCCTTTCATTCCTTCAAAAAGGGAAGTGGAAAAGCGAACGTTGCCCAATAAATGATCATCCAAAAAATACAAATGTCGCCCCGGCAACCGATCAATTTCTGCCAGGGCTTCGTCAACCAACTGGGTATAAAATGACCTACCTCCTTCAAAAAAAGCGTCTTTATAACAAAAATCACAATGGTGTGGGCAGCCCCTGGAAACAACGAGCGAGTTGGGCACCAGGTACCTTTCCCGTTTGATCAAATCCCTTCTCACAGGCGGTGTACCATGTAATGTCCTTACTACAGATGTATATATTTTTTGCGGTCTGCCTTCCTTCAGATGTTTCAAAAATTGAGGAAATGTATCTTCTCCAGGTCCCAAAAATATAGCGTCTGCATGGGGCAATGCTTCTTCAGGCAAGGAGGTAACATGCAGTCCTCCCAGGATAACAAAACTTCCCTTCGCTCTGTAATGGTCGGCAATTTTATAGGCACGGTAAGCATTGGTGATGTAAACCTGGATGATCACCAGGTCGGCTTCATCGTTGATATCCAAATTTTCAACATGCTGATCACACAAGGTTACTTCATCATCGGGCGATAAAAAAGAAGCAAGGGTTGCCAGCCCCAGCGGCGGAAAAAGAGAATATTTGATAGGTCTCCAAAATGGGTTTTCGGCTTCTGCCAGGGCAGGAAGGATCATTTTTACTTTCATTTATTTCAGATTGTTTTTTTGAAATAACCAACGCCTCACCCTGCGCTTTCCAAAAACATTCATAAGAAAAGAGCATGCAATGATAATTATATCCACAATTACATATTGGTGCTTCAAATACCAGCAATCCCAAAACCACGACAACTTGCGATGCTGCCCACCATAAAGTTGTGCCATGCCGGTTATACCTGGTTTAACCTGCCATCTTCCTGAATGAAAGGGATCGTCCCAGCCCAAACGTTGGATATCAGCAGGTGTGAGGGCGCGAGGACCCACGATGCTCATCTCACCTTTTAATACGTTGATAAATTGGGGCAATTCATCCAGTCCACTGGACCTAAGCCACCTGCCTGTGCGGGTAACATACTGGTCTTGCATCGTACGGAATTTGATAATCTTATATATTGATTTATTCTTCCCTACCCTCGCTTGCACAAACAGCAAGGGAAAACCATCAATGACCACCAATAAAAAAGAGAGGATCATACATGGAAGTAAAAAGATCAAAATGGCAAGCCCACTGAAAACAATGTCAACACATCTTTTCAAAATAATAATTTTTATCTATCTAATAATACCGGAATTGATATGATCTGGACGAGAAATCTTTTAATGCCACCAAACTCCGTCGAGGCCAATGACCGTAGCCAACCAAATTCCGATGATGTAAATCAAAACACAAACAAGATTAACAATCACCTTTCGCCATATTGGTCCCTGACGGTACTTTTCCATGGTATAAAATATAAAACCTCCACACGCCCCTGCCAAAGGCACCAAAATCAACGGGCGCAAATACCAAAATTGTGGCCATTTGGGATCCAGCGCCCCACCTTTGTATAAAATTACAGAGATCAGTACAAAGGCAATAACGGAACCAATGATAACGCTGCTGAAAAGTCTGGATTTATGCTTGCTATTGTTTGGCATGACCTGGGTTTAAGGTAGGTTATTGAAAATTTAATTTTAAATACAATGTACTTTGTATTGCAAAGTTAAATTGATTTTTAAAATTGTCAATAGTCTTTGCATTTTTTTTTGTTAGCACTCTGTTAAATAAAAAAACCGGTAGAAGAATTGTCTCCTACCGGTCACTTTTCGGCGTAAATCTGCTCTTTGTGGTCTTACCTTATAATTTTACCACTTTTTCACTGCCGTATTTGGTCTTTAATATGTACATGGCAGCAGGCAAAGCGGATAAATCAAGGTAATCACCATTACCTCTTTTTACACTCACTCCTTGTAGGGTTTGAAGCGTCCAATCGCAACTTTTTTCTAACCATAGTTCCCCTGCAGAAGGGTTGGGATAAACAAGGATACCGCTATTTTGGATGCTTTCATCGCCTGTGACAGAAATACCACATAAGGTATCGAGCCATTCAATAAGGCTGCCATTGATGTCGGCTTTTACCTTATGCTCCGCGTGCGTCACCCCAATCTGGTCTTCAAGATCGTTGAGTTGGGCTGCCGTCATTGAAACAATTACGGGATATTTACCAGGCATGGAAACTATTTTAGCCTTCAAAGCATCAGCCGATGTGCGCAGATAATTTCTTTCATCCAGATCATTGTTTTTCTTCAATTCCTGGAATATTGACTTTGAAAGCTCATTTCCAATAGCTGGAGACCGATCAAATCTTTCTGCATACAGTGGGCTTGCATCAAACTTGTTGAAAACGGCGCATACACCCCTATCTATATAATTACTGATATTTTGTTCTGCCTGTGCGTTACCGGCAGGGCCAACATTGGGGTGATTGTCATTCACATTTACAGATAGGTAAAATGGCTTAAGTGCATGTAATGAAAAATTGGTATTACCACCAACAGTATGACCAATGGCTGCTTTCCAGTTGAGTACATTTACCACAAACTCAGCAAATGCTCCTCCGGCTGAATAGCCGTAGGCGATTTGGGGAGTTGATATATCCAATCTGTTTCGGTGAATAAGTGAATCTCTGATTGCCCTGATATTAGCAAAATCAATGGCATTAGAATCAAGGCTGTATGACCACTGGATAGAACCATTGCCATCGTAATCTGTATTATCCTGACTTTCTTCGCTGCTGATTGCTACGATGCCATAGCCACGCGTCATATTCAAATCGATAAATTGTTTTGTCTCAATGTTAAAAGCCATATTGGCAGCATTGCCATTGGTGCCATGAAAAACCCAGATCAACCCTTTCATTTCATTTTTGGCGGGCAGGTATAAATATACAGTTTTTTCTTTCTGAGCACCCATGATTTTGACCAAGGTCAATTTCATATCCGTGGTTAGGGTAGCATAATTAGCTGTAACACTAACGTTGCGATTGGGCATGACCACCCTCGTATGGTATTCTTTTGCACTTTCCAGGTATTGTACATCACCTGTCCAGTGAGTAAATACCTTGCCATCTTGCTGAGCCGACCAGATATGCACCGTATCACCGCCTGGGTAGGTTCCACCTCCGTGTCCGCTGTTGGTGGTGAGTGTGTGTTCTTGTGATGGCCCCTGACCATCCAAACGATATTGTCTGAGCCACTTCCAGTGATAATAGGCACCCAGCAGGGGGTGATTAACACCATTGGGATATTCGTGCTCAAGGTTTTTTACTTCTACATTGTAAAATACATTTTGTGGATCATTCGACTTGCCTTTGAATATTGATGCCACCACTGAATTGGGATTGCCGATCAGAGAATAATTAGATGCATCCAAATCAAATGCCTCAATATAAGGCACAACTTGTTTGCCATATAAAACCGGGAACATTCCATAGAGCAAGTCAAAGCCCATGGGTACAGAATCCACAGTCAGATTTAAACCCTTAATGATTTTAGCGTCCTTATTGCCAAACATATTCATCATTGGCATTATTCTTTTAGGTATCAATACAGTATCTCTTGGCAAAGCACCTCCCCCTCCTGAGCTTACGCATGCTGAAATTTTATCTCCCAAATCGAGGGCACAGCGGGCTGCCATCTCACCTCCATTGGAAAATCCTACAATGTAAATTCGATTAGAATCAATGTTGTAATTGGATGTAACTTCTTTTATAACTTCATCAATAAAAAGCACATCATCCTTTATATCTTGTCCGGGGCAAAACTCATCACCATCTTGCGGGAAGGCACTAAATTTGCTTCGCAAACTGGTGACTCCGTCTTCGGTTACGCAATACTCCAATGCAGATGGGTAAGCCATGACTATATTGGCAGTATCGGCAACACCATTCCAACCGGAAATATTGTAATACAGATTTCCATTTTGGCCTGATCCGTGAAGGAAAATCACCATCGCAGATTTTTGATTATTGTTGTAAGCTGCAGGTATATGGAGAAAATATTCCCGATTTGTATCCTGCACCTCTGTAACTACTTTTATCTTTTGTCCTTCGTTGGAAGTAGAGTCTTCCAGAACATATTTTTTCATCCAATTCCAATGAATCCTGGGAGCATCGAAGAAGTGATTTTTTCCATTTGGATATGTGTGATCCAGTCCTTTAACAAAAATAAACTTAAATTCATATCCAGTACCGGGCCCTGGATGATTGGGTTGATAGGTTGCCACCACTGCAGTATTGGTATCGCCTTCAATGACAAAATCATTTTCCAGATCAAAATTGCGTATAAAAGCGTGAGAAACCCTGTAATGTTTGCCTCTCATCCAATCAATGTTGGGTGTTGTCAACAAGGTATCCAATAATGCCAAGGAACCTTCAGGTCCCTCATTTTCTGGTCCATAGTCTTTGTTTCCTACCTGATAAAGGGTAGGTAGTTTTCGTTTGGGAAAATAGGTAGTATCAAGGCTAAATGAACCCGCATTGGCAGCTACAGCTGCGAGGATATCACACATCTCTACTGCACATTTTGAAGCCATCTGGCCTCCGTTGGAAAAACCATTTAAATAAATTCTTTTACGGTCAATGTTGTAGTTTTCTCTCATTTCGTCCACTACTTTGCGGAGAAATTTGATGTCATCATAGCCCATAACTCCTTGTTGGAAGGTCCAATCTGCATCTGGCGGTGTGTTCCATTTTGTAGTAGTTTTGTTTACGCCATCTTCTACAATTTTATACCTTCCCGATGATGGAAAAACAGCTATAAATCCTTCTACATCGGCTAGTTCTGTCCAACCGTAAGCATTATAATAAGTTTCTCCATTTCCACTGGTTCCGTGCAGCATAAAGACCAGCGGTACTGGTGAGCTGCCATCGTAGGATGAAGGAACGTGAATGAAATATTCTCTCTCCACCCCGTCCACCAGGGTTGTCACCCTGATTTTTCCCGCCGGTCTGGCTGTCAAGCCATGTACGATTAGTAAACAGGCAAGAAGAATGAATTTTGTATAAAAGTTTTTATCCATGATACAGGTTTTGATTAGTTGCAAAATGACCCAAATATATTCCGGCTGTTGATATGATTTCTCACCCGTTTGGGTAGGTTTTGCCTTTTGAGCACATTTTTTTATAAGGGTGTAAGCCCGACCTACCCCCGTGGGTAGTTGGTTTTATCTGCTTTTAAAGTAATTTTACTATTAAATTATCAAAAAACCAATGTCACTACGCATTTCCTCCTTCTTTATACTCTGTGCATTGTTGAATACCCTGATCCTAAGGGGTCAAAAAAGTGAAACCAAAGCCGAACAATATTTCAAATCTGCGCTGGTGGCAAAGGCCCTGGAGCAATCTGATTCTGTAATTTATTATTTGCGCCAAGCTGAAGTAGCCGATGAGGGCAGCCTTCAGCCAACAAAAATCCCTACCCTCGTTCAGTTTGAAATTGCAAAATATGCAAGGGGTAAAGAAGACTTGCCCTTGTTTTTGGAAGCCATAAAAGAAGCAGAATCACTGATATCTAAAGACACCTCCCACACCCTAAGTGATGAATTATTTGCACTACAAGCCCAATACAATCTTCACATAAAAAATTATGATAAAGCCCTTGAATATCTTAATAAAACAGAGGAATACCGTAAAGTTCACGCCCCTTTTAAAAATTGGAAGACATATCGGATGATGGCTACCGTTTATAAAGCCAAAGGTGAAGGTCAAAAGGCAAAGGAATATACCAGGAAATCAGAAACTCTGGCTGAGATTCAGGCCACCCTCAAAAATATAAGTGAAACAGAAACTCTGCCTGCTTTAAAAGCGCACGAAATAACACAAATTCAGCTGGAAAATGCTTTGATCCATAATCAAAACACCACCATGCTGGCTCAAAAAAAAATACTTAAGCTGGCTTTGATCTTTTGTGGTGTTATCATCGCCTTGCTCATTTATTTTCTTTTTCAGCGCAACAAATGGAATCGCATCCTGAATGAAAAAAACAACATCATTGAAAAAAATCTAAAAGAAAAAGAACTTTTACTGCAGGAAATACACCATAGGGTAAAAAACAACCTGCAACTCATTTCCAGCCTGCTCAGTCTTCAATCCAGGAGTGTAGACGACAAGGCTGCCACCCAGGCTCTTCAGGAAGGACAGGCAAGGGTTCAAAGCATGGCACTTATCCATAAAAATTTGTACAACGACAATGTGAGCTCTGGTCTCGAAGTGAGAGATTACGTGATACAGTTGACCCAACAATTGTTGCAAACATATGGCCTCAACCCAGATCAGATCGAATTGCAACTGGACGTGGATCCAATATCACTGGATGTATCTACACTAGTGCCTTTGGCTCTCATCATCAATGAGCTGATTACCAATTCGCTCAAATATGCCTTTGAACAACACGAAGCAGGCAAGATTAAGTTGTCGCTCAAACCAACCGAAAACAACAAGCTGCTGCTTCAGGTGCAAGACAATGGAAAGGGGTTCAACCATCTCGAAAATTCCGATGGCTTTGGCACCAAGTTGATTTCCGCTCTGGCTGCTAAACTCGATGCTACGGTCAATTATCTTAATCAAAATGGCACCCTGGTAGAAGTCTCGATAGCCAATTTCAAACTTGTTCCATAAAGCATCCCGAATGACCCTTCATGAAGCTTATAAGGCAAAAATTTTGGTGGTTGAAGACGATGGCATCATCTTGTTTGATATCAAAGAAGTGCTCGAACAAGAAGGTTATTACGTGCTAACGGCACTCAATCCGGGTCAGGCTTTGATCCTTTTAAATACGCATTCACCTGACCTGGTCTTGCTAGATATACATCTTGAAAGTGACATCACAGGAATAGATCTGGCAAAATACATTATGGATCAAAACCTGGGCATATCTTTTATTTACCTTACATCGTATACTGATAGTAAGACTTTGGAACAAGTCAAAGGGACAACTCCTGCGGCCTATATCGCCAAACCCTTTCACCAGGCCCAACTCAAAAGTACCATTGAATTGGTGCTGGCTGATCAAAAGAAAAAACTTCAAAATTCGACCCTTACACTTGAACAACTCAATAAAAGATTAAGTATTGGCCTTACAGATAAAGAATGGATTATAACCCAATTGCTGGCACAGGGTAAATCAAACGAACAAATGGGCGCACAGTTGAAATGCTCCATCAATACAGTTAAATTCCATATTAAAAACATATACGATAAACTGGAAGTGCACAGCCGATCTGAACTGTTAATCAAATTGAGAAAATAGATATAACAGGGCTTCCTATTTATCCTTAAAGGCATTTTTGTAACGAAAAGACGCAAATACAGGGTAATCAATTTGCAAAATTGTGATTGAGACTATTCCATACAAAGTTGAAGTTGTATCTATTTAACCATGTCGTTTGAAACTCCACTCTGAAAATTTCAATTCAAATCGGGGGGAAATAAAGTAAAAAGTACAGATTTTAAGACTTTTGAGTCGCTTAAATCAAGAATTTCAAGACTTTATGAGCAATAATCCGTTAATTTATAGTTAACCACTGGTATTTATTCACCAATTTGCTATATCTTTGCAAAAAATAATATTTTAAGGCTTCTGCCTGTGCCTTTTCTGAATCAGTACCGAAGTTCCACTTCTCTTCTCTCAGTCATCGCTCCTTCAGCTGCCAAGATTTAATACTTCGTTTTATCATGATTACACGTGTTACCAACATTATTTCTTTTTTCTATGCAAAAAGAAATACAAACTTGATGGTAACTCAAATTGCTGCGGTTTTGTCAACAGAGCCGTTGATTTTTAAAAATGATGCTGCGGAATACCTTTTACCCTCACGCTTTAATAATTTGATCAACTGCATTCCTTCACAGGGCAACATTTAAAAAGTCAACGTATGGCAACATTCGCCAAAAAAGAAAAAGAAAAAAAGAAAGCTAAAAAGAAGCAAGATAAAGCCCAAAAGAGGGAGGAGAGAAAAGTGGTCAACAACAAGGGCAAGACCCTTGATGACATGATCATGTACATCGACGAAAATGGCAACCTAAGCAAAACCCCAATAGACATGAGTCAGAGGAGAGAAATTGATCCTGATACCATCCAATTGGGTGCCACCTCAATGCCAGACCCTGATGAGGAGTTTACAGGCACCGTTACATTTATCAGCGACAAAGGATACGGCTTTATCGTTGAAGATGGAAGTCAGTCAGATATCTACCTTAACACTCAACAAATGCAAACACCCCTGGCAGCAAAAGACAGGGTCAAATACAATAAAGAAAGGACACCCAAAGGTTACAGCGCCTTAAATGTCCAAAAAATATAATAACACAATTAGTCAAATCAAATTTTTTTTAACATGCAAGAAGGCAAAGTAAAATTTTTCAACGCAACCAAAGGATTCGGTTTCATCACGCCAAGCAATGGTGGTCCCGATATCTTTGTGCACATTTCAGGCACCGTTGACGAAATTCGTGAAAACGACATGGTAAGCTATGAAGTCCAGAATGGAAAGAAAGGCTTAAACGCAGTCAACGTAAAGAGGATTTAAAATCACAATAGTGAAATAATATCTCGAGTGAAAAGCCCCATTTGGGGCTTTTTTTTTACTTATACCTATAGATTTTACAAGTGCAAAGTCTTATTTCATCATGGCTTGCAACTTCTGGTACGCCTGATCAACCCAGTTTTTTCCCGAAAGTAACACTTCTGGCTTCAATCCAACTTTGTCCATGGCATAGCCTGCCTCCAACCACAACCTGCGTTGGATGGGCATTTCAAGCGTGAGAGAAGCGCAATAGGTAGGATAATTTATCATCAAATTGTAATCCACATTTCCTCCACTATTTTCTCCCATGGTGGTTACTTTTTCACTTTGTCTTGCCAGTGCTATAAAAAGCTCTGCGGCCCCTTCCGTTTTTGAATTCATCAATACCCCTACCTTTTGCGGAAAGGGCTTAATACCGTTGAAAGTAAGGGTGTCAGCCATTTTACCCACTGCATTGTAGCCTCTGCCAAAATGAGCTTTGATGCTATCCAATTCCTGCATTCTCTGTTTTCTGGCTGTACCTTCCAATTTTTCAAACGATGATTTCTCATACTGCTGATACCAAAGATCGTAGTTTTGAGGTGTCATTCTGATTTCGGTATTGTATTTCACAATTGGCTTTGTGTAAAGGTAGGAAAGTAGTTCCATTGCCGCAGTTTCATCCTTGCCTCTGCTATCACGGAGGTCGATGACCCAGACCGGGCTTTTTTCCAACTTTTTCTGATTTTCTAAGAGCAGGTCATGGATCAAAGCACCCGTATTGGGTCCATAGTATGGAATGGTAAATACAACCAGCTCATCTTTTATCTCCAAAGTTGGTGGGGGCATTACTTCATTTTTATCTTTGGCCTTGTATTTTACCCTCATGTTTTTATCATAAAAATAGGACATCCATTGGTTAATGGTGACCGCACAAATGCTGTCGTTGGCTATACTTTTTGTGCTTACTTTGAAGGGTTCGCTGTATTCCAAATATTTTTTAACGTTGTCGAAATTGACTTTGTCAAACCAGCCTGCATAATTGTTTTCCACCGTCATCTTAACGGTATTAAAAACTTTGTCGCACTGACAGCTTTGCGCCTGGCCAGACACAATAAAGAACAAAGAAGAAAAAAAAGTAAACAGCGTTGTCTTAAAAAATGTATTCATTTTGACGATTTTATACCTGTTCAATCCATCATCAATAGCACGACGAACGAATGTACAAAATTAGGCATATTTTATCAGGAATATTCAAAATAATATTTTGGGGTAAAACGCAGAATTACAACCCGTCCTTATTTTTACTTGATTTTTAAGTTTTTACCAAATATAATTTCACTTTTTTCGCATTCAGGCCTTTGGGGTTGATGATTTTTCAGCATGTATATAAGCAGACCCAGATTTGCAGCCAGGAAAAAAATATTGACCCATTTTGCAAAAGGAGGTGCCCCTTCGGGCCAGAGTTGTCCCAATAAAACAACGATGTTAAAAAATATCAATATTGCCAGTGCAGACTTTGAAATGTGCATCCCTTATATGTTTAATAAGTGTAAAAATTAAGGATAAAGATAAGGCTCCTGATTGTAAGCCAGCTTTCTCACATTTTCGATGACTCTTTTCATATATTGTTTCCAGAAGACATAAACAAACAACCAATTGAGGGGATACCAAAAGTAACCCCT
>CALMWS010000145.1 GCA_937870795.1 uncultured Bacteroidota bacterium | reverse complement strand
CAAGGCTGTCACATCCAACTGCATTGGTGAGAAAAACTTGTTCTGCCGGCCAAACCTCAATATTATAAGTTACCGGCCCAACTTCAAGAAATTCACCCGGACAAAGGAAAGTATCCAGTTTAAAAGGAGGAGAGTTGAGTAATTTAACTACTTCAACAGATTGTTTAAATTCACATCCGTTCAATGTCACTACATCTCTCGTGATGGTGCCGGGCTTAGTAATATCACCTGCCAACCAGCCACTATATCCATCTCCGTTGGGGTCGCTAATGTTGGTATTCCAAACAAAATTGGGACCCAGCCAGCCAGCATCAAGCAGATTCTCACATACTGGCCAGATTCCGAAATCTTCATCTGCCGGATTAGCTACCGTTACAGTTATAGTAAATGGATCGACTGGATTAGAACACTTTGCATAGATATCTGCCAAAGTAATCGTATAATCACCCAATTCAGTAAATAGAAAATCAAGGGTATTCTCATCTGTTTCAATTTCTGTGACCACTCCACTGGGACTGGTCACCTGCCATACATATGTGGCTTTTAAATCATCAAAACTATCAGTTGCTCTAAATGAAACTGTGTTGTTTGGACAAATGGTATCACATCGCCCAAAAGATGAAGAACATTCTATATCTACAATATCGGGAATCTGAAAGACGCTGTAATTTCCCGTTATATCTACATTATAGCTACATACTGAACCATTGCAACCATCCAAAAAGAAGAAATAAACATTTCCCGGAATCAAAGCAGACGATTCAACTTCAAATGGTCCAACAATACAATTGCCTTCGCAAACGACAGCTTCAGATAAGGTACAATCGGTATATACCCCTGCCTGTCCACCGGCACCCGCACATTGTTCAATATTGAAAGTCATGGTATAAGTACCGGTACCTGCTACAAAAGCAAACCAGGATGTGTTGTGAAATTGTGTATTAGGTGCATTAGGACACACTGGAATTGGTGGTGAAGTTATGGAGGTGGGCATCCTGGAACAGAAGTTTAGCAGGATGGCAAGATCACAAATGGTATCCGCATTTTCACATGAAAAAGCTGCCAATGGATTTGGCAAATTACAATTGGCTTTAAAACAAAAATCTACAGTTGAGTTTTCTGTCATAAACGCTCCTTCCGGTTCCAAACCACAATATAGTTGGAGGGTAGATGTGACAATGGGTCCCGTATTTGGTCCGCTACCATTGTCATCATTGTCTACATCATCATCTCCGGAAGATCCATCACAAGTTTCCAAACCGACCAATTGCCCGCCCGTAGAAAAATTGGTCTCTACTACCTGAACAATGTAATCACCAGGAGGTAGGTCATTGAACATGTATACCCCCATAGCATCCGTTGTTACCGGACCATATTGAACACCAGTTGCACTATTGATTGCAATCAGCTGGACATTTGGAATAACGTTATCGTTTGGTGGGCCTAAAAACATACTGTTGTTATCTTCCTCTCCCCAAACAGTACCACTGAGTTTTATACCCATCCAAAAGCCTGCATCTCTGTCTTGAACATTATCTGAAGAGCGCAAAACTATATCGTTAATAAGGTTGCCTCCTGCATCAAAATCGCTATCATCACTGCCATCGGGATTGTCATTTGGTGCTCCGGTCACATTTGGAGTAGTAGCTGTCCATCCTCCAATGGTAGCAGTCATGGTATAGGTTCCAGGCCTTAAATTCGAAAAGTTATAAAATCCGCCTGCTGATACTTGATTGGGAACAGGATTACCAAATACATCTAATGTTGGCCCGGTCGTGTTTATTAACTGGAAGGTTACTCCATCTAAAAGAGGTTCTCCACCTTCAATACCATCCCCATTGGAATCATGCCATGCCAAGCCTTCAATAGAACCAGCTTCAAAAAATCCTGCATCAACATTATCTATAAAGTCATCTGAATTGCAGGTAATATTTATTGTCATCCCTGTCATCACATCAGCATCTGAGTCTTTATCATCTGAAGCTGCATCTGGTTCGGTAAGAAAAAATGTAGGACTAGGTGCTGTAAATGTCAATTTGTATTCACCAGGTGGAAGGTCATCAAATATGTAATTTCCTCCTCCATTACTATTAATATTAGTAGATATGTATGGAGTTCCATCGGCTTTTAAAACTGGAGGGGCACCGGTGGATACATCAATTATCTCTATCTGTACACCTCCCAATCCAGGCTCTCCACCTTGGGCCCCGTCTCCATCCAAATCTTCCCATGTAAAGTCGGAAATGACACACTTTGTGAAAAATCCGGCATCAATATCATCGATTTCATCACCGGAATTACAAGTTAGGT
>CALMWS010000144.1 GCA_937870795.1 uncultured Bacteroidota bacterium | reverse complement strand
CAGGTTTTTATCAGGTCACAAACCTGGATGTTGCTCAAAACAGAGCCGCGATCATAGGTGCTATGAATCAAAGCCTGGCACATGGCGGTCCTGATGATGAAGGTATTTATGTAGACCAACACATCGCTTTGGGACATCGCAGACTCTCCATCATAGATCTGTCTGCACTTGGACATCAGCCCTATGAATGGGAGCAATATGTAATGGTGTACAATGGCGAAATGTACAATTTTGCTGAGGTCAAAAGTGAACTTTTGACTTTGGGATATACTTTCGTTTCTCACAGCGATACAGAAGTGATAATCAAAGCTTATCATGAATGGGGCCAGGCCTGCATCCACCGCTTTAGGGGGATGTTTGCATTTGCCATTTGGGATAAAGTATTGCAAAAGCTGGTAGTTTGCAGGGATCGCATTGGAGTAAAACCTCTCTACTGGTACTGGAAAGATGGCTTGTTTATGTTTGCATCTGAATTGAAGGCTTTTCACCAGCACCCGGCAATTTGTAAAGACATTGATCACGATGCCATCAATCTGTACCTGCAATCGGGTTATATCAGATCACCTTACAGCATTTTCAAATATGTGAAAAAATTGATACCCGGCAGCTATCTGACAGTATCTTCCGCAATCGAACCAACAATTGACACCTATTGGAACATTAACCAGAAAGCTCAAAGTGCCAGACCTTGCGCCGATGGTGACGCCCAGGTAATTAAATCCACAGAGGAGGTTCTTACAGAAGCGTTTAATCTCCGCCTTGTTGCAGATGTACCCGTTGGTGTCTTTTTGAGTGGTGGCATCGATAGCTCATTGGTTACTGCCTTGTTGCAAAAAGACAGGGACCAACCGATCAATACATATACAATAGGTTTTGAGGATAAAAATTACGATGAGTCCCATCATGCTGCAGATGTGGCCAAAGCATTGGGCACCCACCATCATAGTTTTATCTGCAGGCTTGGTGAATTTGAAAGAATAACCGAAAATTTTGCTGATCTATATGATGAACCCTTTGGTGATAGTTCTGGAATTCCCACCACCCTGGTAGCCGAAGAGGCCCGGAAACACGTTACAGTAGCCCTATCTGCCGATGCGGGTGATGAGTTGTTTACAGGATATGAAAGATATTTGCTGGCGGATAAATATTATCATGCCATTAGCAGGTTTCCATTCGGACTTAGAAACATTGCCTCTACTTTTGCTGCATGGGTTCCACCTTCGACCGCTGCATCCATCCTACCTAAAATTCCGGGCTTTAAAGATGTGAAACACCTTGAAATAAGGTATCCCAAAATGGTGCGTGCCCTCAAGAGTAAATCCAGGATGGACTTTCTTCAATTGGTGACCTCAAGTATGACAGATGAGGCAATAAAAAACATGACCGGCAATGCCGCCTTACCCATTTTTGATGCTCCGGCTCAATTGCCAGATGATCAGTATTTTTCTATGTTTACAGTGGCCGATGCCACTTCATACCTTGAAGGTGATATTATGACCAAGGTAGACCGAGCCACGATGTCAGTTGCCCTCGAAGCCAGAGAACCTTTTTTGGACCATAAGGTGATCGAACATGCGCTGTCTTTGCCCAATAAGTTTAAAATTCGTGATCAACAATCGAAGTGGGTGCTTCGCCAAATTTTGTACAAATATGTTCCGGCCTCTGCCATCGACAGACGCAAACAGGGCTTTGGCATTCCCTTCATTCAATGGTTAAGATCTCTATATCTGGCCGAAGTAAAAGACATGTCAGGAGATTTGGAATTTGCCCATCATTTCAAACTGAACCCTGAGTTTGTAAAAAAAGAAACATGGTTGTTTATAGAAGGTAAAACAGGCATGATCGAACACGGCACATTATGGTATCTTTTTGTTCTTTATCGATGGTATAAAAGGTGGATCAAACAGTAAGGGGGCTACGCATCGGTGTCATTGCCAACACCGCATGGAATCTTTATCATTTTCGATCAGATTTGATACGACATTTGCGTTTGCATCATAATGTGGTATATGCAATTGCACCTGCAGATGGATTTGAGGGCAGACTCACAGCCGTTTGTGATGGTTATGAAGAAATAAAAAAATTGCAACGGAAAGGCACCAATGCTTTTTCTGATCTTGCTTTGTACCATGAATTGGTGGCCATTATGAAGCGACAAAAACTTGATGTAGTGTTGTGTTACACCGTAAAACCCAATATTTATGGTACCCTGGCAGCCCACAGATTGGGCATTCCGGTAATCAACACCATCACAGGACTAGGCTTTACCTTTCTTGAAAATCGGCTGATCAACAAGGTGGTGGTCAGGCTCTATAAATATGCCCTGGAAAAGTCTTCGAGGATCATTTTTCAAAACAAAGACGACAGGCATCTCTTTATCAAAGAAGGCATTGTAAAAGCAGGCAAAACCTCACTGATTCGTGGTTCAGGCATCGATGTAGAAAAGTTTCATCCCACACTCAATACAATCGTACACAACGGCAGGTTGAATTTTCTGTTCATCGGTCGCTTTTTGTACGACAAAGGTGTCATCGAATTGCTCCAGGGTTTTAGTCTTGCTGCCGAAAAAAATTCAAGCATTCACCTTCATATGGTAGGTGATACAGATGAAGGCAATCCTGCCTCTGTAAGCAATGCAGATCTTGCCCAATACCGACAAAGAGAAGAAATTCATTTTCATGGTTATCAGGAAAACGTAATCCCATATCTGGCCAAAGCCGACGTAGTAGTCTTACCCTCCTATAGAGAGGGTACACCAAGGGTTTTACTCGAAGGTATGAGTATGGCCAAGCCGGTCATAGCTACCAATGTACCCGGTTGTAAAGACATGGTCAAAAATGGAATGAATGGTTTTTTGGTCAAAGTCAAATCCGGAGAAGAACTGGCACATGCCATCCTGAAAATGGCAGCGCTGAGCATTGAAGAAAGGATGGAGATGGGCATTACAGGAAGAAAAAATGTAGTTGAGCATTATTCATCTGAAGCTATAATCAGGGAATATGACTTTGTGCTCTCAGACCTGATGGGCAGCCGACGCATTATAGCAAAGAAAAAACCACAGCATGGCCATTAAGAGAGTAAATCAATATTTCGGATTTGATTGCGATCTTGTCATCGATGTGCGGTCACCCGGAGAATACAATCATGCGCATTTGCCAGGTTCAAAAAATCTACCCCTCTTTTCAGACGATGAAAGGGCTGTGGTAGGAACACTTTACAAGCAGCACAGCAAAGAGGATGCGATCAAAGCCGGCTTATCTTTTTTTGGGCCCAAAATGCAGGAAATGATCCATAGGGTAGAAACATGGATCCACGAAAAATACAAATTGTCCCCGGATGAAAAATGTGTAGCGGGTCAATATACTTTACTGGTACATTGCTGGCGTGGTGGTATGAGGAGCGGGGGTGTAGCCTGGCTCCTTGACTTGTATGGCTTTAATGTATATGTATTGGATGGGGGCTACAAAGCATTTAGAAATTGGGTTTTGGCTGCTTTTGAAAGACCTTGGCCCCTGCATGTATTGGGTGGCAACACGGGAACCGGAAAAACCAAAGTATTACACGAGCTCGCAAGGAGAGGTAAGCCCGTCATTGATTTGGAAGGACTGGCTTGTCACAAGGGATCCGCTTTTGGCAATATAGGAATGCCCGAGCAGCCATCTCAGGAAATGTTTGAAAATTTACTGGCCGTAGAATTGCACAAACGAGAGGGGCAAACCATCTGGATTGAAGATGAAAGTATCAGAATCGGCCACGTAAACCTCCCCAAAAACTTTTGGGTGTTGATGGGTAGAAGTAAACATTTTTTACTGGATATCCCATTTGCCAAAAGATTGGAATACACCGTAGAAGAGTACGGCAAACTACCCGTTGAAAAAATGGTCAACGCGATTATCCGGATCAAAAAAAGATTGGGAGGACTGGAAACCAAAAATGCCATCAATGCTTTGGTGGAGGGCCAGACGGCTGAGAGTTTTGAAATATTATTGAAGTACTACGACAAATGGTATGGAAAAGCTGTTGACGAAAAGGACCTTACGGAAAATAATAAAATAAGAGTGTACTGTGAAGATACAGATGCTAAAAAGAACGCGGATAAACTTATGGCTGATATTATATAATATACACGGATAATAAAATATATGAATACTGAAGTAAAATTGACTCAATATTCACATGGTGCAGGATGTGGATGTAAAATAGCCCCCAATGTTTTGGAAGAGATCATCAGTACCAGCATAGTGATGCCCGACAATGACCGACTATTGGTAGGCAATCATAGTAAAGATGATGCGGCAGTATATGATCTGGGCAACGGACAGGCTATGATTTCCACAACTGATTTTTTCATGCCCATTGTAGATGACCCATTTGAATTTGGTAGAATTGCATCAGCCAATGCCATCAGTGATGTGTATGCCATGGGCGGCAAACCGGTGCTTGCCATAGCTATTCTGGGTTGGCCGATCAATGTTTTGCCAACAGAAATCGCCAGAAAGGTGGTTGAAGGAGCCCAAAGCATTTGTTTGGAAGCGGGCATTCCTTTGGGTGGAGGACACAGCATTGATGCGCCGGAACCTATTTTTGGGCTGGCCGTTAGCGGACTGGTAGACGTGGTGAATTTAAAAACCAACAATGCTGCCCAAGATGGTGATCTTTTGTACCTCACGAAACCTTTGGGTGTTGGCATTCTCACCACAGCAGAAAAAAAAGGCATCCTCAAAGAAGAGCACAAGGGCATAGCGGCACGTCAGATGATGCAACTCAACAACATAGGCCAGAAATTGGGGGCGGTGACTGGAGTACATGCCATGACAGATGTTACGGGCTTTGGTTTGCTGGGTCATCTTACAGAAATGGCAGAAGGCAGCGGGCTTTTGGCTGAAATTAATTTTGACATTATACCCCATATCATTCCTGAGTTGGAGTTTTATCTTTCACTGTCTTCTTTGCCGGGTGGTACGGCTCGCAATCTCAAAGCCTACGGCCATAAAATTGACTTCCACAAAAATTTGGACGGGGAGAGGGCAAGATCAATTTTGGCAGACCCACAAACCAGTGGAGGTTTACTGATTGCTGTACAACCTTCTTGTCAAAATGAGGTGGAAGAACTCCTGGCAAATCATGGACTGGGCCGGTTTGTCCATCCGATAGGCAGAATGGTGGGTGAAGCCGGAGATGGCATCTTCATCAAAGTAAACTGAGTTGTTTTTTATAAACATTGCAAAGACACATGTCACTTAACATAGATATCATTGCGGGTGCCCGGCCCAATTTCATTAAAATTGCGGCTATCATCCATGCGCTGCATGCACACAACGCTAAGGAGCCAAAACCACTCAGCTATCGACTTATACATACCGGCCAACACTATGATGCAGCGATGAGTCAGCACTTTTTTGACCAGCTCCATATACCGCCACCTAACATCAACTTTGGCGTAGGTTCAGGCACCCAGGCTTACCAAACAGGGCAAATTATGGTGGCTTACGAAGAAGCATTGAGGGTAGAAAAACCTGACCTATGCATTGTGGTTGGTGATGTTACTTCCACCATGGCCTGCACATTGGTAGCCAAAAAAGAAGGAGTGGCAGTAGCGCACGTGGAAGGCGGCATTCGATCCGGAGATATGACCATGCCCGAAGAAATTAATCGCATTGTAACCGATAGTATAGCAGATTATTATTTTACTACTTCTCGTCAGGCCAATGAAAATCTATTGACGCGTGGGGCTCTGCCTGATCAGATATTTTTTGTGGGTAATACCATGATCGATACGTTGGTGACCCAATTGCCCAATCTTAAGAAACCCGCTTTTTTTGAAACTTTAAACCTGGCTCATGTGCCTTTTTTGGTGGTCACTTTGCACCGACCTTCCAATGTTGATGCACCAGAAAACCTTGATAAATTGCTTTCTTTGTTAAGCGATCATGCCAATGGCCACCTTATGATTTTTCCAATCCATCCCAGAACCCGAAAAATATTTGATGGCATTGGCAAGCAATATCCCAATCTGTATCTCACCGATCCAATGGATTATTTATCTTTTATATACCTGGTTCAAAATTCAAAGGGAGTGGTCACAGATTCAGGAGGAATAACAGAAGAAACAACCATTTTGGGAATACCCTGTATGACCCTGCGCAACACCACAGAAAGGCCTGAAACCGTAACCATTGGTACCAACGAAATGGTGGGCACAGTTGACGAAAAAATAGTGGAAGCCCTTAACAAGATGACAGCGGGTCTTTGGAAAAAAGGCGAAAAACCCGAACTTTGGGATGGCAATGCAGGCAAACGAATTGTGGAAATAATTAGTAGTGAAATAATAAAGCAATAGAAGTGAAACAAAATCAATTTCTCAATTTTTTGATAGTAATCTTATTGTTTATGGTCAACGAAACGCAGGCTCAGGTCAACGCCATCGCTTTTTCACAAATAGAAGTATATCAAAGCGATAATTTAAAGGTAAGGAATGAAAAAAGGCCAAAGGCAGTTTTTTTTGGCAATAGCATAACAGAAGGTTTTGTAAAAGCACTGCCAGATTTTTTTGAAATCAATCATTTTGTGGGTAGGGGTATTAGCGGTCAGACGACGACACAGGGTTTGATTCGGTTTAGAAAAGATGTTATCGAATTGGGTCCTGAAGTGGTGGTGATCAATTTGGGTACCAATGATGTGGCAGAAAATACAGGTCCTTATGACGAGGGCTTTACACTGGGCAATCTCATTTCTATGGTTGAACTGGCGCGCGCCAATAACATCAGAGTGGTGTTGGCCTCTGTTTTGCCAGCATCAGCCATCTACTGGCGCCCAAGTGTAGAAAATGCGGGTGACAAAATAGTTTCACTCAATCAATCTATAAAAATGGTAGCAGAGCAGTATGGACTTGTTTATTTGGACTACCACACCGCACTGAAAAATGAGACTAATGGGCTAGACAAAGAAATGGCCGAAGATGGAGTTCACCCAACAGTGAAATGTTTTAAAATCATGGCTGCGCTTGCGGATGAAGCCATACAAATGGCATTGCAAAGATGAGAAGGAATTTAAAATATT
>CALMWS010000143.1 GCA_937870795.1 uncultured Bacteroidota bacterium | reverse complement strand
AAAGTACAGGCACAAAATTGATTTCAGCCAGCGGACATATCAACAAGCCCGGGGTTTATGAGATTGAGTTGGGCTTACCTGTAGAAGAATTTATTTATAGTGAAAATTATTGCGGTGGGATTAGAAACGGCAATGAATTGAAGGCGGTCGTTGCCGGTGGATCTTCTGTGCCCATACTACCCAAAGCGTTGATATTAAAAACGGCGGAAGGACAGCCCAGACTTATGAGTTATGAAAGCATGGCAGAAGGAGGATTTGCCACGGGCACCATGCTGGGTTCGGGTGGCTTTATCGTGATGGATCACACCACTTCTATAGTAATGAATCTGCATACATTTGCTCGTTTTTATCATCACGAAAGCTGCGGGCAATGCAGTCCGTGCCGGGAAGGAACCGGGTGGATGGAAAAAATTCTGCACAAAATTATAGCAGGTCATGGTAGCCTGGCAGACATCGATTTGTTATGGGACATTCAGGCTGGCATAGAAGGAAAGACCATTTGTGCATTGGGAGATGCAGCAGCATGGCCGGTTGCCAGTGCCATCCGACATTTTCGACAAGAATTTGAGGATTATATCAAAAACCCTGCATCCGCTCAACAATTCAGTCACTATCAGGAAAAGTACAAAAATCACAAAACCGCGGTACAACCCTAAATTGAAACCACATGCCTGAAATCACCATAGACGGAAAAAAAATTGAATTTGCCCAGGGTATGACCATACTGGAGGCTGCCAGATCTGTTGGAGGTGATCTTGTGCCACCTACCATGTGTTATTATTCAAAACTCAAAGATACGGGTGGGTACTGCAGAACTTGTATTGTAAAAGTGGATAACGAATCCGTTAAAAATCCACGTGGCTTGCCCAAACCCGTGGCCAGTTGCAGGACACTGGCTCAGGATGGCATGGTGGTAAGAAACCAGACATCTCCTGAAATCCAGGAAGCGAGGGCTGGTATTGTAGAATTTTTGTTGATCAACCACCCATTGGATTGCCCCGTTTGTGATCAGGCAGGAGAATGCAGTTTGCAGGATCTTGGCTATGAATATGGGAGGTTGAATACGCGCTATGAATTTGAAAGGAGAGAATTTGAAAAAAGAGACATCGGAGATAAGATAAAACTGCACATGAATCGCTGCATCTTGTGTTATCGCTGTGTAAAAACGGCTGAACAAATAACGGATGGCAGAGTCCATGGAGTATGCAGCAGAGGGGATGTGGCTGAAATCAGTACATATATTGAAAAAGCCATCGACAATGATTTTTCGGGCAATGTCATTGATGTTTGTCCCGTTGGTGCTTTGACTGATAAGACCTTTAGGTTTAAAAGCAGGGTTTGGTTTACCAAACCGGTAGACGCACACAGACACTGTGAAAAATGTTGCGGCAAGGTCCGTCTTTGGTATAAGGGGGAAGAAATATTAAGAGTTACAGCCAGAAAGGATCAATTTGGGGAAGTAGATGAATGGATCTGCAATGAATGCAGGTTTGAAAAAAAACAAACTACCGATTGGCAAATAGAGGGACCCTCAGCGGTAGATCTCCATTCTGTGATTTCTGCCAATCATTATGCAAGTCCTATCATGAAAAAGGATTTGAGCAATATGATTTTAAACTCAGGTTTGGACACTGGCGAACAACCCAAAGATAAAACAGATAAGTAGTAAGAGATGGTAACCTATATTGTTATTAAATTGTTTTTGGTTTTGTTTGTGTTTGTATTGGCTCTTACCGTAGCTGCTTATTCCACGTACGGAGAAAGAAAAGTATCTGCCTGGATGCAGGACAGAATAGGTCCGGACAGGGCCGGGCCATTTGGCTTGTTGCAACCATTGGCTGATGGTATAAAAATGTTTACAAAAGAAGAGCTTATTCCATCCAGTTCAAGTAAGTACCTTTTTATTCTTGGTCCATCGATTGCCATGCTTACGGCATTGATGGCAGGGGTAGTAATTCCATGGGCCGGACCCATTGAAATGTTTGGTCAACAGGTAAGTTTCCAGGTTTCTGATATTAACATAGGTATACTATACATATTTAGTGTTGTATCTATAGGAGTCTACGGCATCATGATAGGGGGCTGGGCTTCAAACAACAAATATAGCCTATTAGGAGCGCTCAGGGCGAGCTCTCAAATGATCAGTTACGAAATAGCAATGGGATTGGCCATAGTGGCACTTGTGATGAAATCGGGTACATTGAGTCTGGGTGAAATTGTAGCACAACAGGAGGGGAGCTGGATGAATGTGATTTATCAACCTTTGGGGTTTTTAATATTTTTAATTTGTGCATTTGCAGAGACAAATAGAGCTCCTTTTGATTTACCGGAATGTGAAACAGAGTTGATTGGCGGATACCATACAGAGTATAGTTCTATGAAACTGGGGTTATTTTTGTTTGCAGAATACATCAATATGTTTGTATCCTCTGCTGTAATCAGTTCTTTGTATTTTGGAGGCTACAATCTGCCTTTTTCTCACTTGTGGGGACTTACAGGCGGATGGCTGGCTGCCGCTCAATTTGGGTTTTTCTTTTTGAAGATTGTATTTTTTATCTTCTTATTTATGTGGGTAAGATGGACGATACCGCGCTTTCGATATGATCAATTGCTGCATCTAGGCTGGAAAATTCTACTGCCACTGGCCATTTTCAACATCATAATCACCGGCCTGGTAATGTGGGCCAATGGTCAATTATCTTAAATCATGCACCATGCTGACAAAAAGAGCCAAATCGGTAGTTAAGAAAGAAATGACACTTGCAGAGAAGCTTTATCTTCCTGCCATATTGAGTGGCATGGCTATCACTTTTAAACATATATTTAAAAAACCGGCAACCGTTCGTTACCCTGAAGAAAAACGGGAAATGGCCCCCGTCTACCGGGGACATCATGTTTTGAAAAGAGATGATGCCGGCGCGGAAAGATGTACTGCTTGCGGACTGTGCGCAGTTGCATGTCCGGCAGAAGCCATAACCATGGATGCCGCTGAAAGAAAACAGGGTGAAGAAAATCTGTACAGGGAAGAAAAATATGCAGCCAGGTACGAGATCAATATGTTGCGCTGTATTTATTGCGGCCTGTGCGAAGAGGCGTGCCCCAAAGAAGCGATATTTCTGACTGATACCCTAGTGAATCCGGAATTGGGCAGAAGTGCTTTTATTTATGGAAAGGATAAGTTGGTTGAAAACATGGAAAACCGTGTGGATGTATCTAAACGACAAACCGCAGATGTAGCCATGTTTAAAGGCAGCGAACAATCCGCCAAACACAATCAGCTTTATAAATCTAAAAGTATAAAGTAATGGTAACAGAACTATTATTTTACCTATTATCATTTGTTGCCATTTTGTGTGCCATCATGATGATATTCAGTAAAAATCCAGTACATAGCATCTTATATCTTATTGCAACTTTTTTTGCCATAGCCGGCCACTACTTTCTTCTGAATGCACAATTTTTAGGCATGGTTCACATCATTGTATATGCCGGTGCAATCATGGTCTTATTTCTATATGTGATCATGATGCTCAATCTCAATGAAGATGCCGAGCCTGTGAAATCAAAACTTCAAAAAATCACGGCTACCCTGGCTGGAGGTATGTTGATGTTGGTGTTGATTGCTTCATTGAAGAATGCAGAGTTAAAAACCCAAATGCCCGGAAATGAAGATATAGGCCTTGTCACGGCACTGGGTAACATCCTTTTTAATGACTATCTGCTCCCTTTTGAATTATCTTCCCTATTATTGCTTTCTGCGATGATAGGAGCTGTTTTTTTAAGCAAACGATAAAACCATGGAATTACTGCCCAACATCACCATTTATCATTATGTCATCCTTTCCATTGTGCTTTTTGGCATTGGGGTAATTGGAGTTATGGTTAGACGAAATGCGCTTATCATCTTCATGTGTATAGAATTGATGTTGAATGCTGTAAACCTACTTATGGTAGGCTTTTCAAGGATGTGGGGAGACGGCAAGGCGCAGGTTTTTGTGTTTTTCATTATGGCGGTGGCTGCGGCCGAGGTTGTTATTGGCCTGGCCATACTCATGATGGTGTACAGAAATCAGGAGACCACCGATATAGAT
>CALMWS010000142.1 GCA_937870795.1 uncultured Bacteroidota bacterium | reverse complement strand
GTGGTAAATGCTATCTGCGATTATATTTTACCCAATGGCTTTCAAACGCAAAAAGATTACGATGAAGCCCTGAAGGTATTTAAAGCCGAAGTGCCTGAAAATTATTTTGCATCCGGACAATGGAACCTCTATTGGGAATATGCCCCATTACAACTCATCCTTTTGTTTCAATTTTTGGCTGCACAGCCTGAATTCCAATTAAAATAATGACCATGAGCCACAAACATCACCATACATCTGCCTGCAATCCGGGAGAACATAAAATGTGGAGCAGGCGCGACTTTTTGCATACCCTGGGTGTCACCGGAGGGGTGGGACTTGCCATGGGAGGTTTTTCTCTCAATGCGCTGGCAGCACCTTTGCTCACGCCACCGGGAGGCAATGACCGAATTTTGGTGCTCATCCGCCTGAAAGGGGGCAATGATGGCCTCAATACCATTATACCCATTTACGATTTTGGAACTTACAAAAACAAGCGGCCTACCATTTACATCCCTCAGTCTGAAACTTGGAGCCTCAACCAGGAATTGGCTATGCCCAAAACTACTTCCAGGTTGACAAAGCTGTGGAACAATGGTGCCATGAAAGTAATCAGCGGGGTGGGTTATGATAATCACAATCTTTCTCACTTCACTTCAAGTGATGTCTGGAATTCAGCGAAACCAGAAATTGAAAGCATCGAAGATAAATCTGGCTGGCTTGCCAGATACCTGCTTCACCAACAACCCGACTATCTGGAAAATTTGCCGGAAATACCGGGGGCCATCAAGGTCAACAGTGGTAGCAACATCGCCTTCAACAATCCGGATCGCATTGATCTTGCTGTCAATTTCAACACTCCGGATAAGCTGATCGAAATAGCAGAAAAAGGGTTTTATTACGACACCCAATCGCTGCCAGATGATTGTTACTACGGTGACCAGATAGGCTTTTTGAGATCCGTGCTCAATGTTACCTATAAGTACGCCCCTGCGATCAGCAATGCTTACAAGGCAGGCAGCAATACTGTAGTATATTCCAACAATGCCCTGAGTCAGCAATTGGCCATAGTGGCAAAATTGATAAAGGGAGGCCTGGGTACAAAAATGTACATGGTTACGCTTGATGGCTTCGATACCCATGAAAATCAAAACACTGCCCACCCCCAACTCATGAATCAGCTGGCATCTGCAGTTTCTGAATTTTATGATGATTTGGGAACTGAATTCAACAATGATGTGCTCTCCCTTACCTTCAGTGAATTTGGCAGAAGAGTAGCAGAAAACAATGGGGGTACCGACCACGGTACGGCAGCCCCCGTGATGTTGTTTGGAAATGCTTTGCAAGGAAGTGCTTCTTTGGGAAAACTGCCCAATCTGAGCCAACTCGATGCCAACGGCAATTTAAAACACACTACCGATTTCAGATCCGTTTATGCTACCCTACTTGAATCCTGGTTGTGCCTGCCACCTGCAGCCGTTGATAGCATTTTGGGCGACGAATTCCAGAGAATTGATGATTTGGGCCTGGAGTGTTTAAGCTCTTCTACTACCAATGTACCCCTCCTTCAAGGCTTGACACACCAGGGCAGGGTTGCAGAAGATGGTAGCATATTCATCCAATTTGAAATGCAGCGACCAGGACATGTGAGACTTGAATTGCTGGCAGTCACAGGTCAGGTAATAGCCATGCCTGTCAATGGTAATTTGTCAGAGGGAGTGCATCAAACGATGATGGGTGGCCAAAGATTGGGCCTTGGCAATGGTATGTACATTTACAGAATTGAAACAGCAGGAAAATCTTATAGCGGGAAATTGATCTTTGTGCAATAAAAAAAAACCATACATCGGCTCATGGAAAGTTCACTTTGGGAATGAACAAAAAAAGGCAATCGGTTTTTAGAATGGCCCCTCTTCCTGAGTTTTTAAGATATATGGTTTTAAAGGATCTCAAAAACAAAAAACGTAATGCTCGATTACAAGGCAAAGATAGTAGAATACATATTAGAAA
>CALMWS010000141.1 GCA_937870795.1 uncultured Bacteroidota bacterium | reverse complement strand
CATTTTTAACAGATTTTTCGGGGCAACCTTATGAATATATTTTATATTTACCTTGGAAGTGCCGCCAGAAATATCTACAATTTTGAAATTAATTATTCTCCTGGTGGAGTTGCCGGTGATGCAGTAGAACGATAATAAAATTAGTTTAACACAATATATATATATATATATATATGCGTAGATTGATATTTAGTTTTTCAATATTTAGTATTGTATTTCTTGCTTGCGAAGAAACTATACCTCCTGGATACAAAAAGTATAATTCCTTTAATTATTACAAAATGGAAGGAGTAGAAGAGATTATAAGTGGATCTGACAATATAACCTTTGTTTTATTGAAAAGAGTTAACGATAATTTGATATATTTAAGAAACTCTGAAAATAAGGTAGATAAAATATACGCATACAAAGATAGCCTTTGGCGGAATTATCGTGAATATGAAATTGAAGACGCAGGTGTTCATGTGATTGAGAGGACATATAGTACAGGAGACTCTTTATTCATAAGGCAGTCCTTCCACAAGGAACAAAGTAATAAAACAAGTGACATTGAATTAAATACACCACACTTAAGGATAGAATTCCTTTATTATTCACAAAATGAATTAAGCATTCAATCAGTATTGAATATTATCACATCTTTATCCCATTTGAAATTGAATGCCAATATAACACCAAGTGGGTGTTTCTTTTGCAGAAAATTCTTCTTTAAAGATTATTTATTAATTTATAAACCAGTTGATGAAATCAGCCCTGCTTCATTTCAACACATTAAAAAGAAGAAGGAAGAGTTTAAATACGGAAAACTGGTTGAAGTAAGTAAAGTTATATTTAATGATGAATTTGATCTCATGGAATATCCAAAAAAAGAATTTGTAAAACAATATCCATGGATGGAGTATTATTAATCAATAGATATAAAAAGTGAATTAGTTTACATCATATTCCCAAACTCGGAGAGCTCATTGGACGACATAAATACCTCTAAAGCGGCATAAATACCTCTAAAGCGGCAAAGATTTTAAGTTTGCCTTGGTATCCAGAGACGGGTACAACTTCAAACCAATTTTAGCATCCCTGCTAATTTACTTACACTCTCAAAAGTAACTTTGACCATATTTCCATTTTCAGCTTTCTTTTATATCCCTTCTATTTATGTTGATATTATTGCAAATTCTCAATGAGAATACTTTTATTATCTTTTCCCACCAACCTGATTTCCAACCTACATCCCAATGCTTGTGCATAATTGCGCAAAGTAGAAAGTAACATATCATTTTTATTCTCCAATTTAGAAATATTAACCTGAGTTTGTAAAAGTTCAGCCGCCAATTCTTCCTGGGTAATGCCAGTAGATTGACGAAATTCCTGCAATGATCTATATTGTTGAATCAATATCTTTGATTCTTTTTTAATTTTGTTTTGCCTTTCTTTTGGTAATTGTTCTATGATTTTTCTTACTGAAATGCCCATTATTTGCTATTTTTTATAGAATTTAAATGTTGTTCAAATCTTACATCCGCTTTTTTTATCAATGTGGTGTAAAAGTTGATTTGGTTTTTCCCCCTTTTATCGGCTGCTACCAGCAATACTGCATTTCTAAGCGGATCAAAAGCAAATGCCAGGCGCCAGACTCCACCTCTTGATTCAAATCTAAGTTCTTTCATATTCGCAAATTTTGAACCTTTAAGGTGGTCAACAAAATGTCGTCCCAGAGTTTGGCCAAAAGTTTCTATCAAAGCTACTCTTGCCAAGATACTATCTTGTACTGTCTCAGGCAAAGACCAAAATTCTTCCAAAAACTCCTTATGGAATACTACAATAATTTTCATGCGTCGGAATATAAGTACTGAGTTATATAACCAAGGAGTTATAGAATTTGTTCCCTTATGACAAAAGTTTAGAAAATAAATCTTTATCATCCTGACCCTGCTTCCATCCGTAGCACCCTGCAATCCGACAATACCCCGTATGTGTGATATGATTGATTGTAATTATAATGGCAGCCCGAAAGTGTGCCATGTTACAAAAGGTAGATACCTTCCTAATGCAGAGCACCGCAGGAGCGATATAAACACCTTTAAAAGGCAGCCCCTTTTTTCTTTTGCCCATCCCCCAAAAATCCTGTATCTTGCCTATAGAATAATATCTTCAACAAGGTGCCACAATTATATGACCACAATGGCAGCTACACCAACCAGGACTATCAATACGGCTACAATGGCAGTTAAATACCTGATAAACCACGATCTTAAAGTCGTTAAAAGGTTTGAAAGAAGAAAGATTAATGAGATAGATCTATTACTGGATAGTTTGTTGAATAATTGAGGCTAGGTTATTTTCCAATATAATGGAAAATTCCAATCAATATTAGCACCAATGCAATCCCGGCATAACCTCACTGGAATGCGTAATCCGTTTATGAACTAACTCAATTATGAAGCTGCCGGCTTTCTCTTTGTCTTAAACATTTCCACCACTTGTTTATCGGTGAGGAAGCCCAGTTCTACAAAGGTTGACGACACAAATTTTTTGATATCCTGATAATCCTTGCTTCGTTTATCGGTGTATTTTTTGAAACACTTTTTAACGTAGTTCAGACTGGCTTCTTTGATGCCCTGATTAAATTTCTCGTTGGAGAAAACTCCGATATATGCAGTTATGATCTTATTGATTTCAAAGTAGTCTGTGTATTGTTCTACCTCCAGGTGGTTGAGGAAGCGGGTGATGTAGCCATTGATCACGGCTCGTACACATTCGTTTTCCTGTGATAAGCCCTGGTGCCCGTCGTAGTATGACCTCACGGCATCAATGGCATCAGGGTGCACATAACCTTTGCTGTGTACTTCCAGCATGGTATTGAAATATGCCTTGAGATTGGATGAAGGGATGCCAGCCAATAAGCGGGACAGCTGGATCTCATTTTCAGGAAGGATGTTCATGCCTTCATCATTGAGAATGACATCGTACAATGAAAAGAAGCTGGAGATGACCTCGTCGTTGCCATTGTAAAGTTCACCAAAGGTCTTAGTATATGCCTGGGCCATATCTCCTTCCAGTGGAAACTTCAGGCCAATGATGATCATAAGATCCAGGTATTCTGTTGAGCCCCGAAGTGCCGGATTGGAGATGAAATTTTTGATGTGTGGCATCAGGCTGGCATTGCCTTCTGTATGGCCGGCCCGGTAGGTCAAAAATGATTTCAAAGAGTGGTAAGAAGAAATCAGCTGAATGCCGTTGTCGGGGAATTCTGCTGAGTAAAAATTGACATAAGAAAACTGGTTTCTGTATTTTTGATAGGCATCTTTTCTCTTCTCCGGATCTCTGAGCACGTCAGATTTCATGCTGGTCAGGTAGGCCTTGATCTTTTTATTTTCGATGCTTTCAATCAGGTTAGTGATCCAGATATCCGAGCTAAGGGCAAATCCAATTTGAGTGGTTTGACCGATCCTTTTTTTGATCTGCTCAAAATTGGGAGAATGGCAAATGGCAAGCAAAATATCTTTGAAGTGGTTCTGGGGTACTGCGTATTTGATGTTGTGGTCAACATGGCCTCTCAACACTGCATAGCCCAAAATTTTGGGCAGGTACAAGCCCTCAAAGCCAGGGTCGAGTAAAGCTTTTTCCAGGTTTTCGAGCTGGAGTGGACTTTCACTGGCTACCACCTCATACACAGAGTGGATGGCAGGTTCAAACTCATCCTGCAGGTTTTTGTACAACACCTCATCCTCTTCTTCCAGGTATGCAGCAAGGATTTCTGATTCCTGAATGGCATTGATCAGCTGATCCAATGCATCTTTGTAATTTTGTTGTAACATTTCCATTTTCAAGAATATTATATGTTATTATAAATGAAAACCTGGTAAAATTTTTAGGCTCTACCAGGTTTTATTTTCAATCTTAAAGTTGGGCTTAGCCCAAAAATTCAATTATTCCTCTTCGTTACCGGCTGCAGTATCTTCTCTGAAAGCAGCCTGGTCTTCTTCCGGAGCAGCAACCTTGGTTACTACCTTCATTTCACCAGACACCATCTTGTGGTAGTTGGCTTTGCTTTCGTTGGTTTTGTCAACCCTTGCTTTGATTTTGGCTTCTTTGGCTTCGATCCAGTCATTCAACTTGGCATCAGCCTGCTCCTGGGTAAGTGCACCTTTCTTAACACCATTTTGAAGGTGTTTTCTGAGCAATACACCTTTGAATCGAAGGATTGCCGCTACTGTATCGGTAGGCTGGGCACCTTTTTGCAACCACTCGTATGCCTTTTCGCGATCAAGCTCAATGGTCGCCGGTACTGTCAGTGGATTGTAGCTGCCAATGTTTTCAATGAATTTACCATCTCTTGGTGAGCGTGAATTGGCTACAACAATGTGGTAAAATGGGTTCTTTTTGCGTCCTCTACGGGCAAGGCGGATTTTTACGGCCATGTGTTAAAATTTATAAGTATTTGAAAATCAAACCCAATTACTGTGATAAACACACTTTTTGGGTTTTTAACGGTGCAAAGGTAATGCTTTATTTGCGGATAATCAAATTAAAATGCAAATTTGGCTGATAGAGCCGGCATCACGGGCAATTGGTTGACCCTGGAATACCGGATTCTGTCGAAATAGAAAATATTTGCCCGATCGTAAGCATTGGTCACGCTGGCATTGATTTCCAAATTGGCATGTTTTGTAAAATGAAAGGTCTTACTGATCGAAATGTCCAATCTATGATAATAAGGCAACCTGCCTCCATTGCGGGTCTGTGAATAAAGCACACCTACCTGCCCCGGATTTTCGGTCAGGTAATCGGTGGCTGCCCCTTCGGTAAATTGCAATTGATTGTAAAAACCCTGGGTCTTGGTAAATGGAAAGCCGGAGCCCAAATTCCATCGCACACTGATCTGAAAATCTCCCTTTCGGTCAAGATTGTAGGTAGCCAGCGCGTTGAGGTTGTGCCTCCTGTCAAATACGGTGTAATAGGTCTGCTCTCCGTCAAATCGGTTTACAAAGCCATAAGAGTAGGCAACAAACAAATTGTACCTGACTTCTTCCAGCTTGGCCGAAACATCGATGCCATAAGCTTTGCCGGTCTCAACAGCATAGTCAGATTGCTGGATGGAAGTCTTGTTTCGGTTGACAACAATGAGTTGATTGAAGTTTTTTAAGTAGGTCTCTATGTTGAGTTGCAAATTGTCTTTAACATCAATTTCTATACCTCCAACCGCGTGTTTGGCAAGCTGCAACTTGTTGCTGAGGTTTTGCCCGTCGAGCCCCTGCACACTCGATTCGGGACTGGTAAGGAAGCCATAAAACAGGTTGACAACATCCCTTTCATTGGATGTACCCAAAACATTCTGAGAATAAAAACCACCAGCGGCCTTCAGTCGGATGCTGTTGGTAACATTGTATTTCAGACCAAGCCTCGGTTCAGGAGAAAAGCGCGTCTGCGAGGCATAGTACATCAGTCTGGCAGAAGGCTCTATGACCAACTTACCAATGGACTGCCTGTATTTGACGTAGGTGGAAAATTCGGTAGTATTTTGTTCCTGGCTCAGTGGTATGCCATAGGGATTTACAAAATTGAAATCGGTTTTGACAGCTCTCACATCAAAGCCGTATTTGATTTCGCTTTTGTTTCTGAAGATGGTGAAATCAACGGTAGCTCCAAATTCTCTGATGCCCGAATTTCGTTTATCTGTACTCTCTTTGATACCCAGGTCGTAATTGGTATAACCCACAGTACCCTTGATGATGATGTCGCTGCTGTTGGGGACCATGGTGAAATCTGCTCCTACTCCCGTGTTTTCCCAGCCAATGTTGGCCACCAGTGGATTGTTGTAGCCATCGGTGAAGTTGAAGCCGAAGAGATTAAATTTTGACCCATTGCCCGCAACCACTGATAATTTTGAGTAAAAGTCTGAAAAAGAAAATGGCAGCCCTATGGAATCTACATTGGATGCGTATTTATAAAGCGACTTGGATGTGTTTTCAATGAGGGATTTTTTGCCGGTTACCACCAGTGAAGTGGAACCTTTGCCTTGTTCAAACTTACTCAAAGGGGTTTCGATAAGTAGCTTACCCATAAATGGACTTACCGATGCGTAACCGCTAAGTTTTGATTTGTTGGGCTCTCTTGTTTTGATGTCGACAACCGCTGAAATCCTTCCGCCATATTCTGCGTTGAAGCCACCTGTAAACACATCTACGTTGCGAATCATCTCGGTCTCAAACACCGAAAAGAAGCCGAGGCTGTGGAAGGGATTGTAAATATTTAATCCATCGAGTAAGATCTTGTTTTGCACCGGAGAACCACCCCGGATGAAGATTTGTCCCCCCTGATCACCGGTGGAAACAATGCCGGGAAGGATCTGAAGGTATTGCGCAATATCAGCGTCACCTCCAATAGATGGCAGTGACTTGATCTGTTTTGGAGTTACCGCAATTTTTGAAACCTGTACTTCTGTTTTAGCTCTTTCTCTGCTGGCAGAAATTTTGACCTCTCCCAGCAAAACACCACTGGGCTTTAAATAAAGGTTGCGGGATATGATTTCGTTTTTACTCACTTTGATTTCAGAGCGCACCGAATCATAGCCAATATAGGTTGACATCAGGTAATAAGTACCTGCGGGAACATCGCTTAGGTTGTAAAAGCCATTGGCATCACTGGTTGTACCCAGCGTGGTGCCATTGAGATAGACGTTGGCATAAATTACAGGTTGTCCGTTGTCTGCATCGTAAATATAACCCCTGATGGTGGCCTTTTGAGCATTGGCTTGTTGCATGGTTATGCCACCGAATAAAATGAATAAAAGCGTAAAAAATCTCACTTCCGAAAATTTGAGGTCAAAAATAGGAGTTCTCTGTATTTTGTTTTTCAAGAATGCCATTGTGTGCTTGTAGCCGACAAATCGCTATCAATCCAGTTTTAATACATCAAGGAAAGCTCTTTGCGGCACTTCCACGTTGCCAATCTGACGCATTTTTTTCTTTCCTTTCTTTTGCTTTTCCAGCAATTTCCGCTTTCGGGTAATATCCCCTCCGTAACACTTGGCGGTGACATCTTTTCGCAAGGCGGAAATGGTTTCTCTGGCAATGATTTTGGCTCCTATGGAAGCCTGAATGGCAATCATAAACTGTTGGCGGGGCAACAACTCTTTGAGTTTTTCGCAGATCTTCCTGCCCAAAGACTCAGCCTTGGTTTTGTGTACCAGCGAAGAAAGGGCATCCACCGGTTCTCCGTTAAGTCTGATATCCATCTTCACCAGATCAGAAGCCCTGTATTCAAGCGGGTAATAGTCAAAAGAAGCATAACCTCTTGAAACGGATTTTAGGCGGTCGTAAAAGTCAAATACAATCTCAGCCAATGGCAATTCGAAGGTAAGCTCCACCCGTTCCTGGGTGAGATAATGCTGCTTGGTGAGGTTGCCTCTTTTTTCCATACAAAGGGTCATGATGGCTCCAATGTATTCCGGTTTTGTGATGATCTGTGCCCTGATGTACGGCTCTTCTACCCTCTCTAATAAGGTTGGATCCGGCAGGTCATTGGGCGTATGGATGATCAATTTGGTATCCTTCTTATCAAAGGCTATGTAAGAAACGTTGGGCACCGTAGTGATCACCTCCTGATCAAATTCACGCGACAA
>CALMWS010000140.1 GCA_937870795.1 uncultured Bacteroidota bacterium | reverse complement strand
GTTTTGTTTAATATTTACCAAAAAAATGATATCTTTGCGGCTTGGTTTTGACAGAATATGAGTAAGGAAAAATTTAAACCGGAAATAGAACATAAAGACCCGGAGGGACTGGCAACCCTAACGGGCATGTACCAGGAATACTTTTTGGACTACGCTTCGTATGTAATTTTGGAGCGGGCGGTACCACACATCAACGATGGTTTGAAGCCGGTGCAGAGGAGGATCCTGCATGCTATGAAGGAGATGGATGATGGCCGATTTCACAAGGTGGCCAACATCATTGGGCAGACGATGCAGTTTCACCCACATGGAGATGCGGCGATCGGAGATGCCTTGGTGAATCTGGGACAAAAAGACTTATTGATTGACTGCCAGGGAAACTGGGGAGATATACGCACCGGTGATTCTGCTGCTGCGCCGAGGTACATTGAAGCGAGGCTGACCAAGTTTGCGCTGGATGTGGCTTTTAATGCACAGACCACTCATTGGCAGTTGTCGTACGACGGAAGGAAGAAGGAGCCTATCACTTTACCCATGAAGTTTCCGTTGGTATTGGCACAGGGTGTGGAGGGTATTGCTGTGGGTTTGGCCACCAAGATTTTACCACACAATTTTATTGAGCTGATCAAAGCATCGATCAAGGTGCTACAGGGGAAGAAGGCGACGATTTATCCCGACTTTCAGACCGGGGGTATGATCGATGTGAGTGAATACAACGATGGCTTGCGCGGAGGTCGCGTAAAAGTAAGGGCTAAGATCGAGCAGGTGGACAAGTCGACCCTCATGATTACACAGCTCCCTTATGGGGTGACCACTAGCTCAATGATTGACAGCATCATCAAAGCCACTGAAAAAGGGCAGATCAAGGTCAAGAAGGTAGTAGACAACACCGCTAAAAACGTAGAGATAGTGATGGATTTGATGCCGGGCACGTCACCCGATATCACCATTGATGCGCTATACGCGTTTACAGAATGTGAGGTTAGTATTTCTCCCAATGCCTGTGTGATTGTAGATGACAAGCCCCGCTTTTTGGGTGTATCAGAGCTGTTGAGAATATCCACAGAACAAACCAAATCTTTATTGGAGTGGGAGCTCAACATCAAAAAAGCAGAACTTGAAGAGAAATGGCACCTTGCCTCACTTGAAAAGATATTTATTGAAAACAGGATCTACCACGACATTGAAGAGTGTGAGACCTGGGAGGCGGTGATAGAGACAATTGATGCAGGCTTGCGCAAATATGTGGTAACACCATCAGAAAAAGTCAAGGCCTCAGACAAAAGAGTTCGACTAATGCGCGAACTTACCGAAGAAGACATCACAAAACTTACCGAGATCCGTATCAAGAGGATTTCCAAGTATAACTCCTTTAAAGCCGATGAATACATCCAGGGTCTGGAGGAGGAGCTCAAACAAGTTGCTTTTGATTTGGAAAACCTGACCGACTTTGCCATTGCTTATTTTGAGCGACTGCTTGAAAAATATGGTAAGGGAAAAGAAAGAAAGACGGAGATCACCTCAATTGAGCAAATCCAGGTACAGCAGGTAGTGGCCAACAATGCCAAGCTGTATGTCAACTACAAAGACGGCTTTGTGGGCATGGGCATGAAGAAGGACGACTTTGTATGTGATTGCTCCGATATTGATGATGTTATTGCCTTTACGCGCGATGGCAAGTTTAAGGTAGTACGTATAGCCGACAAGGTTTTTGTAGGTAAGGACATTATTCATGTAGCCGTATGGAAGAAGGGCGATGAACGAACCACCTACAATTTAGTATATGTGGATGGTAAAACCGGCACCACCTATGCCAAACGTTTTAACGTAACCGCCATTACCCGTGACAAAGAATACGACCTCACCAAAGATGGATCTAAGGGATCGAAGGTGCTGTATTTTACCATGCAGCCCAACGGAGAGTCGGAGGTACTCAACATCACCCTTACACCTGCATCTACAGCAAGGATCAAAGTATTTGATTACGACTTATCAGAAATTGCCATCAAGGGCAGGAGCTCACAGGGCAACATTGTAACCAAGTATCCGGTGCGCAAGGTAACACAGGTGAGTGTGGGTCAGTCGAGCCT
>CALMWS010000139.1 GCA_937870795.1 uncultured Bacteroidota bacterium | reverse complement strand
CACCGGTGTCCCGGCGCAGGGACAAGTACCCCGATGCCAAATATTCCTTACATTCGCGTATGCTTCGTTTAGACCGACTCCAATCCATCCTCATCCAGCTGCAGTCAGGAAAGACGGTAAGGGCCAAAGACATTGCTGAACGATTTGGCATCAGTCTTCGTACGGTGTATCGAGATATTCAAAGCCTGGAGGAATCGGGTGTACCTATCATTGGGGAGGCTGGAGTGGGGTATAGCCTGGCCGATGGCTACCGACTGCCGCCTGTACAATTCACACAGCCGGAAGCAGCAGCCTTGCTCACCGGAGGTAAGCTGGCAGAAACACTGACCGATGCAAAAACCGCTACGGATTACCAAAACGCCATGTTTAAAATCAAAGCAGTATTGAGAAATACCGAAAAAGAAACGATGGAATATCTTTCAAACAGAATTTCGGTATTACCATCGCCCTACCTTCCTGAAAAAAAAGAAAAATACCTGCCTGCTTTGATGGAATGTATTCGCGATAGCAAATGCGCTTTTATGCGATACAAGGCTCAATACAAAGAAGAGGAAAACACAAGAACCGTGGAACCGGCAGGTTTGTTTTTTTTAGCAGGCAACTGGTACATGGTTGCTTTCTGCCACCTGCGCAACGATTATCGTCATTTTCGTTGCGATCGCATTCTGGATCTTCGACCCACCCTCCAACCCCACAGCAAAAATCACCCTCCCATCAAAGGTTGGATGGACCATTTTTCGCGACAGGAAAAAGACTTGACAAAAGTTGTCATCGACATGAAAACAAGCTCCGTTCGATTTTTGGGGGATCAAAAATTTTATTCCGGCTTTGTAGAGGAAATTCCTATGGGTGATTTTACCCGACTGGTCTTCCTCACCCAATCCATCAACGGCTTTGCCAGGTGGATGATGATGTTTGCAGGAAGTGTGCAAATCATTGAACCTCAGGCCTTAAAAGATGAAATGATGGTGCTGGCTAAAAATATTATCAACAGCCACCAACCCTGCTGACATACTGTTGACACTGACCCGATTGATCTTTGTGTTATCAAAAATTATTAACACATGATTACCTTTATTGAAAGTTTTATCCACGAACTCAAACACGAACGAATTGGCACTGAAAAAATCCTTGCCCTTTGTGCCGCCGACAAAGCCGATTACAAACCACACCGCAAGAGCATGGGACTCAAAGACCTGGCCACCCACGTGGCTGACATTCCCTCCTGGATTAGCGCTGCCCTGACAACCGATGAACTCGACTTTGGTGTTAACCCTTACAACCCAAGAGCATGCAATACGCCTGATGAATACGTTGCTTTTTTCAATGAAAATGTCGACCAGGCAATTAAAGATCTTGAAGCAGCCAAAGATGACATCCTCCTCGAAAACTGGACCCTCAGAAACGGAGATCAAATCTACATGACCCTCACCCGCCTGGAAACCATACGCCACTCCTTTGGCCAGATGATCCACCACCGCGCCCAGTTGGGTGTTTACCTCAGACTCAACGACATTCCAATCCCCGGTGTCTACGGACCCAGTGCCGATGACATGGGTAAGTAAAATCAAAAAAGGCCATCTCTTTATAGGTGGCCTTCCTTTTTTTAGTTTTGAATGATTATACTTTTTACAATGCTTCCTGCGTTTGTATTGGCTATCAGTAAGTAAAAGCCCGACTGGATGTGCTGGCTATCAACCTTCAAAACCGTGTTTGAAATTCTTTCGTAGTGCGGTGTCAACACTTTGCCAGTGACATCATAGAGTACAAAACCAAGACAGCTTTCTTCAGTCTGTAGCATAAAGTACTGCCTTGCAGGATTTGGAAAGATTTGTAAAATGCTGGAAACCTGATCATGGGTTTGTGAAGAGTGAAAGGTGACACAATCACTTAGTATGGTGCAAAAAGTGCCTTTGATCCTCACCTGATAACTACCATTGGTTTCAGGTTTATAAAAGGGCCCTTCGGTGACAGCTACTACTTCCTGTTTGTCGCAATCAATCCATTCATAGCCAAGCCCCAATTCTGCAGCCAATAAGCCATCATCATACAACTCAAGCCCATTTTCTGGACAAGGCAAAGCATCAACCAGCGTGTTGTTGACCGTGTTGGTGGAAATCGCCTTGTTGCCATCAAATACGATATGTGCCTGGTTGTAGATTTGAGTATTATGAACAATGGAATCTTCAAGTCGGGATTTGAATACCACGTATCCATGGCTCATATCGAAATGAGTGGTACTATCGGTAAGTTCAATGGGGTCAAACACAAAGCAGAGTGTATCATTGCTGCACAAAAACATCTTGCACGGATGGCTGGCATCAGACAAAATCAATGATTTTCTGTTTATAGATGCATCCAGCACGTCATCTATTCTAACATAGAATGCAGTATCATTACCGGTATTTTGAAATCTTATTTTGTAGAAGATTGTCTCATCCCTGAGAACAAAATTTTCATCGCCAGGCCTGTCCGGTGTTACCTGCAGGTCATTGGGATCATAAGAGCATCTTATCAAATGAGCGAGTTGGTTTTGAGCAATCACTTGTTCTGAATCATTGACCAATGTATATCCGTAGGCAAGCTGATCGTCGGGAACCTCCGGTATGGGAATAAATGATTCGAAGGAGATCTCAAAATTCGAACCGGGTGATAGTTTGTTAATTTCCCAGGTCCACAATGTATCGTTGTGTTCGATGGGTGCCGGTACTAATTTTCGCATAAACGTTCTTGCCTCGGGTTTCAGGTGAAATTTACCTGTAAAGGGTGTACTACCCTCGTTTTTGACAATTGCCTTAAAGGGTACATATCGATTACACCTTATGAAACCAGAGGTAATGTCTGCATAAGCAGAAGGTGGTCCGGATACAGGTCTGAACCTTATATACAGGATGGTATCTTTGGCCAATGTCCAGGTAAAATTTGTGGTAGAATTTTCCCAACTGCCATAAGGCGCTTCAGCTATAATTTGGTATGTGGAGCCAACTTTGTTCCAGGTAGTGCTGCCGTTTTGATCCGTGTAT
>CALMWS010000138.1 GCA_937870795.1 uncultured Bacteroidota bacterium | reverse complement strand
GACAAAGCCTGTAATAATTTTGGATGAACTGTTGCTAAAAGGAATGGCCAATAGCAGGTCGGGGCCAGAGGAAAACTCTTGCTGCACATCATTGAGATAGGTTGTAATGGTGACGTACTGAGTTATGTTGACCGAAAGTGAGGAGGGCATCGAAATTTCAAAACCTGCAAAATACCCGGCTGGATAAGTTGTAAGTTGATCCTTAACCGAGAGGTAGGCTGAGGCAAGCACTGCGATTGGAAAAGCTACTGTGGCAGCATTTGACTGGCTGCTATCCAGCACGGCCCATTCGTCTGTGATACCCGAAAGTCCAAGCCCTGTGACTCCTGAATTGTCAATAAAAACCGGATATGAGGGATTGACCAAGGAGGCAGCCAAATTGCAGGAAGGCGTTGGTCCTACACAAAATTGTGAAACAACGGGATGATAAATGGTAGCAGTAAATAAGACTGCTACCAAAGATTGATACTTAATCCTGATTTCATCGAATGGCAGGGTTGTGGTCATTCCTACAACTGCGGTACCATCGCTCAGTACATCAAAAGTTTTGATTGAAAGTCCTGAATTGGTAACAATTTTGCTTTCTGCCAGTACGTTGTTATTGTAAGTACTTATGGTAACCGATGCAGCAATAGAAACCCCCAACAATCCGGTGGTGGCAATCCTGTATCCTGCCCAGGTGCCGGCTGGATAGGTATCTGACGCATCATTGTCTTTGACGCCAATTTGGGCATCACAATTGAGCCCGGTAATCGAAATAGTAGTGAAATTGGAAGTTGAATTATCTATGAGGTTGCCAATATTGTTTACACTACCTATGCAAAGAGGAATCACGCTTCCAACTCCATCGTTGATTTGAGCGGAAAGGTTATCAAATTCTGGAGCCTTAAAAGCAATCTGTGTATTGCAAGAAAATGAAGGGATAATTCTTTCTGAGTCAGGATGATAAGAATCGCTAGATTTAATTTTTTTCAATACTGAATTGACGGCAGTGAGTGATGACGGTAGAAGCGACAAAGTAGTAATAACCGCCCATACAATGCAAACATTGGCAATTGTTCTTTGCATACTCATTGTTATAGCAAAAGCATGAAAAAACCATCAATCTGGGATGAAAAGCAGGAAAACCGGAATTTAAAAACTATATAATCTTAAAAGCAAGGGGGTTTAGAAAAAAACTAACGATAAACTTACCTACTGTAAATGCAGAGTTGAGATATTTTCCCATGCTTTTAAGTTCACTACAAATATATATTATAATCAAAGTTATGTCAATGATTTTTTAACTTATTGTAAAATTTCATTATTATATAAAAAGCATGATGTTTGTTTTAACAAATAAGGATAAAAAGTTAAGTTTTCTGCAAATTATATTGATTAAGTCTAAATAATCATTAATTGCAGACAGTTTTGCATAGAAATGAAAGCCTAATTTAAAAAAAAGAGCCATCATTCTCCTGCTGAGAACGATGGCTTCCTAAGTGTGCTGTAAGTTTTATTTTTAAGGTACCTGCTGGATGAAAAAGTCAAAATTTGACAGGTACTGTGTATTCAATGGATAAAAGAGCATTTGTGCATAAAGCAGGTTCTTGTCATCATCAGGGTTGTCGAACTTGATCTTGCCATCCATGTTCATATCACCCTGATAGTAGCCATAAGCAAAGTTGTAGTTGGCATTGCCGAAGGTGTTTTCAGGATGAATGAGAATGTCGAAGAAAAGGAAGTTGAGGTCATCGGCCGGATTGGTAAATTTAATTTTACCATCGGCGTTGAAGTCGCCCGCCCACATGGCTCTGTAGCCATATTTCACATTTTCATTTTGTGACAAGCCGGTATAATCGTAAATGCCATTTTTGTTGGTTCCAAAATTGAATACAGGGGTAGTAGGAACTGTAAAGTCTACCAGTGTATTTCTGGCTACCAATTGTGATGAAACACCAAGGTGGAATCTGTGTCTGACAACTACATAGAAGCTGTCTTCTGCTACACCTCCAAAAGTCAAAGGACTTACGCCGTCTGTGTCAACTACATCTCCGTCGCGCTGCAACAATCCTGAACGCGTTGCCAAAACCATAGTAGGTTCGTCTTTGTGTCGTATCTCAACAAATACCCAGTCGACGATGGCATTTTCACCTGTGACACCAAAAACAGTAGCAGAGTCAGTGATGGTGCTATTGGCGGTAAGGCCGACTCCTTTGTGGATAAAGTTACCGGTTACGTCAACCCAGGTAGTTGCATACTTGTAAGGATCTTTAACCGGAATGTTGTTGGCGCCGGTGAAAGGATTGACTCTAAGGTTGTCTCTCATTAATGGTCTGCCGGTGCTGGAAGTGGCATTGTTGTTGTTGACCAAAGCTGCTTCGAGGTAAACCCTTACACGCAATGTCAATGGTTCGATGACCAGGATATGTACTGTTGCTTTGGAACAAGTAGCATTGACATTGTCATCACACACATTGTAAACGATGTCTAATGGTCCACTAAAGTTGGCTGCCGGCGTATAGACCAATTGACCTGCAGCAGTGATATAATAACTGCCCTGGGCGATCACTATTGGAGATGCCAGGCTGCCTTGAGGTGTTACGGACTGGTTATCACCTTGTGCATCGGTATCATTGTCGAGGATATTGGCAGTAAGTGATGAGCCTTTGTGCAATGGATAGAAATCATCTGTAGCATTGGTTGAGTTGAGGGCTGTGGAATCGTGAACAGTAACCAGAATAAGTGCTTCACGACACATGTTGCCAACCTCAACACAAACTTCATATTTCATGGTATCAAGTCCAATCATAAGAGAGGCCGGTGTATAGTTAACATTGCCCCCAACATCGATGGTTCCCGTTCCATTGTTTGGATTTTTGGTGATGTCAATGGTAGTACCCATTACGATACAGTTTTCAGTAGAGATACACTGATCGTTGTTTAGTACCTGCGGAATTACCGGTGTTGAGCTGGTTGGTCCACATTTCATGGCATGCACTACGTCTGTGTTAACCACTGCTGTTTTTGGCAGTGAAGCACCGTCCACCACAGTGATGGTAAGATCGGCTGTAGGACAACCAACGATGGCAGGAGGTACGCAAACAGGCACCTTGTATTCATATACACCTGGTAAGTTAGCAGTGAAGGAATAAGTTCCATCTGCGTTAACAGTCAGGTAAGGAAGCGCGCCAGCAGGTTTCTTCATCAATTGGTAAGTACCATTGTAAGTAGTATTGGCAGGTACCTCATCATTGGTGCTTAGATTGCCTGACACCGTTACATTTGCGAAAGTTACGTTAAAATCGGGGTCAACACAAGGTTTGACACTTACTGCATCATTGGGTAGTACTGCTGCGCAGCCTGTACCGTTTTGAGTGAAGATAAAGCCCGACTTTCCTGGAGCAAGACCGGTAACATAACCACCATTATCAACCATGGCAACTTTTGGATTGGTACTTGCCCAGATACCTCCGCTAATGGGTGACAAACGTGTCTGATATCCCATACAGATGATGGCATCACCGAGTACCTCTGCTGTGAGTGCCGGATTGACTTGAACAGCAATGGTACTATCTGAATGACAGCCAGTGGCGCCATCGATGAAAAAGAAGTGAGCATTGCCCTGAGCCAGACCCGTTACAACACCGGCATTGGTGACCGAAGCTACTGCAGGTTGAAGTGATGTCCAGGTACCGCCAGTTGAAGGTACCAGTGTAGATTGGTTACCAATACAGATTTCACCTGATCCGCCAACAGAAACATAAGGTTGTGAGTTTACAACCAGTCCGGCACTTGGATTGGAAGTACAGCCTGTAGCGGTATTTTTGAAGGTAAATCTTGCGATGCCCTGACTCAATGCAGTCACCTTTCCAGTAGCTGTAACAGATGCTATGGTAGGGTTGAGGCTGGTCCAGGTACCTGCCACAGGAGCAGTAAGATCCAGTGTACTACCAACACAGATAGTAGGTTGCGGAAGTGTAACTACGGGTTTATCGAGTACAGATAAGGTAATGCTATCGGTAGAAGTACAGCCAGTAGTAGTATTGGTAAATTTGAGATGGGCTGTACCTGCGCTGATGCCGGTTGCTACTCCAATATTGCTTACGGAAACTACGCTATTATTGGAACTTATCCAGATACCACCCACACTTGGGAATACATTGACAGCATTGCCTACGCAAAGGTTGGGGTTGCCCGGGAAAGAAATAAATGGTGCCGGGTTTATTGTAATCGCAGTTGAAGAATCAGAAACACAGCCTGTAGCTGATTCCGTAAATACAAACTTAACGGTTCCTGCAGTAAGGCCTGTAACTACACCTCCATTGGTGATGGTAGCAACTGAAGGTTTGGAACTAACCCATGTACCCCCTGTTGAAGGTTGTAATTGGGTTTGTGCTCCTGTACAAATTCCAAGTGGGCCTGTCACAGAAATATTGGGTTTACCATTTACCGTGAGGTATGGAGAAGGATCAGAAACACAGCCACCACTCAAAGTAAAGGTAAAGTAAGCCATGCCTTGTGCCACACTTGTAACTACACCCGCATTGGTAACGGTTGCAACAGCGGTATTGCTGGATTGCCATGTACCCCCAGATGTAGGAGACAGTGTTGTGGTGCTTCCTACGCACAGGGTAGTTGGGCCTGTAAAATGAACGGTAGGTTTGGTAAGTACCACAACTGCAGTTGAAGGATCTGAAGTACAACCGCTCACAGCTTCTACGAAGATAAACTGAGCTGTACCATTGGTAAGACCGGTAACTAAGCCGGAGTTGGTAACCATGGCAACAGAAGGATTGGTACTTTGCCATACACCTCCTGTTGACGGTAACAATTGTGTGTTGTTACCAACGCATATACT
>CALMWS010000137.1 GCA_937870795.1 uncultured Bacteroidota bacterium | reverse complement strand
GAGATCTGTCTTTTTAACATTGCCGTTTTTATCAGTTTTTAACAACCAAGAATAACGTCGTTTATAATAAGCCTCACCATAACAAAGTATGTCACCATCTACTGTCTCTTCAATATCAGAAATCCAGGTATCATTATACTCCCCAATACTATCCACTGTAAAATGCAAATAGGAGTTATAAAACAGAAGATTGCCATTGCCGTCCATCTTACCTAATGAGCCAGCAAGATAATCTTCTTCTTCCGTATTTCCTTTTATTAAAGATTGACCACCCCCAAATAAAATGAAATTATCATGCGTCTTTTTAAGCATTGAATGAGGAAATGGGTTCTCATTCTCATAAGCTTTGGGAAACAATACACGCTTTAATATCTTGTCATTCTTGATGTCGTAAATCAACATCACTTTGGTAAAAAAAATATAAGGATACTCATTTGCGTTCATATTGTATTTCAAACCCGAAATAAATAATATACTATCGTTTAACGTACAAATATTTCCATTATTTAAAACCAACTTTTCTGAATCAAATAAGTTTTTGCCCTTCCATATAACATCCCCTTTCTTATTGATTTTAACAAAATAGACAGAAGAAGGAAGATTATACTTCCTTCGCAGCTCATACTCAGAAAACCCAACAATTATCATTTCATCAGATGTAATTGCTGCCTTAGAACCTAAAACATATTCATTTGAAACATTATCGCCATAAAACCTGTATACAAAAGAGAAATCATCATTTAAAATTAATATACCTGGCAATGCATTAAAATCATCAGGATTTCCAAATCGAGAAGAAAAATATATATAATACTTGTTTCCAATTTTTTTTATATCATTGAGAAATCCTACTCTTCCAGGAATACTTTTAAGGGATATCTTTTTTTGCGTAATTCTCTTTAATCCTACATCATATTCAAGGACTATAAGAGACTCCAGCTCATATGCATATGTTATATATTTAACTACATTTTTCTCAACCCAAGTTTCTTGGTGGTAATAAAAATAATAACTCACAGTACTATCAAGAAACGAATTTTGCCTAATTAAATCGCCTGTATTCTTATCATACTCGCATACAAATACTTTTGGAATCCCAAAATTGGGTCCACCTAGGCTAAAACCAATATAAAAACTATCTGTTTCAACTATAGTGGCTCCCCAACTTTGAGATGTATTAAAATCATATACTTTGTTATAGTTCTGCCCCAATAAATACCTATTGACAAATATCAAGAATACAAAAATCAATAATATTGTATTACACTTCATATCAGGCATTTCTTCAATTTAACCAGTTTTGATGACTTTAATAAATTTTATTCATTTTCGCTGTTCTCAATATACTTTAATCTTGCTACTACTCTAAACTTAATATAAGCTGAGAATTCAAATTCACCTCTTTCAGCCATTGATAATATTTTCCGCAATCTATCTTTTAAAGGAAAAATTTGATACGCTTCACCAACAATGTACTCAAGATCTATTTTATTATATGCATCTTGTCTTTCTCTCTTTAATTCGTAAAAATTAAGATTCAATATATCGTCAATATCTTGTTGAAAAATCATCACTTCAGAAGTCAATGACGCATCTTCAGAATAGGACAATGTATCTATATGATCTTTTTTACGTGGATCAATATTTAAATTTACATTCCCTTTCTTTGTATCACAATGTTCAATTTTATTGCCTGTCAGTTTGTCTGTATAGTAGTTACCCGAACAAACGGCTAAAAAATTGTCAAACTCAAGACCTGAGCCCGCAGATTGTGGTATAAAGTGTTCAATAAAAACTGTTTGCAGTTTTCTTTCACAGTAAGCACAGTGATTCATTTGGAGTTCCCTGAGTGTACTCTTTGTCTCCTGCATGCAGTGTCCTTGCAAATGACTATAGTTGTTGGTTACTTTGCGCAGCTCTTTCAAACATTCAGGTTCATATTCATTCGGGATTACTATTAATTTCATGTTTTAGCGAAAGCAATTCTTTTTTCATAGTTAACAATCCATTCTGCATTCGAGTCAATTCTATGCTTTAGTTGCTTTAATTTTTTTTCAGCCTCGTCTAACTGAAAATTATTGTATAAGATGTCCAATTCTTGTTTCTCGGAATCAAAATCCATCATATATGGCTTTACATTCATTAACTCTTCCAAAACTTCGTCGGCTGTGCCGCTAAAGACCTTTGGCAGATTTTCTTTTGATATGACATTTCCATCTGACAATGCAAGTATATTTTCAGGTCTCAATGTAGACAAGATCAAAGGTGCGTGTGTTGTAACAATAAACTGAACATTTGGAAAAGTATTTTTTAATGCTTGCACAATGGTCTTTTGCCAGGCTGGGTGCAAATGGAGATCAAGTTCATCTATTAAAACAATACCAGAGCCATTGATTGTATTTTCATCATTTTGTGCAGAAAATGTGAGCCGTCTGGCAATATCGCTGACTAAATACATCACCATGCGCTCACCAGATGACAGTTGGTTGAACCTCAGCCGATCTCCATTTTTGATAACTACCGCATAAGGCTCGTTGTCAAGATTAAAATCTGTCGACTTAGCATCTCTGTCAATACGAATATCTGTTATGCTATTTTCTCCTACAATCGAAAGAAATTTTTTAAATGCATTACGAACATTGCGCAAAGAATCAAGTTCATAAAGATGATCTGCTTTGCTAACCTTGTATTCGTTTTCCAGGTTTAATTCATTGATGAACCAACCTTCAAATTTTGAAAAAGCAGATACATTTGCTTCTAAAGCACTACTGTACATAGCACTGACCCTATCGCTGATCATACTCTTGGCAAAAACAGGTATAGAACTGGTTCTGTTCACTCTATAATAAACCATCAAAGGCAATCGGTTTTTTATCAATTCTCCTGTATTGTCAACGGTATTCTGTCTATTTCCGTCAATGCTCCAATTGCAATTCACGTTAATAGTTTCTCCATCCAGTGAAAATGAAGCTTCTATACTGGTGCTTGTCTCTCCTTTTAATATATCTGAGTTGCTTAGAAAATCCTGCCCATGCGTTTGCAAATTTACATCCGACATAATGCTGCTGAGTGCTTTGGAAATGGCATCGAGAATACTGGTTTTCCCGGCACCGTTAATACCTATGCTTGCTGTAATATTTGAATTACCAAAATCAATTTCCAGATCTTGAAACAATCTGAAATTTTTAAGTCGCAATTTATTGATTCTCATACTACAAAAATAAGGAATCCTCAACAATAATGCTCTTTTTTTTCGCGGCGAGGGCCTTACACCACTATGTTGGAGTTACGACGCAAAATATTGCGTCGTAACAGTGTTTCAAAAATGAGGTGCGATTGATAAATGAGGACCAATCAAAACATTGGTAAATTAAAGGTCAGCATCCCTTTTGACTACTCTACTACAGATGCTCCGTTCCATACACTGGCTTTGCCAGTATATGGACAGGTGCCGGATACCCCGTTGCCCGGTCAATAGCGTTCATCCTTCACAAACGGTAACTTTTCCATTTCGGTGACTTCCATGCTGGGGAAATCAAAATCATCTACGATTTTGCCTTTGATGCGGTAGAGGCCGCGGCCTTTGAAGGGGTAGCGGGCAAGGGCGGGTGGGAAGTGGGTGGTGTCAAAGAAGTGGCCTTTTTCGTCGATCCAGGTGCCGAAGTTCATGAGTTTGCGGTTGGAGGTGGTGACGTCTTTGCGGGTGACGTAATAACCAATCATGGTTACGATTCGGCCCATGTGTTTTTTCATATCGGCGGCGAAGATGTCGGCTTTGATGTTGACATCCATAAGATCGAAGGGTGAGCAGAGGGGGAAGCCGAGGAGTTCAAATTCGTCGTAGGCTTGTTCGTACCGGCCTTCTACCATGGGGGGCAGCTCAAAGTTTTCGGTTTCGGCATCAAAGAGGGCGCTGTATTGCACTTGCTTGATGGCAGGACTGTAGACGGCATTTTTTTCCCACATGAGCTGGTACTTGTTCATGCCGGTGAAGCGGAAGGCGCCGATGCGGATGAGGATTTCGAGTTGCTCTCTGCCGATGTCTACTCTGTTGACAAAGTCTTTGAGGCTGCGGAAATCGCCCCTGGCACAACGCTCTTCGATGATGTGGTGGGCCGTCTTTTGTTCGAGCTGGGCAATGTGGATGAAACCTACGTAGATGTCTTTGCCGTAGATGTGGGTGAGGTATTGACTCTGGTTGATGCAGGGGGCGTGGACATTGGCACCACACATGCGGGCTTCGTGGAGGTAGAGCTCGGCATTGTAAAAGCCGCCAAAGTTGTTGACCACGGCGGTCATAAACTCAAGGGGGTAATAGGTTTTGAGGTAGAGGCTCTGGAACGACTCCACGGCAAAACTCGCGGAGTGGGCTTTGCAGAAGGAGTAGCCACTGAAGCTCTCCACCTGCCGCCATACTTCCATAGACAATTCATCGGAGTAGCCCCGTTCTTTACAATTTCTGAAAAATTTTTCCTGTAGCTGTCGGAAGGTATCGGAGTTTTTTTTCTTGCCCGTCATGATGCGCCGCAGGATGTCGGACTCATCCATGTCGAGGCCGGCAAAGTGGTGGACGATCTTCATGACGTCTTCCTGATAGACCATGACACCAAAGGTTTCGCCGAGGTGTTCTTCAAAAACGGGGTGGAGGTAGGTGTAGCTATCGGGCTTGTGAAAACGCTGGATGTATTCACGCATCATGCCCGACTTGGCCACACCGGGGCGGATGATGGAACTGGCCGCCACGAGGTGGACGTAGTTGTCGCACCGCAGCTTGGTGAGCAGGCCGCGCATGGCGGGTGACTCGATGTAAAAACAGCCGATGCAGTGTCCGGAGCGCAGCTGGGCCTTTACTTTTGGGTCTTCTTTGATGGCTGCCACATCGTGGATGTCGATGGCCTTGCCCTGGTTGTACCGCACCAATTCTACCGCGTCTTTGATGTGGCCGAGGCCGCGCTGGCTGAGCACGTCGTACTTGTGAAAGCCGAGGTCTTCTGCGCCGTACATGTCGAAGTGTACAATGGGAAAGCCCTTGGGCATGAGCTGCAGGGCGGTGTGGTAGTTGAGGGGTCGCTCTGAGATGATGATGCCGCCAGCGTGGATGGAGAGGTAGTTGGGAAAAGACTCGATCATCTTGCCGTAACGAAAGATGTGTTTGGCATAGGGGTGGTGTTTTTCGGTGGCGAGGGGCTCGTCTACAATAACATCGATGTCGGCCTTGGGCAGACCCAGTACCTTGCCCAGCTCGCGGATGATGGACTTACCCTTGAAAGTATTATAGGTAGCCAGCAGGGCGGTGTGTTCTTTTCCGTAACGTTTGAAAATATAATCGGTCACATCATCTCTTTCGTCCCAGGAGAAGTCGATGTCGAAATCGGGTGGCGAGCTGCGGTAGGGATTGATGAATCGTTCGAAGTAGAGGTCGAGTTCGAGCGGATCTACGTCGGTGATGCCCAGGTTGTAGGCTACGATGGAGTTGGCCCCACTACCCCGCCCCACGTGGTGGTAGCCCGCAGAGGTGGCATAGCGGATGATGTCCCAGGTGATGAGGAAGTAAGCACAAAAGCCCATTTTCTGGATGACCTTCAATTCTTTTTGGGTGCGTTCTGTAGCCTTTTTGTTGCGTGTACCATACCTGCGTTGGCAGCCCGAAACGGCGAGTTTGGTGAGCAGGTCCATATCGTCTTTGACATCGCCGGTGAAGGTGAGTCGGTTGTGCTGGATGCTGCTGTCCATGGCGGTGTGGCAGGCAGAGAGGAGACGCTGGGTATTTTGCAGGATGACGGGATACCGTTCGTAGAGTTGGTTGATTTCTCCTGGCCCTCTGAAGTATTCCCCCTGTCGGGCACAGTTTTCGGGCTTGAGTCGACTGAGTACGATGTTGAGGTCGATGCAGCGCAGCAGCTTGTGTACCTTAAATCCATCTTCATCGCGGAAGGTAACAGGAGCGAAGACCACCAGTTTGTGGAGGTGTTCTTTGAGGTAAGAAGAAAAGAGCTGGTTGACCTCTTCGGGCCTGACGCCTATGTATTCATTGTCGCGCAGACTGTTGATGGCCTTGGGCAGCTTGCGAAAGACGATGTAACAGTTGGGCAGCACGGGTGGCTCCTTGGGCAGGGCTTCCTGGCGCAGTGAGTATTCGGTGAGCAGGGCACACAGCTCCCGCCAGCCCTCGTCATTGCGGGCGATACCCAGGTAAAGAAACTCTTCTTCATTGCGAAACTCGATGCCCAGAATGGGTTTGATGCCATTCTTACGACAAGCCGTAATAAACTGGAAAGCGCAGGATGTATTGTTGATATCGGTAAGCACCAATGCCGAAATTCCGGATTGAACGGCCAGGTCTACCAGTTCTTCCGGCGAGAGGACTCCGTAGCGGAGGGAGTAGTAGGTGTGGCAGTTGAGGTACAAGGTAGGGGATAGGTTATAGGGGTTAGGGGTTAGATTAGGGGTTAGATTAGGGGTTAGATTAGGGGTTAGATTAGGGG
>CALMWS010000136.1 GCA_937870795.1 uncultured Bacteroidota bacterium | reverse complement strand
ATGCCCAAAAAATAACCAAAGCCCTCAATTTGCTGGTCAATCTGTATCGCCAATTCACGAGTTGGCACAATGATCATGGCTCCCCGATCACGGTGCTCTGATAAATGCTGTAACAAAGGAATGGTAAAAGCTCCTGTCTTGCCCGTACCGGTCTGTGCACAGGCAATCAGATCACGACCCTGAAGGATGGCAGGAATCGCCTGCTCCTGGATGGGTGTTGCCTGTTCAAAACCCATATATGATAGTGCCTCCAGCAGTTGATCGTGTAATCCTAATTCCTCAAAAGTCATCTGAATCTGTATAAAATTGGCTGCAAAGCTACTTCATTTTTTAAGTAGCAACGCAATATATTGTGTTGCTACTTAAATACCTGCCAAAACACAGTTGGGTTGCGATCCAAAATCTGGTCCCCCATTGGGGAAAAAAATACTCCGCTTGATGAATATTATTCTGCTTCTTTATCCTCCTGTTTTTCTTTGGTTTCAGCACCTTTCAAATAAGTGGGCAGATTTAAACCGGCCATATTAAACAAATCATTTAATGGCGGCACAGTTTTCATCATACCGGAAACAAAGTTGGCAGTTGTACCGTTTTCACCACCGTTTTGACCCGAATCCCAAACGGTGATTTTATCAATTTTAATGTTTTTAACGGCCTCCACCTGGGTTTTAACCAGTTCAGGGAGTTTTTCAATCAACAAGAGTTGGAATGCCTTGCCCGGATCTCCGCCGGCAGCTTTTACCACCTGTTCGTAACCTTGTGCCTGCTTAGTTAGAATTTCAAGAAGACCTTTTGCTTCTGCTTCCATTTTGGCGTAGATGGCATCTGCCTCTCCCTTGGCATTGACCCTGATTCGTTCGGCTTCTGCCTGGGCTTCGATGATGGCTCTTTGTTTGGCTATCTCAGCAGGTACCACTACGTTGGCAATCTGGGTAGAACGCTCTCTTTCCGAACGAGCCAATTCCGCCTTTTGCTCTGCCAAATAAGCCTCCTCCAATGCCATTGCCTGTTGTACTTTTTCTGCAGAAATGGCCAGCCTCAGTGCTTCTGCTTCCTTTTCACGCCTTTGGGCTTCAGAGTTGGCAATCGAAATCCTGGCTTCGTTTTCCCCCTGTACTGCTATGGCATTTGCCTCCGATGTTTTTACCCTTGTATCTCTTTCTGCCTCGGCCTTACCGATGGCTTCATCTTTTTTGGCCGATGCTATCGATACTTCTTTGTCTTTTTGGGTAATGGCTATTTTTACATCCCGATCCCTGTGGGTCTCAGCAATATTGGTATCTCTCTCCCTGTCAGCCATTGCCTTACCTGTCTCACCAATTTTTTCCTGCTCTGCTACGCTGATCTTGGCTTCGTTGATGGCCTTGGCTGCGGCCTCTTTACCCAATGCTTCGATGTAGCCGCTTTCGTCTTTGATGTCGGTTACGTTGACGTTGATGAGTTTGAGTCCAATTTTCTTAAGCTCGGTATCTACGTTTTTGGATATGTTGTCCAAAAATTTATCGCGGTCTGAGTTGATCTCTTCAATGGTCATGGTGGCAATTACCAACCTGAGCTGACCAAACAGAATGTCTTTGGAAAGTTCCTGAATTTGTCCGGGGTCCAGACCCAGCAATCTCTCAGCCGCATTGTTCATGCTGTCTACATCGGTAGAGATGGCAATGGTAAAACGACAAGGCACATCGACCCTGATGTTTTGTCGGCTCAACGCATTGGTTAGGTTGGCTTCAATCGAAATGGGTTTCAGATCAAGATAGGCGTAATCCTGGATAACGGGCCAGATAAAAGCACCGCCGCCATGGATACATTTGGCCGAAGTACCTCCTGTTTTTCCATATACAACCAAAATTTTGTCAGACGGGCATCGTTTATAACGGGAAATAAGCGCTGCGATGGTCACAAAGACCACCAATACAAATACCAGAATACTAATAAGTGGAGTTATCATTGGGTTTGATTTATTTAATGTTTTAAATTTTTTCTACCAGCACCAGGCTCGTGTTTTCTACCTGCACTACCCGCACGGAGCTGCCTGTTTGGATCTCTTCTCCCTCTGTGAGAGCTTCTATTTCATGAACGGTGCCCTTGATGGATATCTGTATTTTGCCTTTACCTGATCGGTTGGCCGGAATTCTCAAATACACAGAGGCTACACTGTTGAGTGCTTCGTAGATGTTGAATGTATTGTCTTCTTCCAACTTGATGAACTGGGCAATGATCAGGAAAAATAAATAGACAAATCCAGCTCCCGCCAAAGTAGCTACACCAATCAGCAGGGTCTTATTTTCAAAGGTGTTGTAAAATGAAATGCCCGTCCAGGAAAAGCCAATAAAAAAGTTGATGAGGTTCCTGAAGGTAAATACATCCATGGGCCCATCCCATGATGTGTCGTGATCATGATCCACCCCAACAAAAGTGAGTATGCTTTGAATGATAAAAATCAAACTGACCGGTAGCGCAATGTACCACAACAGGCGCAGCAGGGGTTCCGCATTTTCAATAAAATCCATTGATTACAATTTACAATCTGTAAGATAGG
>CALMWS010000135.1 GCA_937870795.1 uncultured Bacteroidota bacterium | reverse complement strand
TTGATCAGCATTACCCATTCTCCTCAAATTGCTGCCAAGGCTCAACACCATTATTATGTATATAAAAGCGATGCTGCCGACCGTACCACATCGTCAATGAAATTGCTATCCGACGAGGATCGTCTGATGGAAATTGCCAAGATGTTAAGTGGCGAAAAACCGGGCAAAGCGGCCATCGAAAATGCAAAAGAACTGATCACCGCTCAATTGTAAACCATGCAAAGGATTGAACACATAGGCATAGCCGTTAAAAACCTCGACCAGGCCGAGGCCATCTATGAAGCCTTACTGGGCACCCCTTCATACAAAAGAGAAGAAGTGGCATCAGAAAAAGTAATTACCTCCTTTTTCAAAGCAGGACAAAAAATAGAGTTGTTAGCCTCTACATCGGAAGATGGGGTCATTGCCAAATACATTGAAAAGAGGGGAGAGGGCATCCACCACATCGCCTTTCATGTTGACGACATCTACGCAGAAATGCAGCGACTCAGAGAGGCTGGGTTCACCCTTTTACAGGATCAGCCCAAAAAAGGAGCAGATGGCAAACTGGTGTGTTTTGTGCATCCTAAAGGCACAAATGGAGTATTGGTTGAGTTGTGTATGGACGATGACGTCAGATAATTTGCATGAGCTGGGCACATACAATGCCCCCGTAAGTTCCCAAAGCATAACCCAATACAGCCAGTAGTACACCCACAGGTGCCAAGGCTACATCAAATGCAGATGCCACAATAGGAGCCGAAGCCGCACCTCCAATGTTAGCCTGTGAACCTACCGCCACAAAAAAGAAGGGCGCCTTGATCCATCTGGCAACACCAAATATGATAAGAGCGTGTACCATCATCCAGATGATGCCAATGGCAAAAAGTCCCAGATGCTGAAAGACTTCTTTTAAATTCATCTGCATACCTATGGTAGTTACCAGAATATAGATAAATACAGATCCCCATTTTGAGGCACCGATGCCTTCCAGTTTTTTAGCAGGAGTGAAAGAGGCAACAACCCCTAAGGTAGTAGCTATTACTACAATCCAAAAGAACCCTGAAACAAGGGCTGACAAACGCCAGGAAGTAAGAACTGCACCATTGGCTTTAAGATAAGGCATAATGGCTGCTGTAATAAGGTGAGAAACGCCCACAATGCCAAAAGTGACCGCCAGCATCAGCACGATATCCAGCGTACCCGGGTTTTTTTCTATGCTCAATCGGTATTGACCCGTTTTTAGTTTGAGTGCCTCAATGGCCGAAGTGTCGGCTTTAAGCCATTTGTCAATTTTTTGGGTTTTACCGGCTCCGTATAACAAAAGGGCCATCCAGAAATTGGCTACGATAACATCCACGATGAGCATAGTGCCAAATAAATCCTGGGGTACATTGTAAATCTCCCGCATGGCGGTCTGGTTGGCACTGCCACCAATCCAACTCCCGGCAATGGCAGACATGCCCTTCCATAAATCGGATCCGGCAGATGAGATGAGCTCAGGAAAAAAGTATTTTACGGTAATCAATGCAATCGGTCCACCCAGAATGACACCCACAGTAGCTGCCAAAAACATAATCAACGCCTTGGGTCCAAGTGAAAGAATGCCTTTCATATCAATGCTTAGGCAAAGCAGCACCAAAGATGCCGGTAGAAAATAGTCGCGGGCAATTGGATAGATTTTTGCGTTTTGTCCATCTATCAAACCCAATGGCCAGTTGTAAAGTGCCGGAATAAAATAGCACAACAACAAAGCAGGAAAAATTGTGTAAAACTTTTTCCAAAATGGCGTGGACAGCGAAGACGTGTACAGAATAACTGCGAGTGTGACCAACAAAAGAGCCAGTACTCCTGCTTCATTTTGGATCAGAAAGTTGTTTGATTCCATAAAAGCCTTTCAGAGTTTAATTTTTTCAATAAGGTCTTCTCCCCGTTCCCTCACATTGCCCACTTTTTTTGAAACAGCATAGGCATCCATTTTATCTGAATCGTAGGGTACCAGCAAATCCAATACATCTTTTTTACTCATAGCCGGATCCAACCACAGTTTTTCCGTCTCAGGGCTCAACATGGCAGGCATTCTGTCATGAAGTTGTTGCATGAATTCATTCGCCGGCAGGGTAATGATGGTGTAGGAATGGACCACCCTTCCATCAGGTGCCTTCCAGGTATCAAACAATCCGGCACAACAAAATACTTCCTGATCTTTTGCAATGATCCTGTATGGCTGTTTTTCTTTGCCTTCACCCTTCCATTCATAGAAGCCATCCATCGGCACCAGACACCTGTTTTTGGCTATCAGGTTTTTAAATGAAGCCTTTTCATCGAGTGTTTCAATGCGGGCATTGATCATCGAATAACCTATCTTTTCATCCTTAGCCCAGAATGGGATTAGCCCCCAGCGATACAACTGGATGTGGCTTTTGTCCTGCATCACCACCACAGGCAACATCTGTGAAGGTGCCATGTTGTAATTGGGCAGAGGATTGTAACGTTCCAAATCTTCACTGTAAAAGTTAGCCTGAAACCTTGCTTCCAGTTCTTTTTCGTTTTTGGTCAATGATGATCTTCCGCACATTTCACAAAGATAGAGGGTATGGGGAGAGTAACAAAATTTGGGTTTAGATTGAATTTTACTTTTGTTTTATGCGATTAGTGACATGGGACATGCGACGCGGGACATGGGACGCGGGACATGCGACTTGCGACTTGCGACAAGCGACTTGCGACAAGCGACATGGGACATGCATCAAGGGACATGCTTCACGGGACATTTGACAAGGGAGTTGCATTGGAAAGTTCATTTGAGTCCGATTTAGAAAATTAAAATTTGCAGTTTGTGGGAGAATTTCGCTCGATTTGGACAGCAACGCAAATAAATTCGGGAACTATGAATACCCCCTGTCGCCAAACGCCCCAACGCAAGTCGCTCGTCGCAAGTCGCCCGTTGCCCGTCGCCCCCTCGCCCGTCGCCCCCTCGCCCGTCGCTAAACGCCCGTCGCTAAACGCAAGTCGC
>CALMWS010000134.1 GCA_937870795.1 uncultured Bacteroidota bacterium | reverse complement strand
CTTTGTTACTTTGTTTAGGTATAATTCTTTGGCTTTGATAGCTGAATAGTTACAATTAATCTATAAAATCCATTCGGTCCCTAAGCACCACACGTCCCTGTTCATTTTTTTCAATTCTAATATAGTTGGTTAACGGGTCATGCTCTGTAAATAAAAAGGTGTCATCATTGCATGCTTTCTCATAGAGTTCTTCCTTCTCTTTCAAGGTAAGCAAGGGTTGCACATCATAGGCCATGACATAGGGCAAACCAACATGAAAGCTGGACGGCAAAAGGTCTGCACAAAAAATGATTTTCTTGCCACTGCCCAACTCAATAGTAGGTATCATCATTGCACCGGTATGTCCGTAGACATAATCCAATGTAATGGTTCTTGAAAAACGGACCTCGTTGCCTAATTCAGTAAAATGCAACAACTGCATATCTGCCAGTGGTAAAATATTTTCCTTTAAAAAACTAGCCCGTTCTCTCTCATTCGGTTCGGTTGCCCATTTGTAATGATAGTCATTGGTCCATACCCGTGCATTTGGAAACGCAGGTATGATATTTCCTTTTTTGTCCATGGACAGAGCACCACCAGCGTGGTCAAAATGCAGATGTGTCAGCAGCACATCCGTTATGTCTTCGTGGCTTAAATTGTATTGATCCAGATCTTGTTCAAAGTCAATGATATTTTTTGGACTAAAGTGGCTTTTAAATTTGTCACTTTGTTTGTGGCCAATTCCTGTATCAATTAGAATTTTTCTATCACCTTCATCTACCAGCAGACAGCGCATGGCCCAGGTGCACATGTTGTTGTCATCCGCCGGATTTTGTTTTACCCATAGCTGTTTGGGCACAACACCAAACATAGCTCCTCCGTCTAATTTGAAGAAACCTGAATTGATAACAGTTGCGCTGGCCACGGTTATGCTAGGTTGATTTTACCGCTTTTTTCCAGTTGGTAGTATTCGCGGAAAGTAATCATGCGTTGAGAATGTTCGTCCCATAATTTATGGGTGGCAAGCTTTAAACTTTCCCAAAATGTAATTTCTGTTGTGTATTTATTTAGCCATGGAATGGCTTCAACACTCTTTTTTAAATTGTAATTGGGTATAGCAGGATTCAAATGGTGGATGTGGTGAATGGCTATATTGCCCGTAAACCAGTTGAAAATACCTGGCAATTTATAGTAACTGCTGCCTTTTACTGCCGCATAAATGAACTCCCATTTTTCTCTCCAATGCTTGTATCCCTTTTCATGCTGATGCTGTATGTAAAAAAACCAGATGGCTACAATGGCAAAAATAAACAAGGTTATGAAATGCACAAACAACACTTTTTTCCAGTCAAGCAAAATGCATAATAAGCCGATTCCACCAATTAACAAGATATTGTTTAATGTCAAGTTCCACTTCAATTTTTTGAATTCAGGCATTTTAATAAGAATCAATCTGTTATGAATAAGCACATAATAGATTGGAATGATGCCAAACATTACAAACGGAGAACGGTACACCCTGTACCAAAATCGCTTGATTCTTGAAAGTGCCGCGTATTCTTTTACAGTGAGTGTGTCCAAATCACCAATGTCCCTTACTTCCAGCATGCCATTGTGGTTGTGGTGAAAATGATGCGACTGTGCCCAATATCGATAGGGGATAGCGCTAAAAACACTGCAAACATAGCCCACAATGTCACGCATGTAACGGGATCTTACAAATGAGTTGTGGCCGCAATCGTGCTGGATGATGAAAATACGAACAAGAAAAAATGCATTGAGAATGCCCAACAGAAATACAGCTAGTTTGCTGTACTCCCAGAGGTTGTACATCAATATCCATAAAACTATATAAGGGCCAAATGAATTGACCAATTGGATAATGGCCTTGCCATAACTGGGGTTCTGAAATTGTTTGAGGGTTTTTAAAGCGGACTGGATTTTATCCCTGAATTCTAGTTTTTCTAATTCCATTCTAAATTGCAAAATAAAAGCAAATATAAAAATTATTGATTGAGAAGCTACTTTTAAAGCGGGTGATTTAAAATTTAATTTGGCAAAATCTATATTTTTTGAACTTACAGTAAACAAATTAAATTTGGTGAAATGAGTCAAAACTCGTCATTTCTTCCAATTTTTCTTCTGAATTGTTTGGTTGTGGCTTTTAGCCTTTTTTCTTTCATCCGGGCTTCGTTTACAGCTGCAGGTATTGTTGTCTTCTTTCTTTTTGTCCTCGGTTTCAATGCAGCAGCAATAATTTGGTGGCACTTGTCTTTGCAATGTTCTTTGTTTTGCAATTGACTCCTGTACTTTTGCGAGGTGCAGGAAAGAATACTGCCTCCTGCCAATGCTCCGGCAAGGTTTTGTATTACCATCTGTTTTTGCTCCTCTGTAAGTAATACAGATGAGGCTATGTTGAATCGCAATGTGACTTTGGTCTCTGTCTTATTGGTGTTCTGACCACCGGGCCCACTGCTTCTGCTTGTAATGTATTCAAACTCGCGACTCAAATCGGGAATGAAACTAAGATGCACGTTCGGGAATGTGTTTTAAAGTATCCAGTAATAAATTCCAAAATTTGACTGAAGATGAAATGTTTGCACGTTCATCAGGACTATGAGCCCCTTTAATCGTCGGACCAAATGATATCATTTCCATGTTGGGATAATGACTACCTATTATGCCACATTCAAGCCCTGCATGGCAGGCAATCACTGCAGGTGGTGTTCCAAATAATTGCTGATATCTTTGTGTCATCAATTGCACAATCGATGAATTTGGTTCTGGTTTCCATCCAGGGTAGCCACCGGAAAATTGGCAATCAAAGCCACCCAATTCAAAAACACTTTTTAATGTATTTGCCACTTCCATCTTGGTGCTTTCAACTGAAGACCTGGTTAAACAAAGAACAGTAGCACATCCATCACCTATTGTTACCTTAGCCACGTTATTTGAAGCTTCAACCAAATCTGCCATTTCGGGACTCATCCTGTATACGCCGTTAATGGCACCATAGATACTTTTTAATACTTGCGTTTCTTCAATTGGATCCATGGCCTTTTGAGGTGCCTCACAAGTCTTAAACTGAATATTGAGCGATGGCTCCAGATTTTTAAATTCTGTTAAAATATCGGTTTTAATACGGGTAAATTCAGCTTCAAACGATGCCATTAACTCAGGTTGCAGGCTAAGTATAGCCTTACTTTCTCTGGGTATGGCATTTCTGAGGCTTCCACCATCTACTTTGCTCAACATTATACCCACTGAAGGGCAAATGGCAAATAAAATGCGGTTCATAATTTTGTTGGAGTTGCCGAGACCTTTGTGAATATCCATGCCCGAATGTCCGCCTTTGAGTCCGTTGACGGTTATTTCAACACCAATGTGGTTTGGAGGACAAGGAATCTCACTATAATTTTTACTTGCAGTCACATCAATGCCGCCTGCACAACCAATGTCCAATTCATCATCTTCTTCAGTATCCAGATTTAATAATATTTCACCAGATAGGAAGCCGGGTTTGAGCCCTAGTGCTCCTGTCATTCCGGTCTCTTCGTCAATGGTAAAGAGAGCTTCTAAGGCAGGGTGGACAATGTCAGATGAAGACAAAATACCCATGATAGCAGCTACACCCAAGCCGTTATCTGCCCCCAAAGTGGTACCCTTTGCTTTGACCCAGTCTCCATCTATGTACATATCTATCCCCTGGCTGTCAAAATCAAAAACGGTATCATTGTTCTTTTGATGAACCATATCAAGATGTCCTTGCAATACTACTGTCTTGCGGGTTTCCATGCCAGGGCTTGCCGGTTTTTTAATTAAAACATTGCCAACCTCATCTGTGACTACCTCAAGGCCCAGATTGCTTCCAAAATCGATCATAAATTGTCGAATTTTTTCTTCCTTTTTTGAGGCCCTTGGAATTTGATTTAAACGATAAAAGTTTTGCCAAATGGCCTGCGGAGTGAGCTGATGAATGGATGATGACATATTTAATGGTTTTGTGCAAAATTAGGTTTTCAGTAGCCATTCTCCTACTTTTGTATAAAATCTATCGATATATGTCTGAGAAATCTACTATTGTTCTTGAAATTGAATTAGACGAAAAAAAACACCCTAAAAAAATACACTGGCAGGCTTCAGACAACCCCTCTGAAAACGGCCCTGCGCCGGTCAAAGCATTTTTGTTATCACTTTTTGATGAAAAATCATTGGATACCCTTAGGTTAGACCTTTGGACATCACAACTACAGGTCTCCGAAATGGACAGGCTGATGTTCCAAACGTTAAAATCACTGTCTGATACCTATTATCGGGCTACCAATAACCACGAGCTGGCCAACGCCATGCAAAGTTTTGCCACCTACTTTGGTGAAAACACCGGCATTGTACCGAAAGAAGAACAATAAAAAAAGGATTTTTAGTTTACCTCATCTGTGACTTCTACCTCAGGTTCAACCATGGTGAAATAGGTTAGAATGTCATCTAGTTTTTGCTTGAGATCTTTGCGATTGACAATAAAATCCAAAAATCCCTTTTCCAGCAAAAACTCGGCTGTCTGAAAACCTTCGGGAAGGTCTCTCTTAATGGTTTCTTTGATAACACGAGGACCAGCAAACCCTATGAGTGCTCCTGGCTCGGCAATGTTTAGATCGCCCAACATGGCAAAACTCGCTGTTACACCACCGGTAGTTGGATCGGTCATAAGTGAAATAAAAGGCAGTTTGTTTTTGGCAAGAAGGGTCAGCTTTGCTGATGTCTTGGCCATTTGCATTAAAGAAAATGCCGACTCCATCATCCTCGCTCCTCCAGATTTTGATATGATCATCAATGGCGTTTTATGCTCAATGCTGTAATCTATGGCCCTGGAAATTTTTTCTCCAACTACGGAACCCATTGACCCGCCAATAAAAGTAAAATCCATGGCACATACCGTTAAACCTTTCTTATTGATTTTGCCGGTCGCCACAGAAATGGCATCACTCACATCGCTCTTTTGATAAATAGCATCCAATCGATCCTGATAGGACTTCAGATCCACAAAATTTAAAATATCTCTCGAAATAATTTCGTCAAATAAACGCTGGTATTTACCATCAAAAATGATGTTAAAATACTTTTCTGAACCTATTCTTACGTGGTGATCACATTTCGGACATAAGTAATAGTTTTCTTCCAGCTCCTTGTGGGTGGTCAGTTCATTGCACTTTTCGCATTTGTGCCACAAACCATCAGGTGCTTCTTTCTTTGATTTGGTCGCCGTTTGTATGCCGTCTTTTAATCTCTTGAACCAACTCATCTCCTAAATTTCATGCAAATGTACTAAAAAAAAGTAGTTAATTTATCTTGTAAAGCATGTTTGTAAATATTTGTTAAATTGCCAATACTTCAAAATAAATATCTATATTACATGTCAATAAAATACATTATATTGCAAGTTTTGTGAACAGGGCGTTAATTTCGTAGGGAGCTAAAATTGTAGTTTACCCGTATCCAAACATTTCTTCCGGGGGCTGCTTCATAGTATCGACCTGCCGCTGCATTGATCCTCAAGTTGTTGTAATATTTGACTCCATAAAGATTGTTGAGGCCTGCGGTCAACGTACAATCTGCATTTTTACCTCGGAACACATAACTTGCCTGCAAACCACCTACCACATAGTTGCTAATGTTAGATGGGCTTGAACTGGTTAAATAAATTTTGCCTACGAGGGTGTTATCGAATTTAAATTGGATTTTTTTTCCATCGTAAAAATACAGCTGTAATTGACTAAGATGCTGCGGAATACCTGGCAGGTTGATGGTTATATCCGTACCTTTCATATAATTTTTGGAGTGATTCAAAACCACACTCCATTTATTCGACAATTGCTTCCGCAAACTAAGTTCATAACCTTGCCTGCGCGATGTGCCAGTATTTTTATAGTAAAATCTGCCTGGAAAATCCTTCGACTCAAAGGGTAAAAACTCATTTAAGCCACATATTGAAAATACTTGCAAATCAAGGTAGTTTTCCAGAGTACGACCTATATGTAAAAGAAATTCAAAGCCACGGCTGGATGAAGCTACCAAATCCCGATTGAGTCCAGGCTGGCCATTTGGGTTTATTGCCAGTTCCGCTAGGGTAGGGGTTTCAAAGCCGGTGGCATATTGAAATCTGCTGCCAACCATTGAAGTAAGTTGGTAGCTCAGATTAATCGTGGGACTCAGCACTGTATTGTATTGCTCTCCGGATTGGTTGCCATCGCTGTAGAATTCATCGGTAATTTTTGAACCTATTGATGAAAATCTAAAATTGACTTCGCTGTTTAATTTATCTGTTATTCTAAAACTATTGAGCAAATAAAAAGATAAATCAGAATACGTTTCTTTTTGGTCTAATGTTGTGTTGCCGGTCACTCCAAAGTTGTTGTCAAAATTTTTCCTCCTGTCTAATTGGGATTGAAAATCAGCACCCAGAATCCAGTGGTGCTTGTTTTGGGAATAACTATTGCCCACTTCTGCATAGATGCCTCCACAAATTCTTTGAATATTTACCTTACCTCCGGACTGAAACCCCAGGGCATTGTCGAAGCCTCTATGCAAGATATAAGATTTGGCCTGAAAATAATAACTACTGCTTGTGTGTTTGTATACAATGCCCAATCGTTCTTGTGCCACTTGTTCACCGGCTTTGAAATCTTCGTTGGCTCTTCTTGCTGCTTGCGGTGTCTGAGTAACCTCTTCTAATGTTTGAGCGCCTGCATCTTGTGATACTGGATTATACACAGCATTTAACAATAACGTTAATTCATCGGAACCCGACTTGTATCGGCCTCTGAAATTGGCAACATGATTTTTAAATGCTGACCAGTTTCTGTATCCATCGGCTTCATGATAACCATAACTAAGTTGATAATTGAGTTTTTCTTTGCTCCTGTTATATGTAAATCCTGCCTGCTTGAAGCCATAACTGCCAAAGGCCAACCTAAATTGAATCCTATTCACGATTTGAGATAGATCTGCCTGGGATATTTTTAACATAGCACCTGATACATTGCCGTACAAAGCACCATTTGGACCTCTCAGGACTTCTACTTTTTCTATCAGGTTAAAATCCAGATTGTCCAATTGACTCTGGCCATCAGGGGTAGTTTCCGGTATTTCATCTACCCAGATTTTTATGCCCCTGATTCCAAAAGACGACCGGGCTCCAAAGCCCCTGCTGGTGATGCGACTGTCTTGTGCATAATTGTCGGGACTCATGGTAAATAAACCGGGAACACTTTGTAAATAGTCGTTAACAGAGGTTGCCTGACTCAGTTTAGCCTGGAAAAGCGGCGTAACATAGGGACTGCTTAATATGGCTTTGTGGGGCAATCGACTTGCTGTGATGACCAGGCTATCTGCAATAACCATGGTGTCGTGTTGAGAAAATACGGGTTGAAAATGGTTTAAAATAAAAAAGGCACTGAAATACCTCAATGCCCCTTTTATAAGATTTCCTGACCGCACGTTTTATGCTGCTTGCATCAATAAATTAATTGCCAAGATAGTTTTTAAGTAATTTGCTCTTGCTGGTTGACCTTAATTTATTGATGGCTTTATCTTTGATTTGCCTTACTCTCTCACGAGTGAGACCAAATTTGTCGCCTATATCTTCTAATGACATTGGATGTTCAATGCCTATACCGAAGTATAACTTAATTACGTCGTATTGTCTGTCTGTGAGGGTTGACAATGACCTTTCGATTTCTGTTCTAAGAGATTCTACATACTCAAGGCCTGCATCGGTATCAGGAGAACTGTTGTTTTCCAAAACATCGAGCAAAGAATTGTCTTCACCTTCCGCAAATGGAGCGTCCATTGATACGTGACGTGCTGCTACACCCAGGGTAGTTTCCACTTCCTCTGAAGGAATGTCTAATAGCTCTGCCAATTCTTCGGCAGTGGGCTCCCTTTCAAATTCTTGTTCCAATTCAGAAAAAGCCCTGTTTATTTTGTTGAGAGAACCTACCTTGTTAAGCGGCAACCTTACGATCCTTGACTGTTCGGCCAAAGCCTGCAAGATGGATTGACGAATCCACCAAACTGCATATGAAATAAATTTGAAACCCCTTGTTTCGTCAAATCTTTGGGCAGCCTTAATCAAACCGAGGTTGCCTTCATTTATAAGATCAGATAGCGATAAGCCCTGATTCTGGTACTGTTTTGCCACGGATACCACAAATCTAAGGTTGGCTTTTGTCAGGCGCTCCAGAGCTTCCTGATCACCTTCCTTGATTTTTTTAGCCAAATCCACCTCTTCTTCCGGTGTGAGCAAGTCTACCTTGCCTATTTCCTGTAAATACTTTTCAAGGGATTGACTTTCCCTATTGGTGATGGATTTTGTGATTTTTAATTGCCTCATTACAAAAATCTGTTCAGAAATACATTAAAAGGCCGCAAAAGTAAGGATTTTTTTGGGAATTCGTACGAAAATTCTGGAGATCCACCTATAATATATCCTTGTGACCTGCGAGGTAAACAATATTTTTTGAATAAAAAAAGTTCAAAATAGGTCTGAATATTAAAAAATATTTTTATTTAGCCACATAATAACCGTTATTTGCGCTATCACCCCCTAAACTTTTGATTTAAGAGATGAAACGAGTTAAATTAGATTTGGAATTTATATTTAAAGCCTCACCCACTTTGCTTTATCAGTTTATTACCACACCTGCTTGTCTGGTCAGGTGGTTTTGTGATGGTGTGGAAATTACAGAAGACTTGTTTTCTTTCAGTTGGAATGGAAGCTATGAAGATGCTGAGATGGTAGACGACATTGAAGACGAACGAGTTCGATTCAAATGGCTGGACGCCGATGACCCTTCAGAGTACTTTGAATTCAGGATGTATAAATCAGATGTGACCCTGGAAACCATTTTGGAGGTCACCGATTTTTGCGATATGGGAGACGAAAGATCTACCCGTGATTTGTGGAATCAACAAATTACAGCTCTCAGACAAGAGTGTGGCGGTTAAATCGTAATTTTGTCATTCCATAAAAGCAATCGCTTCTTCTATGCCTTCTCCTTTTGACCAAATCAAAAATTACCTGGATCCGGAACTCAGGCAGTATGAGAGTCATTTCAAGGATGCAATGAAAAGTAAGGTTCCCTTACTTGACAAAATAACACATTACATCATCAAGAGCAAAGGCAAACAAATGCGACCCATGTTTGTCTTTTTAAGTGCAAGGATTTTTGGAAATACCAATCCAGACACCTACACAGCTGCTTCGATGGTAGAATTATTGCACACAGCTACGCTAGTACATGACGACGTTGTGGATGAGTCATACCAACGACGTGGTTTTTTTTCAATCAATGCATTATGGAAAAACAAAGTGGCAGTTTTGGTAGGGGATTACCTTTTTTCGCAAGGCATGCACATTGCATTGGATACTGGTCAGTATAAAATGTTGCATATCGTTTCAAAGGCAGTCAAAGCTATGGCAGAAGGCGAGTTGCTTCAGTTGGAAAAGGCAAGAAGGCTGGATATTAAGGAAGAAATTTATTTTGACATCATTCGGAAAAAAACGGCCTCCCTCATTGCTGCATCCTGTAGTCTGGGTGCGTCTTCGACCTCATCGGATGAAGATACCATTGAGTTTATGCGACAGATTGGAGAAAACATAGGAATGAGCTTCCAAATAAAAGATGATTTGTTTGACTACGGCGATGAAAATGTTGGAAAGCCGCTTGGTATTGACATCAAGGAGAAAAAAATGACACTTCCGCTCATTTATGCATTGAACAATGCTTCCTTTTGGGATAGAAGACGTATTATTTTCATTATCAAAAACCAAAGCAAAGATGAAAACAAAGTGCGTGAGGTTATCGACTTTGTAAAAGCATCTGATGGCATTCCATTTACCATTGAAAAGATGAATGAATACAAAAACAAGGCACTTGCTATGATTCAGACACTTCCACAAAATGAAGCCAATACCTATCTTCAGGAATTGGTGGAATATGTGATCGCCCGCGAAAAATAACAAACGTCTTTTAGTCTGGTAACCCAAGTCACTTACATCTGAATTTTATGCCCATAACTTTGCATAAAAAATACCATGCAAGAAGAAATTCAAATGATGCCCAGAATCGGAGACATAGCTCCGGATTTTGAAGCAGTAACTACTACAGGAAGGATTCGATTTAGTGAATTCAGCGAAGGTAAATGGACCTTGCTCTTTTCCCATCCTGCCGACTTTACACCGGTATGTACCACAGAAATGAGCGGTTTTGCCCAACAAAAAGCGCTTTTTGACAGTAAAAACACCCAATTATTGGGATTGAGCATAGACAGCATCCATTCACACCTGGCATGGGTAAACAATGTCAGAGAAAAAATGGGAGTTTATCTCAATTTCCCCATTATTGCCGACATTGACATGAAAGTGAGTAAATTGTATGGCATGCTCCAACCCAATGAAAGTGAAACAGCCGCAGTAAGAGCCGTATTTTTCATTGACCCCTCAAGGAAAATCAGGCTCATTATGTATTATCCTATGAATGTAGGAAGGAATATGGATGAGATCATCAGAGCCCTTGAAGCATTACAATTTGCTGAGGAACACAAAGTAGCACTTCCTCTCAATTGGAAAAAGGGAGAAAAAGTAATTATCCCTCCTCCCAAAACATTGGAAGCAATGGAAGAGAGAATTGCCGATACCACTTGCGAAAAAGTTGATTTTTATCTGGCGAAAAAGTTGATTTAGTTAAATTCGCAAAAGAACTATTTAGAAGCCTTCCCTCCGGGAAGGCTTTTTTTGTGTCGTTAGGGTTTCATTAACATCATTTTTAACAGTTTTGGCCATTTGCAACCGTTAATAATTAGAAATTTATACCAACAAATACAATCTTATGAGATTTATGTGTGTGATCTTAACAACCATGGTTATGGGCGTCACCAATGCGCAACATTTTAATTACACTGCAGCCTGGGAAGAGGTGGGCAAATCAATTGAAAATAGCCTTCCAGAGACAGCTTTTGAGCAAGTAATGTCCATTCGTAAGCAGGCAGAAAATGATGAAAACCCGGCGCAATTTACGAAAGCTATGGTTTATCTTACCTCCCTCAAAATGCAGTATGGTGAAGAGGCTCTATTAGAGGTAGACTCTATGTTTGCTGCTGCGCTGAAAAAACAAAATAGCCCCTATCTTGAAATTACCCATGCATACTACGCGCTCTTTCTCAACAGATATCTCAATGAAAACAAATATGAGATAGCTTCAAGAACCAACACAGCTGATAATAACTCACTTCCGTTGATGAGTCAAAATCAGCTTCAAGCTCTTATTACCTTCCACCTTGATGCATCAGTAGTAAATGAAAAGCTGGTCAACAACTCGGTTTTGGATTTTGGTGAGTTAATAACCGGAGCTGAAAAAGATGAGGAAATTTTACCCACGTTGCTCCATGTTGTCACCAAATTGGCAATGGATTATTATACGCAGCAATTGCAGATTCGTGGGGGTGATCAGTCCTGGATGTCTCTAAGTTATGAAAATTTTCTTGCAACCAACTTCAAAGAAGATAACACAGATGGTGGTCTGGTATTGGCCAGATACTATCAAATGATTCAAAAACTGAACCTTCAAAAAGAATACCTTGCCTCATCTGCTTATTTTGAGCTGCAGAGAATACGTTTGTTGGCCTCAAATAACAATCCCACGAAGGACAAAGTTATTTTGTCTCAACTATTGGAAGATGGTATGAAGAGATACCGGAAAACACCCTATGTAACTTATTATTACTATACTGAGGCAGATCGGATATTGATGGATGGAAATTTAAACGGAAGATTTATCAACGCCATTTCTCTTTGCGATAAAGCCATACAACTATTTCCCAACCATGCTGGTGCCTTACTATGCAATCATTTAAAAAATGAAATAAATCAAAAAAATCTTTCAGTTATTGCTGAATCTACCATCAGTGAAAAGGAAGCCATTGAAATAATAATTACAACCAGAAATATTTCTCAAGTGTTTGGCAGGCTGATAAGGCAACCCGAATATTTTAAATCATGGAATTACAATGATGATGAAACCATACTGATCCAAAAACTGAAAGCAGAAAAGGTATTGCAAAATGTGGTCGTGAATGCGGAAGATAAACACGATTACAATGAGGTTGTTACTCATACTTTGTTTAAGAAACAGAAGCCAGGTCAATATCTCATTTTAGTTTCAAATACGGAAGATTTTGATGAAGCATTTTCCGTTACACCTTTGACAGTGACCAACCTTGCTTATGTCAATCCCAATGGCAATAAAAGTGATTGTATTGTCATGGTCAACAGAACAACAGGCAAGCCCATAAAAGGTGTTGATGTACAGTTTTATACAATAGAATATATACCCAACCAAGGCAGTATCCGAAAGGAGGTAGGAAAAGGAAAATCGGATGCCTCCGGAATCGTAATAAAGCCTTCAGGATTTAACCAGGTTGGGGTCATTGCTACCAAGGGTAAAGATTATTTTGATAGCAATTCAACACATTATTCAAACAATGAACCTGAAAACAGGGATGCATACACCAGAAATGAAATCTTTACTGACAGGCCTATATACAGACCAGGACAAACGATTAATTTTAAGGTAATATCATTCGACTACAATCAACTGGGTGTGCCTTCTATCAGACCCAATTCCAGACTTGAATTTTTATTTATTGATGCCAATGGACAAAAAATCAAAAATCTGACACTTTTGACCAATGAGTGGGGAAGTGCTTCAGGTTCTTTCACTATTCCTGAGGGCAGACTTAATGGTTATTTTCAAATCTTATGTGGAGAAAGCAGTAAGTCAGTCAGAGTAGAAGAATACAAGAGGCCAAGATTTGAAGTTACCCTTGATTCTTTATTGGATAGTCCCAGGTTGGGAGATGTTATCAAGAGAAAAGGCAAGGCCGTATTTTATTCCGGACTGGCTTTGCAGGAGGCCCAGGTAAAATTTCAGGTGAAGAGAAGGGAACTTATTCCTTATTGCTACAGATGGTATCCGGGCATATTCAATACCTCAGATGTAACCGTAGCCCAAGGCGAAAGCAAAACCAATGAACTTGGCGAATATAACCTCGAATTCAAGGCAGAGGCTTCAAACGCCCAGTTATTCAAACCCGTTTATGTTTTCGAAATTGAAGTTGTTGTAACCGCTCAGGATGGAGAATCCCAAACGATTAATGAATCGATTTTTATCAGGCAAGAACCCTACATTGTCGAGTCATTTGTTTCATCACAATTGGATAAATCAGGTGAAATGGCAGCCATCGTTCACGTAAAAAACGCCATGGAAGTTTTGATAGACAAAACTGTAAATGTCAAAATTCATGAATTGACAGGGCCAGCAGAAATTGTGCGTAAGCCATACTGGAATGAACCATCAGCGGCCTTGCCTGATCCAGCTATTATTCCACTTCCTGCTCAATTTGTGGGTTGGAAGCCCGGCAATTTGATACGATCACAAACATTTTCATCTTTTGATAAATTTGATTTTTCATTCCTGGAAGCCGGGGTTTATCAAATTGAATTTCAGGTAGAAAATCAAACGCCTACGGTAGAAGTTGTGGTGGTTACGGATTTTAAGAAAAAGAAATTGCCCAAAGTACATCATGTACTACATGCATTTAATAAAATACGATTTGAAGTTGGAGAAACCATGAAGTTGCAGTTGGGCGCTACCAGCGGCAATCAAATGGTTTTTGTAACCTTGATGCGCGGCAATCAGGTGCTTTCTTCTTCCTGGCTCAATGTAAAGAAAAATACAGTTTTTGTGCATCATATATCGGATGCTGACAAAGGGGGACTTTATCTCAATTATTGGTACATAAAAGACAATCGTTTTTACATGGTTGAGCAAAACATTGAAGTGCCTTGGTCTGATAAAGAATTAGCCGTAAAATGGCTTACTTTCAATGACAAAACCCAGCCGGGAGCAAAGGAGAAAATTCAATTACAAATTACAGGGTCAAAGGTAGAGCAACTGCAGTCAGAGATACTGGCTACCCTCTATGACGCATCGCTGGATGCCCTTGAACAGGAAGTGTGGAATACAAGCTATTTTCCCACAAATTATGGTTATTTGTATTGGGAAACACCTGGCTTTGGAATTAATTACAACCAATACCTCAATGGACATTGGAATCAATTGCCTGAATATTCCTCAGTAGGGGAAGATGTTTTGCCTAAACTTTTTGAAGGGGTCAACGACGTTTTTACATTAATGTACTTCAACTATTACCGCAGGGTTGGTGATGTGTCAGCCGAAGCAATGATGGACGCTGCTCCTGCCCCAAAAGCTATGCTGGAGTCAAAGGCAGCTGGAGTGGAAATACAGTCTGTCAAGCCAGAAAAAACAGTTGAAGTCAGTCCAAGAAAAAATCTGAAAGAACTTGTGTTTTTCTATCCTCATTTATTGACTGATGAAAAGGGGCAAATTACCATAAATTATACCATGAATGAAGCCCTCACTTCATGGCATTTGCGACTTTTTGCACACAACAGGGAACTGGCCACCGTGGTAGCAGAAAAAGAAATAAAAACTTCCAAAGAATGGATGATTTTACCCAATATGCCACGTTTGATCCGCACCGGAGACCAACTGACTGTCACTGCCACCGTTGCCAATCAATCTGAGATTACCAGAGATGCTGTAATTGTTTTAAAATTGAAAGATCATTTGTCTGGTAAAGATCTTCAGTCCTGGATTGGCTCTTCAATGGAGCAGACGGTACGCATCGACAGTCGTCAGCAAAAATCAGTTGGGTGGCAAATCACGGTACCAGATGGAAATGCTACCACTGTGGAGTATACCATTTCTGTAATCGCTGGAAATAAAGGAGATGCCGAAATGGGTATTTTACCCATTATTACCGACGATGTTTTAATTACAGAAGCCCTGCCTTTGATCATCAGGCCTGGAGAAGAACAGAAGATTGTATTTGATCCGCTTCAGAAGTCGAAACAAAATGGAGTGATACCTTTGAAATATGGGGTAGAAATGGCCAGTCATCCTGCATGGTATGCTATCCAAGCCCTGCCTTATGTTTTAGACCATGGTTATGACAACGCTATTGATATCTCTGATCGTTTGTATATCACGGCTGTGGCTGAAGCTTTGCGATTACAGTATCCTCAATTAGAATCTGTACTTCAGGAATGGGCAAAGGAAAATGAGTCAACGCAATCTAGCCTGGAACAATTAGAAGAATGGAAGTCGATCACCCTTCAAGAGACACCTTGGGTGGGTATGGCCAATCTGGAGAAAATGCAAATGGCCGGGTTGGTGAAAATTTTCAATGCAGAAAATCAACAGAATAATTGGGCGCAATGGAGAGATAAATTATTGGAACTCCGTCTTGCAGATGGTTCATTTGGATGGTTTAAAGGGGGAAGTTATAATTTGTACACCACTGCCAGAGTAGTCATTGCAGCCGGCAAAGCCCATGGCCTGGGCATTGAAAAGGGAGTAAGTGATTGGATGCGTCCAACCATTGATTTTTTAGATAATCAAATGGCTGAATTGTATCAAC